>CAKZXZ010000080.1 GCA_937883775.1 uncultured Paracoccaceae bacterium
ACGCCAAAGTCAGCTTCGACGGCAACGCGATCTACCGCCACGCCGACATCGCCGAGCTGCGCGACGAGACCGAGGAAGACCCCAAGGAACTCGCCGCCTCCAAGTATGACCTGAACTACATCGCTCTGGATGGTGAGATCGGCTGCATGGTCAACGGCGCAGGCCTCGCCATGGCCACGATGGACATCATCAAGCTCTACGGTGCCGAGCCTGCCAACTTCCTCGACGTGGGCGGTGGTGCGACCAAAGAGAAAGTGACTGAGGCGTTCAAGATCATCACCTCCGACCCGCAGGTCAAAGGTATCCTCGTGAACATCTTCGGCGGCATCATGCGCTGCGATGTGATCGCCGAGGGCGTGGTTGCCGCCGTCAAAGAGGTCGGCCTGCAAGTGCCCCTCGTTGTCCGCCTCGAAGGCACAAACGTCGAAAAAGGCAAGGAGATCATAAACACCTCCGGCCTCGACGTGATCGCCGCCGACAACCTCAAAGACGGTGCCGAGAAGATCGTGAAAGCGGTCAAAGGGTAAGGTGTGAAGCGTATAGCCAGAATAATTCAAATGCTCGCGATTGTGCCATTGGCCTTTGTCGCAAATGGCATTCTGGTTTTGCGCAAATGCCGATGCGTGGTTGTTGGACCAGAAGATATGCATTGCCCGTGTGAACGGGCCTTCTTTGCCGAAGCAATTGCATGGCAGATGGTTGTTCTTGGTTCTCTTATGGCGTTTGTTTTGATCTTTGCACCTGCCGCATTCCTCTACGATCGGAAGAAAGAGGGAGGGATTTGATTTATGGCAATCCTCATCAAACAGAGCGCGAAGATGACCTGTCACGCCCGCAACGCCGCGCAGGATCTAAGGAAGTAAAATGCATGGCCGCTTTCCCACATACTGCTTTGCGACTGGCCTCGGCCTGCGCGTTGCTCTGTGCGGCGGCCTGCACGCCCACATGGGAAGGCACCACCCCTGAGATGTTCGAGCTTGCCAACATCAAAGACAGCAATGTCGTGCCGAAATCGGCCCCGCGCACCTTCGTGGCGGCGTTCGACACCCATTGCGTCTCCAAGATGAACGCTTTCGACAGCATCCCAGCGGGTCTGCGCGCGGCCAGCTACGTGCAAGTCCCGCGCGTGGTGCCGGCGCAAGCCACTCAAACCCGCGTGCAGATGTATGCGGTCGATGACAAGCGCCCGCTCGTCATGCTGTCCTCCGACGGCGCCCAGCCCGTCTGCGCTGTGGCTGCCGCCTCGCGCACCGGGCAAACCGCCGCAGTGGACCGCTACGTCGCCGCGACCTTCCCTAATGCCACCGCCCTCGACCCGGCCCGTATCAGCAAAACGACCGAGCGCGCCTGGCTCACCGGCACAAATCCGAACCGCCTTGTCACAACGACCCGCAAGGGTCGTCCCAACGAACCTGCCAGCGTCATGCTGATGATTATGAACGCGGCTGACGCCAAGACTTGAAACTAAAGGAGCCACGAAATGGCAGTCCTCATCGACGAAAACACCAAAGTGATCTGTCAGGGCCTTACCGGCTCCCAAGGCACGTTCCACACCGAACAGGCCATTGCCTACGGCACCAAGATGGTCGGCGGTGTCACACCCGGCAAAGGCGGCATGACCCATCTGGATCTGCCGGTCTTCAACTCTGTGCATGAGGCGAAGGCCGTGACCGAGGCCAACGCCTCCGTTATCTACGTGCCACCCCCCTTTGCCGCCGACTCCATTCTCGAAGCCATCGACGCCGAAATGGAAGTGATCGTCTGCATCACCGAAGGCATCCCCGTGCTCGACATGATGAAAGTGCAGCGCGCGCTCGAAGGCTCCGCCTCCACCCTGATCGGCCCGAACTGCCCTGGTGTCATCACGCCCGACGCCTGCAAGATCGGCATCATGCCCGGCCACATCCACAAGCGCGGCAGCGTCGGTGTTGTGTCCCGTTCCGGCACGCTGACCTATGAGGCCGTCAAGCAAACGACCGATGTGGGTTTGGGCCAGTCCACCTGCGTCGGCATCGGCGGCGACCCCATCAAAGGCACCGAGCATATCGACGTGCTGGAATGGTTCCTCGCCGATGACGAGACCGAGAGCATCATCATGATCGGTGAGATCGGCGGCTCCGCTGAAGAAGAAGCCGCCCAGTTCCTCGCTGATGAGAAGAAAAAAGGCCGCTGGAAGCCCACCGCAGGCTTCATCGCGGGCCGCACCGCCCCTCCGGGCCGCCGCATGGGCCACGCAGGCGCCATCGTCGCCGGTGGTAAAGGCGGCGCCGAGGACAAGATCGAAGCGATGAAAGCCGCTGGCATCGTGGTGGCCGAAAGCCCCGCAGGCCTCGGTGAAGCCGTGGTCAAAGCCATCGGCTAAGAACCCCCGTCCCGGGCCTGCCCCGGGACCTCACCCCAAAGGCCCCGGGTCAAGCCCGGGGCGCGAGGAGCAAGATGGCGAGATGCGCCGAAATAGGATCAGATGGCCACGCCCGAGCCTGGGTGGGTGCTGCAAGCGCCCTCCCGGGAGGAGGGTCGGGCGCAGCCCGGCGATGCCGCCGGACATGGTGGCGCTCATGACCCTTTCCCGAGCGATAAATAGCTGTCTACGGAAGGCATTCGTGTTTGATGGGCGCGCAAGTAGGTCGGAGTTTTTCTACTTCTTTCCAATCGGCGTCGCGATACCTCTTATCGGAGCGGGCGCGATGATTACTTTGGAAATCAGCCCGATTTGGTGGTTGGTTGTGGCAGGCGTACTTGCCTTTCCTCTTTTTGCAGTCGGCGCGCGCCGCCTGCAGGACACCGGAGAACAAGGACGCGACGCGATTCTACCGTGGGGTTTTTTTGCGCTCGCAATATTGCTCTGGGAACTGACCTCTTTCTTCTCTGCCGTCCTCGACCGCGGTTTTCAGACGCCGAATCCTGCCAACGGACCGTCAGGACTGCTTTTTGTCATGATCTACCTTCCCGCCACGATCGCATCTGCAATCGGGGTTGTTGTGTGCGTAGTTCGCTTCCTTTCCAACATTGCTCCAGCTTTTGGGCAATGCCTCGTCGCATCAGAACCCGGCCCCAACAAATACGGTCCCAACCCAACAGAGGTGCCCCAATGACCGAACAAAGCCCCAACGACATCTTCCATGCCTCCAGCTTCATGCAAGGCCATAACGCGGAATATCTCGAACAGCTTTACGCGCGCTATGCCAACGATCCCAACGCGGTCGATGAAGCGTGGCAGCAGTTCTTCCGCCAGATGGGCGACACTGAGCTTGACGTGAAGGCCGAGGCCACCGGCCCCTCCTGGGCACGGGGCGACTGGCCTCCGCAGCCTGCCGACGACCTGACCGCCGCCCTCACCGGCGAATGGGCACCCGATCCCGTGGAAGCCAAAGGCGCGGGCGACAAGATCAAGGCGCAGGCCGAAGCCAAAGGCGTCGAAGTCTCGGACGACCAGATCAAACGCGCCGTCCTCGACAGCATCCGCGCGCTGATGATTATCCGCGCCTACCGGATCCGGGGTCACCTTGTGGCAGACCTCGATCCGCTCGGCATGCGCGACCAGACCCCGCATCCTGAACTGGACCCCAAATCTTACGGCTTCACTGAAGCCGACATGGACCGCCCGATCTTCATCGACAACGTGCTGGGGCTACAGATTGCCTCCATGCGCCAGATCATCGAGATCGTGAATCGCACCTATTGCGGCACCTTCGCGCTGCAATACA
>CAKZXZ010000081.1 GCA_937883775.1 uncultured Paracoccaceae bacterium
ATAAAACCAGTGACTGGCGTGCCAATGACCCAAACCTCGCGGTCGCTAAAGACGACGTCGCGGTAAAACCCGCGCACATCCTCTTTGCTATGAATACGCGGCATCCAGTCCTGCGCGTCGATCCAGTTGTTCAGAATATCGGCACAAATCATGACATCCGCGGCCTTTCCTCGCCGGATGGTCGACGCAATTGGAGCGACTTTAGTCATAAGAATGCCCCGCGCGCAGCCCTTCGCGGACCCGGTGCGCGATGTCTAGAAACTCGGGCGTTTCGCGCAAATCCAAGGGCCGTTCCGCAGGCAGCGGGCTTTCGATGATGTCGGTGATCCGGCCCGGACGCGGGCTCATCACGACAATCTTGGTCGACAGATACACCGCCTCGGGGATCGAGTGGGTCACGAAGGCAATCGTCTTTTTCGTCTGCGCCCAAAGCTGCAAAAGCTGCTCGTTCAGGTGATCGCGGACGATCTCGTCCAGCGCGCCGAACGGCTCGTCCATCAGCAGGATCTCTGCATCAAACGCAAGCGCCCGCGCGATGGAGGCACGCTGCTGCATCCCGCCCGACAATTGCCACGGATACTTCTTTTCGAACCCCGCAAGATCCACCATCTCAAGCGTCTTTGCGACCCGCTCTGACTGGTCAGCTTTCGAATAGCCCATGATCTCCAACGGCAGCCGGATATTCCCGCCAATCGTGCGCCACGGGTAAAGCCCAGCATGCTGGAAGACATAGCCATAAGCGCGTGACCGGCGGGCCTCATCCGCAGTCATCCCGTTGACAGAGAGCGCCCCCGCCGTTGGCGTCTCCAACCCTGCGATACAGCGCAGGAACGTCGTCTTCCCGCAACCCGACGGGCCGATGAAGCTGACAAATTCGCCCTCTTCAATGTTCAGATCAACATCCTTGAGCGCATGCACAGGACCATCATTGGTCTGAAACGTCAGGTTCAAACCTTGCGCAGAAATCTTCGGTTGCTGGCTCAATGCGTGCTCGTTTCTCTTAGTATTTTAGACACCGGTGGCAGGAATGCCCTTGCGCTCAACTGGGCGCGGCGCGGTCAGGTCTTTCCAGCTCGACAGCGCGCGATTTACGGGCGCATTGCCTTCGCGGGCGACAAACTTGCCGTGGCCTTCCTGCGTGCGGATTTCGCCGTCATGGACGGCTACGTGACCTTTGGTCAGCGTGAAGCGCGGCAGGCCTGTGACCTCTTTGCCCTCGAAGACATTGTAATCAATCGCAGATTGCTGCGTATCGGCGGTGATCGTTTTGGATTTTTCCGGGTCCCACACAACCAGATCGGCATCGGCCCCGACCAGAATAGCGCCCTTCTGCGGGTAGCAATTCAGGATCTTCGCGATATTGGTCGAGGTCACGGCGACAAACTCATTCAGCGTCAGCCGCCCCGTCTTGACGCCATGCGTCCACAGCATCGGCATCCGGTCCTCAAGCCCACCTGTGCCATTGGGGATCTTGGTGAAATCGCCCACGCCATAGCGCTTCTGCTCTGTGGTGAATGCACAGTGATCCGTCGCCACAACCGAGAGCGATCCCGCCTGCAGACCCGCCCACAAGCTGTCCTGATGCTGCTTGTTGCGGAACGGCGGCGACATCACACGGCGCGCGGCATGGTCCCAATCGTCGTGGAAATACTCGCTCTCATCCAGCGTCAGATGCTGGATCAGAGGCTCCCCCCACACGCGTTTACCCTGCTGACGCGCGCGCCGGATCGCCTCATGGGCTTCCTCGCAAGACGTATGCACGACATAGAGCGGCACCCCCGCCATATCCGCGATCATGATCGCGCGGTTCGTCGCCTCGCCTTCCACTTGGGAGGGTCGTGAATAGGCATGCGCCTCTGGCCCCGTATTGCCCTCGGCCAGCAGCTTGGCGCTCAGCTCGGCAATCACATCGCCATTCTCCGCATGCACCATCGCCACACCGCCCAGCTCTGACAGGCGCAGGAAAGACGAATAAAGCTCATCATCATTCACCATCAGCGCGCCCTTATAGGCGAGGAAATGCTTGAACGTGGTGATCCCGCGCTCTTCGATGACGGTCTTCATTTCGTCAAAGACCTGCTCCCCCCACCAGGTCACCGCCATGTGGAAGGAGTAATCACAATTCGCACAGGTCGACTTGTTATCCCACCGCTTGAGCGCATCCAGCAGGCTTTCCCCGGGGTTCGGCAGCGCGAAATCCACGACCATCGTGGTGCCCCCTGTCAAAGCCGCCCGCGTCCCGCTTTCAAAATCATCCGAGGAATAGGTGCCCATGAACGGCATCTCTAGATGCGTGTGCGGGTCAATTCCACCGGGCATGACATAGCAGCCGGTTGCGTCGAGTTCCTCATCGCCCTTTAGGTCCGGCCCAATCTCAGTGATCTTGCCGCCGTCGATCAGCACATCCGCCTTGTACGTCAGATCATGGGTGACGACGGTTCCGTTCTTGATGACTTTGGTCATTGGCTTGCTCCCCTGTGGCTCGCGTCCCGGACTTGATCCGGGACCTCAAGGGTCAAGATCAAGGAACCAAGTGCGTGATATCTGTCCAACCCGGATTGTGCTCGGTAATGAGCGCATCTTTCCAGCCGCGCCGCCACCGCTTGATCGCCCGTTCGCGCTTGAGCGACGCCTCGAAATCGGAGTGTTCTTCGAACCAGACCAACGTCTTTATGTTGTATCGAGCTGTATGTTCCGACAGCCCTGCGCGATGGGCCACGACCCGTGCAGGCAAGTCGCTGGTTCGCCCGGTATAGAGCGCGCCGCCGGGGCGTGAAGCCATAATGTAGACATAGTGTGGCATGGGGTGAGCATGATGCAGCGTGGTTAACAAAAAGTGCCCCACGCCCCGGGCTTGATCCGGGGCCTCCAGCCCTCTGACCCACGAGGTCCCGGATCAAGTCCGGGACGGGGTTTTCCAAACCAACCCTCACTCCACAATCTCCGCCGTATTCAGCACCGCGTGCAGCAGCACATCCGTCCCCGCCTGCGCCCAGTCCTTGCTGATCTCTTCCGCCTCGTTATGCGAAAGCCCATCCACGCAGGGGCACATAATCATCGCGGTCGGGGCCACATCGTTGATCCAGCACGCATCATGCCCCGCGCCCGAGACGATATCCATATGGCTATAGCCCAGCTCTTCGGCCGCATCGCGCACGGCGGCCACACAGCCCTCATCAAACGCGGGCGGGTCGAACTGGCCGACGATATGGCACTCAAACTCCACACCAATCTCGGCACAGATTTTCGGCGCGCGCTCCTCAAACTCAGCCACCATCGCGTTCAGCTTATCCAGCAGATGCGTGCGCATATCGACGGTGAAAACGACCTTCCCCGGAATGATGTTGCGCGAGTTCGGATAGACGTCGATATGCCCGATCGCGCCCACCGCATTGGGCTGGTTCTTCATCGCGATCTCATGCACCAGCTCTGTCACCAGCGCCAAACCGCGCCCCGCATTCTTGCGCATCGACATCGGGGTGGAGCCCGTGTGGCTCTCCTTGCCGGTCACCGTGCATTCGATCCAGCGGAGCCCTTGGCCATGGGTGACAACGCCGATCTCCTTGCCTTCGGCTTCCAGGATCGGCCCCTGCTCGATATGCAGCTCGAACATCGCGTGCATGTCGCGCGCACCAACGGCCTCGTCACCAACCCAGCCGATACGCTTGAGCTCATCGCCAAAGGATTTGCCTTCGGCATCAACGCGCTCATACGCCCAGTCCTGCGTGTGTTTCCCAGCAAAAACACCCGACGACAGCATCGCCGGTGCAAACCGCGTGCCTTCCTCGTTCGTCCAGTTAGTCACGACAATCGGATGCTTGGTCTTCACGTCCAGATCGTTGAGGGTCCGGATCA
>CAKZXZ010000082.1 GCA_937883775.1 uncultured Paracoccaceae bacterium
AAGGACATCAAGGAACAGGACGTCTTCATGGGCGATATGCCTTTGATGACGCCGAACGGCACCTTTGTGGTGAACGGCACCGAGCGTGTGATCGTCAGCCAGATGCACCGCTCGCCCGGCGTGTTCTTTGACCACGACAAAGGCAAAACGCATTCCTCCGGTAAACTCCTGTTTGCCTGCCGCATCATCCCCTATCGCGGCAGCTGGCTGGACTTCGAATTTGACGCGAAAGACCTTGTCTTCTCGCGCATCGACCGTCGCCGGAAGCTTCCTGTCACGACCCTGCTTTATGCGCTGGGTCTGGACCAGGAAGGCATCATGGATGCTTATTACGACACCGTGTCCTACAAGCTGAAGAAGAACAAAGGTTGGGTCACCAAGTTCTTCCCCGAGCGTGTGCGCGGCACCCGTCCGACGTTTGATCTGGTCGACGCGAAAACCGGTGAAGTCATTGCTGAGGCCAGCAAGAAGGTCACCCCACGCGCCGTCAAGAAGCTGATCGACGAAGGCAAAGTGACCGATCTGCTGGTCCCGATGTCCCACATCGAAGGCAAGTTTGTCGCGAAAGATATCATCAATGAAGAAACCGGTGCGATTTACGTCGAAGCCGGGGACGAGTTGACGTGGGAGCTGGACAAAGAAGGCGAAGTGATCGGTGGATCGCTGAAAGAGCTGCTGGATGCGGGCATCACCGACATCCCAGTTCTCGACATCGACAACATCAATGTCGGCCCTTACATGCGCAACACCATGGCCGCAGACAAGAACATGAGCCGCGAAAGCGCGCTGATGGACATCTACCGCGTCATGCGCCCGGGCGAGCCGCCCACCGTCGAAGCCGCTGGCAACCTGTTTGACTCGCTCTTCTTTGATGGCGAACGCTATGATCTGTCCGCTGTGGGCCGCGTGAAGATGAACATGCGTCTGGCTTTGGATGCCGAAGACACGCAGCGCACCTTGCGCAAAGAAGACATCGTCGCCTGCATCAAGGCGCTGGTGGAACTGCGCGACGGCAAGGGCGATATCGACGATATCGACCACCTTGGGAACCGTCGTGTCCGCTCCGTTGGCGAACTGATGGAGAACCAGTACCGCGTCGGTCTGCTCCGCATGGAGCGCGCGATCAAAGAGCGTATGTCGTCGGTCGAGATCGACACGGTCATGCCGCAAGATCTGATTAACGCCAAGCCCGCTGCAGCGGCTGTGCGTGAATTCTTCGGCTCTTCGCAGCTGTCGCAGTTCATGGACCAAACCAACCCGCTGTCGGAAGTCACGCATAAGCGTCGCCTTTCCGCGCTTGGGCCGGGCGGTCTGACCCGCGAACG
>CAKZXZ010000083.1 GCA_937883775.1 uncultured Paracoccaceae bacterium
TTGGACACACCACGTTCGGACCGAACCTCAGTGATGTGGCCAGTCTGTTCGTTTTGGACAATCACCCCGCCTTTAACGGTTGTCTCTTTCAATGCAGCGCCCATCTGAGGCTCCGAAGCAGTCTTGCATCTCTGTAGCATGTAGATATGGCCCAAAGATGAACAATGTGAAGCATTACGCGCATTGTAATGAATTTTGCGCAAGAAACCGGCCCTGCGGCATTGTCACGCTTGGTTTACACTTGCCCGACTCTCAAATGTAAAGCAAGATTGACACCATGAGTGTCATGTCCTCTCCACAGCCTCGCCAGCTACCGGACCCCCGCGCAATGCTGACGTTGATTAAACCGATCACGTGGTTTCCGCCCATGTGGGCGTATCTGTGTGGTGCGGTCTCGTCTGGCGTATCGCCTGCGGGGCAGTGGCCGATTGTGATCATCGGCGTCATCTTGGCCGGTCCCGTCGTGTGCGGCATGTCGCAAGCGGCGAATGATTGGTGCGACCGCCATGTGGATGCGATCAATGAGCCGGACCGCCCGATCCCGTCGGGCCGCATTCCCGGTCGCTGGGGTCTTTACATCGCGCTTGCCATGACCGTCTTATCACTACTTTTGGGCCTGACGCTGGGCCCGTGGGGCTTTGGCGCAACCGTTGTGGGCGTTGCTGCGGCGTGGGCTTATTCTGCACCGCCGATCCGCATGAAACGCTCGGGCTGGTGGGGGCCGGGTCTGGTGGGCCTGTGTTACGAGGGTCTGCCGTGGTTTACCGGCGCTGCCGTGCTGGTCGCTGGTGCCCCTGCATGGCCCGTCATCATCGTTGCTACGCTTTACGCTTTAGGCGCGCATGGCATTATGACACTAAATGATTTCAAAGCGTTAGAGGGGGACCGCCAGATGGGCGTGAACTCTCTTCCGGTTACGCTTGGCCCAGAAAAGGCCGCGTGGGTCGCCTGCATCGTCATGGTGATCCCACAGGTTCTGGTGATCTGTTGCCTGGCCTTGTGGGATCGCCCGTATCACGGTCTTGCCGTGCTTGGCCTGCTGCTGGCGCAACTTGCCGCCATGCGCGTGATGCTGCGCGACCCGAAGGCGAAAGCGCCTTGGTATAATGGCACCGGCGTCACCCTGTATGTGTCTGGCATGATGGTCACAGCCTTCGCCGTGCGCACGTTGGAGGTATTATGAAACTCAGCTGGTTTCAGATCGTCCGCCTTGGCCTTGTGCAGATGTCACTGGGCGCGATTGTCGTGTTGATGACCTCGACCTTGAACCGTTTGATGGTCGTCGAACTGGCCCTGCCTGCGATCTTGCCGGGGCTGTTGGTGGCGCTGCATTACGGAGTACAGATCACGCGTCCGAACTGGGGGTTCCGGTCTGACACGTCGGGCAATCGCACGAAATGGATTATCGGCGGCATGGCCGTTCTGGCGCTTGGTGGGGTGCTCGCGACCTATGGTGTGCTGCTGCTTGAGACGCAGTTTGCGCTTGGCCTCACAGCTTCCATCATCGCCTACATTCTGATCGGTCTGGGTGTGGGTGCCTCCGGCACTTCGCTTCTGGCTTTTCTTGCAACGGCCACAGCCCCGCATCGCCGCGCGGCGGCCGCGACAATCACCTGGCTGATGATGATCGCCGGGATCGCCATTACCGCAGGCACCGTCGGCGCGCTGCTCGACCCTTACACACCGCAATTGCTGCTCAAGCTGGTGGCCATTGTCGCCGCCGTTGCGGTCACTATGACAACCCTTGCCGTTTGGGGGATCGAGCGTCGGATCAAAGCGGAGCCGACCCGCGAAAGCACGCCGTTCCGCGCCGCCTTGCGCGAGGTCTGGGCCGAACGCAACGCCCGCAATTTCACGATCTTTGTCTTCCTGTCGATGACCGCCTATTTCATGCAGGAACTGATCCTTGAGCCTTACGCGGGCCTTGTCTTCAACTTCACGCCCGGGCAATCCACCTCGATGAGCGGTGCGCAGAATGGTGGCACGTTCATGGGCATGGTTCTTGTGGGCATCGCCGCGACAGGGTTCAAGTTTGGCACCCTGCGCCAATGGGTCATCTGTGGATGCCTTGGATCAGCTGCTACACTTACCATAATCTCTCTTATTGGCTCTTTAGGTCCGGGGGCTCCTCTTGTCCCTGCCGTCGTCGCTTTGGGCTTTTTCAACGGTGTCTTCGCCGTCGCGGCCATCGGGTCGATGATGGATCTGGCGGGCGACGGGCGTGAAAGCCGCGAAGGCACGCGCATGGGCCTTTGGGGGGCGGCGCAAGCCATCGCCGCCGGCTTTGGTGTCACCGCTGGAGCCGCTGCCGTCGATGTGATGCGCCACGTTGTGCCGACCGATGCGCAGGCTTTTGGTGCTGTCTTTCTATTCGAGGCGCTGCTTTTCATCGCCTCCGCCGCGCTTGCCGCGCGCATTATGCAATCGCGCCGTCTTGAAGCGGCTGCCATGGTTCCGGGAGAATAGCTGATGCAATATGATGTTGTCGTTGTGGGCGGAGGTCCGTCGGGTGCAACCGCTGCACAGGATCTGGCCGAAGCCGGTCACAAGGTTGCAATGCTGGATCGCGCGGGCCGTATTAAGCCCTGCGGCGGGGCTGTTCCCCCCCGGCTAATCGTGGATTTCAACATTCCCGAAAGCCAGATCGTGGCCAAGATCAATACGGCGCGGATGATTTCACCGACCCAGCGTCAGGTCGATATCCCGATTGAAAACGGCTATGTCGGCATGGTTGATCGCGAACATTTCGACGAATTTCTGCGTACCCGCGCTGCAGCATCAGGCGCCGAGCGCCATACCGGAACATTCCTGCGGATAGAGCGGAACGATCAAGGCACGCATATCATTTACCGCGACAAAGCCACCCGCGAAGAGATGACGCTGACCACCAAGCTGGTGATTGGCGCCGATGGCGCGCGCTCTGATGTGGCCCGTGCCGAAGTGCCAGGCGGCGATACGATCCCCTACGTGATCGCCTATCACGAGATCATCAAAGCGCCTGAGCCGACCGCCAGCTATGATCCCAAACGCTGTGATGTGATCTATGACGGCGCGATTTCGCCCGATTTTTACGGCTGGGTTTTCCCCCATGGTAGTTCCGCCAGCGTTGGTATGGGCACAGGGCTGGACGGCATTGACCTGAAAAAGGCCACAGCTGACCTGCGCGCCAATTCAGGGCTCGCAGACTGTGAAACCATCCGCAAGGAAGGCGCACCCATCCCGTTGAAGCCGCTGGATCGGTGGGACAACGGCAAGGACGTTGTGCTGGCGGGTGATGCCGCTGGCGTCGTCGCGCCATCCTCTGGCGAAGGGATCTACTATGCGATGGCCGGGGGCCGTGTTGCGGCTACTGCCGCGCAGGCCTGTCTGCGCTCGGGCAAAGCCAAAGATCTACAAATCGCGCGCAAGCTGTTCATGAAAGAGCACAAGACCGTCTTCAAAGTGCTGGGTGCCATGCAAGACGCCTATTACCGATCCGATGATCGGCGCGAGAGGTTCGTATCCCTGTGTCACGATGTCGACGTGCAGCGCCTTACCTTTGAGGCGTATATGAACAAGAAACTCGTCAAAGCCCGTCCCATGGCCCATTTGAAAATCGGCATCAAGAACCTGGCCCATCTTACGGGGCTCGTATCCCCGTTACGAACATGACGCACATGATCCCCACTTGGCTTGACGGTGTTCTGACCCCGGTTGAAAAGCTTGAGGTGCACCGCAAGGGCCTGAAACATAAGGCGGTGTCGGTTTTTGTGATGAACAAGGGGCGTGTGCTGATCCAGCAGCGTGCCATGTGCAAATATCACACGCCGGGTCTGTGGGCGAACACCTGCTGCACGCATCCTCACTGGGGCGAAGACCCCGCCGATTGCGCCATGCGCCGATTGCGCGAAGAGCTGGGCATCACCGGGCTTTATCCCGCGATGCGCGATACGGTTGAATACCGCGCCGATGTCGGCGGTGGCATGATCGAGCA
>CAKZXZ010000084.1 GCA_937883775.1 uncultured Paracoccaceae bacterium
AGCGCAAAAAATTCGCCGCGTTTTCTGGCCCGCCTTCGACCAGATAGGCCCAAAGCGCGTCGTAATCCTCGCTTGAAACGGTGGAGAGTTCCCGCAATTCCGGATCCGGCTTGTCGTCCCCCGGTAGCAAAGCAAATGGCACACCTGCCTCATGCAAATGTGCCGCGTATTGCTCCACCCCGTAGCGCCAATATCCCGCGCCACCCAAAGCGCGCACGATCACCAAACGGGATTTCACTGCACAGGCCTCGATATGCAAATCAACCGACATTGGGTGCTGCAAATGCATAATGGAGGCCAACCGCAATGACGGCGCGTCCTCCATCTCGGAGCGCGCCTCAGAGAGCGCCGCCAACTCCGTATCGGCTGCAGAAATCACGACCACATCCGCAGGCGTCTGCCCCAGATCAACCGGTTCTGATCCGTCGTCAATCGCACCGGGCGTGGCGGCCAGAAGGTGCATCTAAAGCGCCTTTTCCATGAAGGTGCTTGCCTCGGCCTTTTCGTAGTCACCGAACGGCCCGCGCCGTACATAGCCAATCCGCTCATAAAGCGCACAAGCTGAGACCAGTAGATCGCCTGTCTCCAACCGCACCATGCTATGCCCCGCCGCTTTCGCCTCCGCCTCCAGATGCGCCATCAGGGCGCGGCCTAAGCCGGTGCCTTGTGCGTCGGGGCTAACGAACAAGCGTTTCACCTCGATATAGTCCCCCATATCCGCCGCCGCGACGCAGCCCATCGGCGCGCCTTGATCGTCGCGTGCGAGGTAGAACCGCACGTTGGGCTCCGCCAATTCCTTGGGCGAATAGGCAAAGCACTCGTCGGGGGTGTAAACCGCCCGCAGAGCTGCCTCAGATCCGTCGATCAGCTTCAACGCGTCCTCTGTCAGCGGGTCTTCAACGGCGATCTTCATGCGGTCAGCGCCGCTTCAATCGCGGCGCGGTCCAGTCCGGACTGACCGATCACGACAAGGCGCGTCTCACGTGGGGTGCTTCCGAACGGCTGATCGAAATAGCTGTCCACACGCGGGCCGACGGCCTGAACGGTCATCCGCATCGGTTTACCCTCCACCGCAGCGAAGCCTTTGAGACGCAAGATATCATGCGCCCGGATCACGTCTGCAATCTGTTCGGCAAACGCCTTGGGGTCAGCCACTTCCGCGCGGGTGACGACGAAGCTTTCGAACTCGTCATGGCCGTGCTCATGCTCGTGATGGTGATCGTCATGATGATGGTCGTCCTCGTCATGGTGATGGTGGTGATGATGCACCTCGTGGCGGCTCTCAAGATCGCCCTCGGCCGCCACACCTTGACCCAGCAGCACATCCACCGGCATTCGCCCCATCGCGGTTTTCACAACCTGCACACCGTCACGCGCCTCGCCCTTCAGCTTGCCAACCAAAGCGCCCGCTTCGTCTTCGCCCAGCAGGTCCGATTTGTTCACTACGATCATATCCGCACACGCAACCTGATCTTCGAACAACTCCGACAAAGGCGTCTCGTGATCCAGGTTCTCATCCATCGCCCGCTGCGCATCCACCGCAGCGACGTTATGAGCGAACCGCCCCTCCGTCACCGCTT
>CAKZXZ010000085.1 GCA_937883775.1 uncultured Paracoccaceae bacterium
TTCAAGATCGTGCAAGAGATGATCTCGGGCCTGTCGCAATGGATGGATGAGAAGGGCCATACCCGTGTTGAAGATATCGTGGGCCGCGCGGTGCCGAACGTCACCGACTGGCAATATCTGAACCTCAACCACGTGACCAAAGCGCGGATCAGTCAGGCCGATTGCATCAAGTGCGGGCGCTGTTATGCAGCCTGCGAAGACACCTCGCATCAGGCGATTACGATGTCTCCGGATCGGGTGTTTGAGGTGCAGGATGACGAATGTGTTGCCTGCAATCTGTGCGTCAATGTCTGCCCGGTCGAGAATTGCATCACCATGGAAGTTCTAGAGCCAGGCATGGTCGACGAGCGCACTGGCCAGACAGTCGAGGCGGAGCCGGCCAATTGGACCATGCACCCCAACAATCCGAGTGCGACCGCTGCGGAGTAGGGCGGCCCCGCTGTCATTTGCCCGGCAAGGTCATGCGGCGATGCTGGCATTTTCCCTGCTGGTGTCGCTGTCGTTTTCGCTGGGGCATCTGATCGCCAATCAGATCGCACCGGCTGCATTGATGACCTTGCGCTTTGCCTTGGCGAGCCTTGTGATGATCGGTGTGGTGCGCGTGTTTGGCGTCGCTATCGCGCCTGTCTTCGCGCGATTCTGGCGCTTCTTGCTGATCGGCGGTTGCATGGCCGTCTACTTTATCACGATGTTCGAGGCGTTGCGTCTGACAACGGCTGTGTCCACGGCGACGATGTTCACGCTCTCGCCCTTGCTGGCGGCGGGGTTCGGGTATTTGCTGCTGTCGCAACGGACCAGCCTTGCGACCTTCACCGCTTTGAGCATCGGTGCATTGGGGGCGGTCTGGGTGATTTTCCGCGCGGATCTGGGTGCATTACTGCGGTTTGAGATCGGACGCGGCGAGGCGATTTTCGCCATTGGTGCAGTCGCCCATGGCGCGGTGCCCGTCTTGTCGCGCAAGTTGTTGGGGGATGTCACGCCACTGCAAGCGGCCCTGGGCACGACCGTGGGGGCTTTGATCGTGTCGGGTGCGTATGGGTTCAGCGATTTGGTGGCTGTGCCGTTTCAAAGCTTGCCCGCGCAGGTCTGGCTGGTGCTGCTTTATCTGGCGGTTGTCACCACGGCAGTGACTTTTTTTCTGGTGCAATATGCCAGCAAACGGCTGCCGGGCAGCAAGGTGATGGCCTATACTTATCTGGTACCCAGCTGGGTTGTGATGTGGGATCTGGCGTTTAACGGAGCGCGTCCAGCACCCGCGATCCTCCTTGGTATTGGCTGCACGATTGTCGCTTTGATTATGCTTTTGCGGGACGAAGAGTTCGGGTGAACATACTTGTCAAAAAGGCGTCTGCCTCGTCGAAGAGGGCGTCGCCGCCGGTTTCCGGCAGGATCGACCGGACCTGCACATCGAAATCCGCATAATGCTGGGTCATCGCCCAGATTGAGAAAATCAGATGATGGGGATCAAGCCGGGCGATCTTGCCCTCAGCACTCCACCCGGCGATGATAGCGGCTTTTTCATCGACCAGCGTTTTCAAATCACCCGAAAGGGTGGCTTTTGTGCGCGGTGCGCCATGCAGAATTTCGGTGGCAAAGAGCTTACTTTCACGGGGCATGTCCCGCGACATCTTCAGCTTGCGCCGCATATAGGTCAGGATCTCTGTCATCGGATCGCCATCGCGGGAAAGGTCGCGCAACGGGCTGACCCAAATCTCGAGCAGGCTTTCCAGAAGCCGTGCATAAATGGCGTCTTTGCTGCCGAAATAATAGATCACATGGGGCTTTGACATGCCCGCCGCTTCGGCGATCTTTTCAAGGGTTGCGCCGCGCAGACCTTGTATTGAAAAAACGTCCAGCGCCGCCTTCAGGATCACCTCACGCTTTTCGCGCTGAATGCGTGTCTCTTTGCCGGTGTTGCGCTGTGCGATCGTCATCTGGTCCTCACCTCGGGCCGCGTAAACTTGCAAGACATGTGTTTATGTCTCAAGCATTTTTTCGCCCGAGCCGAGCATTTCTATCCAAATGGTCAAAAAACGATTGACCGCCTGCGCGCGGCTGGCTCACGCTTGAGCTTAGGCGGAATCGCCTTGGGAGATAATGTATGGATCGCAGCAAAAATCTGCGGATTGACCCGGATCGCCTGTGGGACAGTCTGATGGAGATAGCCAAGATCGGGCCGGGGGTGGCCGGGGGCAATAACCGCCAGACGCTGACGGATGAGGATGCCGAGGCGCGGACCTTGTTTCAGTCCTGGTGCGAGGCGGCGGGGATGTCGATGGGTGTCGACACGATGGGCAATATGTTTGCCACGCGTGAAGGTACGGATGCCGACGCGCTGCCGATTTACGTTGGCTCACATCTGGATACGCAGCCGACGGGCGGGAAATATGACGGTGTCCTGGGCGTGCTTGGCGGGCTGGAAGTGATCCGGACCCTCAACGATCTGGACGTGAAGACCAAGCATCCGATTGTCGTGAC
>CAKZXZ010000086.1 GCA_937883775.1 uncultured Paracoccaceae bacterium
TCCACGGTATCGATGGGTGTGTCTTTGGTCCTCGTGAGTAACGATTAAAAATACTTTTATGGCTACCCCGGTCGAACGAGGGAGAGAGGTGAACGAGAATGGGTGCATTTTTGGAAGGACGAGAGAATGCAGCTTGGCGCGCGGTGAAGCCGCAATATGGAGATGATCCGGAATATGATTGGTCCAAGTGAATTCTTGATTACAGGAATGAACTGAAAAGTCAGGCCGTCGATACTGAATTGGTGCGGGCCTGTGAGGCCGGTGAAACGTTCACCATGAGGAATGTCGATCATTTCGTTGATCGCGGTGTTGAGATCCCAGGGGAGCTTTACCCAAAAACGGTGACGCTCAAAGACAATGTGCGCATTCCAGACTATTACTCGAATAGAGGCTTGGCGATTGTCAGCGCTGACTTCCGCCGCGTGCTTGACCAGTTTGATGCTGGCAAGCATCAATATGTGCCGGTTGAGATCAGGCTTGCGGATGGCGCGCCTTACGCACATGGGCCTTATTTCTTTTTCAACTGCCGGCAGATCCTTAATGCGATTGATGCGACAGCTCTGGAGCGACCCATTACACCAGATTACCTGCCCGAAGAACTCTGGCCAGTGATTGCCACCCCGCTGGACGATTTCGCGATGTTCAAAGACAAGATGAACGGCGCCGGCTTTTGGCAGGAACTCGGAGTTGGCCCAAGGAAGTTTGTTTCCGACGCCTTCATTGCGGCTGCGAAAGAGGCCGGGCTCACAGGGTGTGAGACCGATGGCCCCTTTCCCGAAGTTTAATCCATATTTGAGACGAGTGACCCGGTACCATGGCTACTGCATTCACCAACGCACCGGATCAAGTGCAGGCAACGGCAGTCATCGCCAACCTCAAGACGTCTCCCACACATTTTACCCTGCTTTATAATTATGTTTTCAAGATAATTACTTTCGTCTGCGATGCGAATGGCCGCCGACCGTAGGGTCAGTGCGGGAGATTTTAGACGTCATGTCTTATTTGTTCGTTAGGACTTAGTCTTTACTCAGATCGATAGCGGTTGAGTTCGACGGAGTAGACATACAGACCAAATGGCCTTTTTTCCGCCAGATCTCTCATCTGGGCTATCCTATCGCGACCGTTATCTGTCCGAGGGCGCCGCGGCTGCGCTGATAGAAGGAATTGACGCAAACCCTTGGCAAACTGATCTCTCGCGCCGGGTTCAGCATTATGGATATCGTTATGATTACAAGGCTAGGCGCGTCGGTCCGGCAGATCGAATTGGCCCTTTGCCGGAGCCGTTTGAAGATCTTGCGGATCAGTTGGTGGAGTGCGGATATTTTCAGGCGAAACCAGATCAAGTGATCGTCAACGAGTATCTCCCCGGACAAGGGATCTCGCCACACATTGATTGCGCGCCTTGTTTTGGAGAGGTTATCGCCTCGGTGAGCCTGCTGTCGTCTTGCGTGATGCGATTTGAAAAGGGGGCCGAGCGATGGGACTTGGTTTTGCAACCACTCAGCTTGCTTGTGATGCGGGCAGAGGCGCGGTGGAGCTGGACCCACGCAATCCCTGCACGCAAAAACGATATGATTGATGGGGGCAGGGTGCCAAGAGCGCGGCGAATTTCGCTGACATTCCGAACGATGCGTCTGAATGATTGAGGAGCACCCTACGGCCAACCCTCCGCCCTCGCGGGCTTGAAACGCTCCGTTTTTGCGTCTCCAATCCACCCCCGCGACGCCAAACCACCCCTCTTTTCGTTGACCCTCCCTACGCACAGGCATACATACCCAATCAAGCCACACACGCATGCGCCTTGTCGCGCGTGAAAGGAGCCAAACCGGTGGAAAATCTGCTGAGCGAATACCTCCCGATTGTCGTTTTTCTGGGCCTCGCCATTGCCTTGGGCCTTGTACTGATCCTCGCCGCTGTTGTTCTGGCGGTTCGGAACCCGGACCCCGAGAAAGTCAGCGCCTATGAATGCGGGTTCAACGCGTTTGATGATGCGCGGATGAAGTTTGACGTGCGGTTCTATCTGGTCTCGATCCTGTTCATCATTTTCGATCTCGAGATTGCGTTTCTCTTCCCGTGGGCCGTGGCATTTCAGGACATCAGCATGCTGGGCTTCTGGTCGATGATGGTGTTCCTGGCGGTGCTTACCGTGGGCTTTGCCTATGAGTGGAAGAAGGGAGCGCT
>CAKZXZ010000087.1 GCA_937883775.1 uncultured Paracoccaceae bacterium
GGTGGTATCCGGCACCACAAGGCGTTCATCAAAGAACAATTCAACCCCAAGACCATCACAGCTCGGACAAGCTCCGAAAGGCGCGTTGAATGAGAAAAGCCGTGGCTCAATCTCGGGGATCGTAAATCCACTGACCGGGCATGCGAAGTTCTCGGAAAACGTGATCCGCTCCGGCTCGCCTTCGCTGGGGGCCGTCTCGAGAATGGTGATGCCGTCGGCCAGATCAAGGGCGGTACGGAAGCTGTCAGCCAGCCGCGTCTCGAGCCCTTCGCGGACAACGATCCGGTCAACGACAACGTCGATATCATGGCGAAACTTCTTGTCGAGCGTCGGCGGCTCGTCCAATTCGTAGAACGCACCATCAACCTTAACGCGCTGGAAACCTTGCTTACGAAGCTCAAGGAACTCTTTGCGATACTCACCTTTGCGGTCGCGAATGATGGGGGCCAGAAGATAACCGCGTGTCCCCTCTTCCAGCGCCATCACGCGGTCAACCATATCCTGCACTTGCTGCGCCTCGATAGGCAGGCCAGTTGCAGGGCTGTACGGGGTGCCCACACGCGCAAAGAGAAGGCGCATGTAGTCGTAAATCTCGGTCACGGTCCCGACGGTCGAGCGGGGGTTCTTGCTGGTCGTCTTCTGCTCGATCGAAATCGCGGGGCTGAGGCCCGAGATGTGATCGACGTCAGGTTTCTCCATCATATCAAGGAATTGGCGTGCATAAGCTGAAAGCGATTCAACATAACGGCGCTGACCTTCGGCATAGATCGTATCAAACGCCAAAGACGATTTGCCCGACCCTGACAAGCCGGTAATCACCACCAGTTCATCACGCGGAATATCCACGTCGATGGATTTGAGATTGTGCTCGCGCGCGCCGCGCACTTCGATCTTTTTCAGCTCAGGCATCCTGCCCCCCAGACAATGTTGCCCTTACAGATAGCGGGCCAAGGGACACCGGCCAATAGATTAATGGAACATTGGGCGAACATTAAGACATTTCTTTCGCATGCCCGTCAATGGCCCTTCGAATGAGCAAAAGCGAGATGACGCCAAAGACGCAAAGCGCGATGGTGAGCGGGCCAAGACCCACCCCGCCTAAGGCCATCGCATAAAGGGGCGTACCGCTGGCCGTTCCGATATTGCCAAGCTGGGCAACAGCGCCCTGCGCTCTGGCGACGTCCTCGGGCGCTGTGTTGAAATGCGGGATTGCCGCAAAGCTGGCGCCGGGAACAAGCCCAATAAAAACAAATAGTAACAGCGTTGGCACGGATGCGCCAAAGCCGATCAAGGCAAGTGCCGCAGTGGCCAGAAAGCCCGCAACAGCGATCCTGTCAGGCGCGATCCAACGCGCCAGAAATCCAGCCCCAAACGTGCCAACCAAAGACAAAAGCGGCAACAGCACAGCAACCCAAACGGGAACCTGCGCGGGCAGGAACGTCAGCAACGCTACAAACATCAACGTGTGCCAGAAAAAGCCGAGTGCCGGGGCGACAAGCCTCGGACTGCTATAAATCAAGCGATGCTCGGCCATCCACTGGATCGGGACAGCGCTGCGCGTCCCCTTTGGCAGGAAAGGCGCCAGACAGCCTGCGATGACAAGCATCAGAACACCATGAACCGCCCAGACCAGTTTGAGCCCGCCCAAAGCGACAAGGGCTGGCAACACCACGGCCGAGATGGCGAAACTGACGCCAAAAAACGTCGCCCAAAGCCCCATGACCACCGAGTGATCCTGCGGCGCGCTCACACGCACCATCAAGGTGGGTGCAGCCACAACCAAAGCAAGATGTGAAATCCCCTCAAAGATCCGCAACGCCATCATCGTCGTAAAGCCAAGGCCGATGGCCTGAAAAAGCGACAGCGCACCACCGCCGATCAACGCCCATAAAATGACCCGTCGCGCCCCAAGGCCCGTAACAAAGGCCCCAGCCATCACGCCAAAGACAATACCAATGACACCAACAACCGACGCAATGGGCGCAACACCCGCCAGATCACTTTGAAAAAAGCGCGCAACATCCTTTAAAACCAAGGAAACTTTTGCAAACTGCGCTGCCGCCAAAAGGCCTGCAACCCAAAGCAAAATCACCAACCGCCAATCTGTGCGTGCCGCGTCCATCTCTCTCAAGTGAACCGACAAGAGCAGCGCGTCAACGTCCGTCTTCTTTTGTCTGAAAATACCGAAACGAAAAACGCCGCCACGAAGACGATACTCTGCAGCAGCGTGCCAAATCAGTAAAAAGAATGCGCGTCAGCGCGCAATTGGATCAGAAGTGGATCGCCCGATCATAGGCATCCAGCACAGATTCATGCATCATTTCGGACAGCGTCGGGTGCGGGAAGACCGTTTCCATCAGGTCCTCTTCGGTGGTTTCTAGCTTTTGCCCAACGACATATCCCTGGATCATCTCCGTCACTTCGGCGCCGATCATGTGCGCGCCAAGCAACTCACCCGTTTTTGCGTCAAAGACAGTCTTCACCATCCCTTCAGGCTCGCCCAGAGCGATAGCCTTGCCGTTGCCAACAAAGGGGAAGTGACCAACTTTGATCTCAAAGCCGCGTTCTTTTGCTTTGGCCTCGGACAGACCCACTGACGCCACCTGCGGGTGGCAATAGGTGCAGCCTGCGATGCTTTCAGGCTTGATCGGATGCACGTTGTTTTTGCCGGCAATCAGTTCGGCGACCATGACCCCTTCATGAGAGGCCTTATGGGCCAACCAAGGCGCGCCTGCGATGTCACCGATCGCATAAAGCCCCTCGACGCCAGTGCGGCAGAACTCGTCCGTGACGACATGGGTGCGATCAATCGTGACGCCAAGCGCTTCGAGGCCCAGATCTTCGGTGTTGCCGACAATACCCACCGCAGAGATCACGGTGTCGAACTCTTCCTTGGTCACTTTGCCGTCCTGTTCGATATGAGCGGTGATTTTACCCACAGCACGGTCAAGCTGTTTGACCATTGTTTTCTCACGGATCTTCATGCCTTGCTTTTCAAAGGCCTTCTTTGCAAAGCCGCTGATCTCGGCATCCTCGACAGGCAGGATCCGGTCCATAACTTCTACGACCGTCGTATCTGCGCCAAGCGTATTGTAGAAGCTGGCAAATTCGATCCCGATTGCGCCGGACCCAATGACCAGCAGTTTTTTCGGCATCCGCGACGGTGTGAGCGCGTGCTTGTAAGTCCAGACCAGTTCGCCATCCGCTTCAAGCCCGGGCAATTCGCGAGCGCGTGCGCCGGTCGCAAGAATAATGTTCTGCGAGGTCAGCTCTTCGGTGCCTTTTTCGGTCGTGACGGTCACCTTGCCTTTTGCCGGGATCGTCGCCGTTCCCATGATCGTCGTAACCTTGTTTTTCTTCAGGAGATGCCCGACGCCGCCGTTCAGCTGTTTTGCCACGCCACGTGAGCGGGCTACGACCGCATCAAGGTCATAATCAATGCCGTCCGCTTTTAGGCCAAACTCTTTCGCGCGGTGCATCAGGTGAAACACTTCTGAAGAGCGCAGCATCGCCTTGGTTGGAATGCAGCCCCAGTTCAGGCAGATGCCGCCCATGTGTTCACGTTCAACAATCGCGACGTTTAAGCCCAATTGCGCCCCGCGAATGGCCGCAACATAGCCCCCTGGTCCGGCACCAATTACAATCATATCAAAGGATTTGGCAGCCATCTGGCCCTCCGGTCTACAAACAAGTTTAATGCTAAACTATATTGCATCGAAGCTGTGAGCGACAGGGGATAGTGTCGCAGTTCAAAGCGGTATCAGACGCGCATCGCCTCGACTGTGGCGCCGTAACCACCATCCGCGATAAAGGCTGCTTCGGGTTCTGTTGCACGCCGCGACAACGCTTTGTTACGAAACGGAAACCGACCAAATTGCCGGATCACTTCACGATGGGCCTTGGCATGCAGAAGGTTGTCTTCGCCATGCTCGGGCATCCGGGTGACCATCAAACGCACGCAGCGATCCTGATCGCACAGGTTTTCCGAATGCATCAGGGGTAAGTAGAAAAACTGCCGGGCAGGTTCGTCAATGCGCATGTCCCAGCCTTTGTCGATAGCGGCTTTCGCAGCGGCCAGCGCGCAATGGTCAGACGCAAACGCCCTCGCCGTGTCGCGGAACATATTGCGGGAAAACTGATCGGTGAGGATAATGTAGGCAAGCGCACCGCTGGGATAGGTCAGCCAAAGAGCACAGCGGCCTTCCATCGCGCCATTCCACGTCGTCTCGAAGCGATGCTTGATATCGGCGTCCAGCTCGGCGCTGCCTTTGTACCACCCCTCTGGCCCGATCTCATCCAGCCAGTAATTCAACACGTCGTCCGGACCCCGCATGGCATGCTCCTCGCTTGCGCCCCGCTTCGTTCCAATAACTGTTACAAAACCGTTAACAGGCGGCAACCAAATAAATTTAGCGCCTCACCTTCCGTAACAGACCGTAACATCAAAGCCGCGTGTCGGCGTCTTCGGCATCGGTTCCCTCTTCAAGGGCGGTCTCGATATAGTATTCCTGCGCCACCTCCACCGCGACGGGGGACGTGGACGGGAAAATCGGTGCGTAAGACGTGGTGTCATCCACCGGCGTCGAGATTGCGCGCTGCGTCATCCGGTAGGCTGCATAAGCCGCCAGCGCAAACAGCAGGATCGCGACAAACAGGAAAAAGCCGCGCGGGCCGATCACACCCATCATCCAGCCGGTAATCAGCGGACCCGCAATCGCACCGATGCCGTTGATAAAGATCAGCCCACCTGAAGCAGCAGCCATATCCTCGTGCTCGAGAAAGTCGTTCGTGTAGGCGATCAGCAGGGCGTAAAGCGGGTTCGACATACCGCCAATGACAAAGGCGGCAAACAAAAGCGCCGGGAAGGATCCCATGAAGAAGAACCCGACCATCGCTCCGATGCCGCCAGCCAGCGCTACAGCCAGGATCAGACTGCGGCGGTCCATCCGGTCACTGATCCACCCGATGGGATATTGCAGCACCAGGGCGCCGACATAGATCGTCGAGATAAAGATCGAAATCTGGCCCAGTGTCAGCCCAATCAGCGTGGCAAATACAGCTGCCATCCCGAACTGCGCCGAAAAGACACCACCCAGCAGGAACATGCCAGCACAACCCAGCGGTGACGTGTTTACCAGCTCACGCAGGGTCATCGGCTTAGCCGCATCAAAGGCAGGTGTCGGGCTGATCGACAACAAGATCGGCGCAAAGGCGAGCGACACGAAAATCGACGGCAGGATAAACAGCAAATAGCCACTTGGATCCGGGATCAGCAACAGGCCTTGCGCCACCACAATGCCAGTCATTTGCACTAACATATACGCCGACAGCGCCTGGCCCCGGTTTTCATTATCGGCTGAATTGTTAAGCCAGCTTTCGGCAGTCACATAGACCCCCGAAAAGCAAAACCCGATGATAACACGACCCAACGTCCACGAAATCGGATCAAGCAGGATCGGATAAAGGATCAAGACCGCCGAAATCAATGAGCCAAGCGCCGCAAAGACCCGGACATGACCGACGCGGCGGATCATCTCGGGCGCCAGCCGCGAGCCGCCCAGAAAACCTACGAAATAAGCCGACATCACCACCGACATCTCGAAGGTCGAGAAATTCGCATCGCCGCCGCGAATGCCCAAAAGAGACCCTTGTAGGCCGTTGCCGACCATCAAAAGCATCATTCCCAGCAACAACGCCCAGGAGGAGGCAAGTACTTGTTTCATAACTGCGACCCTCGGTCTTGGCGTGTGTTTTCAAGCGTGCCTGAGTCGGTCGCAAAGCGATAGCTTGGAGACGACTTTCGGGTGTCGTTTCCCGGCGTTGGCGCTTGCCCACCGCGCCAGCCGCGCGCCTGTCGGCTCTCACGTCCCTCGAAACGGCAGACGTCAGGGAATAAGCAGCGAGCTGTCACCATAAGAGAAAAAGCGATACCGCTTGGCGATAGCGTGGGCGTAGATATCACGAACCCGCTCGGCGCCCATCAGCGCAGAGACGAGCATCATTAGCGTGGACTTGGGCAGGTGAAAGTTTGTCATCAGCCCCTGAGTGACGCGAAACTGGTAGCCAGGCGTGATAAAGATATCGGTATCGCCCTGCCATGGCTGCATCGTGCCATCAGTGGCAGCAGCGCTTTCGATCAGGCGCAATGCAGTAGTGCCCACGGGGATCACGCGGCCCCCTGCAGCACGGGTTGCGTTGATGCGGGCCGCAGCCTCGGAACTGACGGCCCCCCATTCGGCATGCATCTTATGCTGTGTGATGTCATCCACCTTCACGGGCAAAAACGTGCCTGCGCCGACATGCAGGGTCACTTCGGCGAAATCCACCCCTTTGGCGGCAATCTTGGCCAAAAGATCCTGATCGAAATGCAGTGATGCGGTGGGAGCAGCAACAGCGCCTTGTTCTTTGGCAAAAACGGTTTGGTAATCGACACGGTCCTGCGCGTCGGCTTTGCGCTTTGCCTCGATGTAAGGCGGCAGCGGCATTGCGCCTGCGGCCGCAAGTGCAGTGTCAAACGCCCCGCCAGAGAGGTTGAACGACAGCACGCCTTGCCCATCTTGCTTGGCGATCAACGTCGCGGCGAGGCCTGCATCAAAGCTGATCTGCTCACCCTCCGCTACCTTGCGCAGCGGCTTGATAAGGGCGGTCCAGTCGCCCGTAGGTGTGGGCGACAGAAGTGTCACTTCGATCTTGGCAGTTACCGGGCCTTGGGCGCTCTCACGAGCGCGTTGGCCTGTAAGTCGCGCAGGGATGACCTTGGTGTTGTTGAGCACTAAAAGATCACCCGGGCGCAGAATGTTCGGCAGATCAAAGACGTTCGCGTCACGGATGCCGCCTTCCGCGTGCAGCAACCGCGCTGATGTGCGCGGGGTGGCAGGCCGCGTGGCGATCAGATCGTCAGGCAGATCAAAGTCAAAATCAGAAAGTTTCACGCAAAACGATCCTATTGAGAAACCCGGGGGGCTGGGCGGCGGAAAATCTCGCGGAACATGCCAGGGGTCAAGGCGGAAAGCGGATTGACAGCGACCTGCGGCTCGGAAGGATCGCCCGCAAGGGTAAAGTTGAACCCGATCAACCCTTCGCCAGGCCGGGTCAGGAAACTGCCGATCCCGTTGAGCAAATAAAGCGGCGAGAACACGCCTTGCATGTCCATCTGGCTGTTGGAGGGCCGATAGGTGCCGTCCATCGAAATCCCCAGCGATGGCCCGGTGGCAGAGCTTTCGGTGACGGCGATCACATCCGGCGTCAGCACAAATTTCGCGTCAATATTGGTAAAAAGCACACCTTGATTGGCCATCTGATCGAGCAGCCCAATGACAGATACAGCGCTTAGAAGATTGGCCAAAGCAGGGGCATTTTGCACCCGCGTTTCCGTGATGGCGAGGGTGCCATCATATTGGCCATCAGCAGGGCGCGGGCGCAGGATAAGGCTTAAATCACCACCGCGTGCGCTGCGGATCAGACGCGCATTGCCCATCACGCGTCCGGCATCCTGCGAGGTGATGCGCACGGCGGTGCCATTTCGGTCTGGCACAACCGCGCCTTCGATTGGGGTCGAGCCTCCGTTCACATTGGCGCGGAAGCTTCCGTTAAAGCCGCCAGCAGCGCTGAACTGACCGCGCAGATCAGTCAGGCTGATGCTGTCGGACACCACCAATTCATCAAGCGCCAGATCAATTGGCCCTCCTTGCCCTGTCCCCTGGCCCAGTTTGGCGCGACGCAGATCCATGGTGCCTGCGGTGATCTGCACCGCAGGTGCTGCTCCACGACCTCGCCCGATCAGCGTGACCGGGGCATTCAGCCAGTCACCTACCTGAACGCGATCAAATCTGGCACGCTCAAAACGGCCTTCGGCATCGACCGCGATGGTTCCCGCAGCTTCAAGACCCGGAGCCGACAGGCTGAGCGCGTCAATCTCAAGCGGTGTGCCAAGGCGTCCATTGATCGCGAGCGCGCCGCGCGTTGCAGCCGGTTTGGTCCAATCAAGGGCAGCAAGGCGCAGACCCACACCGCGCAGATCGCTTGTTAGCTGAAAGACCGCCTGGGCCTCTTTCGGCAAGCTCAAGGACAGATCTGCGCTGGCGCGGCCTGACACGGTGCCAGGCGGCAGATCAATACGAAATTCGTCTATGAATTGTTGAGACAACTCGATGGCTGCAGTGACGGACGGCGCTGCCGCCTCCGGGCCCAGCGGAAGACGGAATGTGCCTGTTAGAGGCACCTCTCCAAGACGCGCATCGCCATCGATGACCACCGCGTCAGATGTCACCGTGATACCCAAAAGGGATGCGGCCAGCGTGCGGTCTTTAACCAATGTCGTGCTGCGGACGTTGGAAACAGTGCCCGTCGCGGCGTACTGGACGTCGGCAATCTGCAGATCTTTCTTCAATGGTAAAGACAGGTCAATCGCGGCGCGCGCGCGTCCGTCAGCCAGATCAACAGGTAGGTTTGCCTTTTGCAAGAAACCAAAAGGGTCTTCATCAAGCAGCGCCAGAGTGGCTGTGACGGTCGCATCGGTCTTGAGCGCGATATCGGCTTGCGCTGGCTTTACCGAAGTGTCCGGCACCTCAAAACGAGAACCGGCAAGCTGGATGGCACCGCCACGCGGCGAAAGAACCTGCCCTTCATCGACACTGACAACAAAGCGGTTACCCTCAAGCAGTGCCCGCCCCACACCGTTTGTGATCGGTGGCAGGGTTTTCATGAACCGCACTGTGGCATCCTCGAATTCCCACCCCACACGGAAATAGGGCCGCTCTCCGGCGGTTGCGCGCAGCACGGCTTGTGCGTTGTGAAGACGGCCTTCGGTGACATTGCGCGCCACCCATTCGCGGGTGCGCGCCACCTGGGTGGACGGCCAAATGGCCGTAACGGCCTGTGGACTGATCTGATCGCCAAATGCATTTAGCGCGACCGACCAACCATCGGGGTCGGCCGTCACATGCGCATCACCAGTTATCCGGGTATCATCCGATTGCAGCATGAACTGGCCAATTTCGACCGAAAACGGATCAAGCTTGAGACGGAAATCAATCGCGCTTTGGCGGAAATCGAGCGCCTCGTCGAAAAAGTTATCAGGGTTGGCCTGAAGTTGGGTGAGTTGCAGCTGACCCAACAGGGTTTGCGGCAACCCATTGCGGAAATCCTTCATGTATGCGCGGCCCGCGCCAGTAACATTGACCATTTCGCTACGGATGCTGACGGTGTCAAAGGACAGCGTGTTTGTTCCCGGATCGAAGGTGAAGTAGGTCTGCGCGCTGTCAAATTTTACCGGTCGCGTCGCCTCGGTCGGCTGCAACGCACCTG
The DNA here is from genome assembly GCA_937883775.1 of uncultured Paracoccaceae bacterium. Classification (GTDB taxonomy): domain Bacteria; phylum Pseudomonadota; class Alphaproteobacteria; order Rhodobacterales; family Rhodobacteraceae; genus JAHTBL01. Next base: position 9,307 of record CAKZXZ010000087.1, read on the forward strand.
CGCCGAAATCAAGCGTCCCAAAAAGCGGACCGGTCAGGCCGTCTTCATCCAGCGATAGACGCATAGCGCCTGAAATGGGCGCCTCAAGCGCACTTAGCCAGGTCAGCGCGGGCACTTGGCTGGCGATATCCTGTGCGGGTAGCGTGTCGATATTCACCGAGATATCCGAGGCAACACTATCAAGGCGTGTGTCATAGCTCAGCTCGACCGTAGAGGCATATTCGCGGCCCGTCAGCAAAGCCAGATCGGCGCGCAAACGCAAGTCGTTGCCGTCGCGTTCCAGCGTGGCGCGGCCCCCGTCGACAACCCAGAACTGCCCCGAAAGCGCGTCTTCGTAATTCAGGGTCAGCCCGTTCAGCTGCACGCGGTCAAGGTTAGCCGCCGCATCTGTCAAGAATATTGTTTCAACGCTTTCGAGGGTTTGCAGTAAACCATCCGCTTCCCCCAATGGCGCATCGCCTTCACCAAAGGTAAATGCAAACTGCCCACCAGCATCGCGCCGGAGGGTCAACCTACCCCCGGTCAGTGCGATGTTGGTCACTCGTAATTGGCGCGACAGCAAAGGCCGGGCAGCGATTTGGATATCAGCGTCCGACAGCGCCACCATCGGGCGCGCATTGGCATCGCGCAGCAGCATGTCCTCAAGACGCAGATACGGCTCAAGGTTATCGTTGACGCCAATCAGGATACGACCAAAGCCGATATCGGCACCTGCAATCTGATTGCTCAGCGCGCGTTCGACCCGGTCGCGAACCCAATCGGGCGCCGTAATGGGACGCCCAACCAACGCAAAGGCCGTCAGGCCAACGGCCGCAAAAAACACCACAAAGCTGATGAGGACGATCAGCCCACCCCGCCCTCGACGACGCGGTTTCGTTTC
>CAKZXZ010000088.1 GCA_937883775.1 uncultured Paracoccaceae bacterium
CTTCGGGGATGACATTGCCGTCGCCCACGACCTCTTTGGCCACATCCGCAGCAAAGGCGGCCTTGCTCGCGTCGTTGACTGTCGCCGGGTAGCCGACCTGATAATCCAGCTCTGCCGAGACGCCATAAGCCGCTGCCTGACCGTCCACAATCGCGGCCATCCGGTCCATGACCATGTCTTGCACCGCCTTGTCGAAAGTGCGCACAGTCCCGCAGATATAGGCCGCCTCCGGAATGATATTATCCGCGCTCCCGGTGTGGATTTGCGTGACCGAGACGACCAGATCGTCCAGCGCATAGTGATTGCGGCTCACAATCGTCTGGATCGCCTGCACCATACCCACCGCCGCCACAATCGGATCGCGGGTCTCATGCGGCATGGCGCCATGTCCGCCTTCGCCTTTGATATGAATTTCAAACGTATCGACCGCTGCCATGATCGGCCCCGGCGTGGTGTAAAACGCGCCTTCCTTGAAGCCCGGCGCGTTGTGCAGCGCATAGACCTGCGCAATGTCGAAGCGGTCCATGATACCCTCTTCGACCATCACGCCAGCACCGCCGCCGCCTTCCTCTGCCGGTTGGAAGATAAGCGCCACGCGGCCGGAAAATTTGCGCGTTTCCGCCAGATAACGCGCGGCCCCCAGCAGCATCGTCGTGTGCCCGTCATGGCCGCAAGCGTGCATTTTTCCCGGCACCGTGCTGGTCCAGTCAGCACCTGATGTCTCCTCCATCGGCAGCGCGTCCATATCCGCGCGCAGACCAATCGTTGGACCATCGCCCTGCCCGTTGATGATCGCGACCAGCCCGCTTTCGGCAATGCCCTCATACAGCTCATCCACCCCAAACTCGCGCAGCCGTTCGGCCACAAAAGCCGCCGTTTCGTGGCAATCAAACTGCAACTCGGGATGCTGATGCAGGTGCCGCCGCCACGCGGTCATATCATCGGTATAATCCGCGATGCGGTTGGTGACGGGCATGGGTGGGACTCCTCGCGATGATCGGATACCGTCATAGCAAATCACGCACCGGACCTGCCCGCAATGCCCAATGACCTTATCCACGACTCCAATGGCGGGATGCCTCGCCTGCTTGAGATCATGCGCCGCCTACGTGATCGCGAAACCGGGTGTGCGTGGGATATCGAACAGGATTTCGCGACCATTGCGCCTTACACGATTGAAGAGGCTTACGAGGTCGCTGACGCCATCGAGCGCGCCGATTGGGCCGAGTTGGAAGGCGAGTTGGGCGATCTGCTGTTGCAAACGGTGTATCACACGCAAATGGCCTCTGAGGCCGGGCATTTCGGCTTTGAGAGCGTTGTGCGCGCAATCTCCGACAAGATGGTCGCGCGGCATCCCCATGTCTTTGGCGATGAGAGCCGCGATAAGTCCGCCGATCAGCAAACGGCTGATTGGGAAAAGATCAAAGCGGTCGAGCGCGCAGGCAAAGCGCAAGGCGGGACGTTGGATGGCGTCGCCATTGGTCTACCTGCCTTGCTGCGTGCCCTGAAGTTGCAAAAGCGCGCCGCGCGGGTTGGGTTTGACTGGCCTGAAACCGCCCAAGTGCTTGATAAAATGCAGGAAGAAGCGCGGGAATTGGTAGAGGCGCGTGAGACGCTGACCCAAGCCGAAATTGAAGAAGAGTTTGGCGATTTGCTGTTTGTCATGGCCAATTTGGGGCGGCATCTGAAGGTTGATCCTGAGGCTGCTCTGCGTGCAGCAAACACCAAATTCACCCGCCGGTTTGAAGCGATTGAGGCGGCGCTGGCGAAGGACGGCAAAACACCCTCAGACAGCACTCTGGAAGAGATGGACGCCCTTTGGGACGCCGCGAAAGCGCAGGAAAAGCAATGAGCAAACGCCCGATCATCATCGACACTGACCCCGGACAGGACGACGCCGTAGCAATCCTTCTAGCGCTAGCCTCTCCAGAAGTTGAGGTGCTGGGCATCACCGCCGTGGCGGGCAATGTGCCGCTGCCTTTGACGGAAAAAAACACACGGATTGTCTGCGAATTGGCCGGGCGCACCGACATGAAAGTCTTTGCGGGATGCGACGCCCCGCTGCAGCGCAAGCTGATCACCGCCGAACATGTCCATGGTCAAACCGGCCTTGACGGCCCCGAAATGCCAGACCCAACCATGCCGCTTCAAGACGGCCATGCGGTGGACTTCATCATCGACACGGTCCGCACCACCGACGGCGTCACGCTTTGCCCGCTTGGCCCGCTGACAAACATCGCGAGCGCGTTGCAAA
>CAKZXZ010000089.1 GCA_937883775.1 uncultured Paracoccaceae bacterium
CGGAGCCACCAGCCGCTTCCATCCCAGCACAACACCCACCCCATCCTGCGCCGCTTGCAACGCGATCATGTAGTTGTTCACGCGTGTCCCTCGCGCCAACGGCCCCTCGTAACCCAGCCCCGCAAACCACCGTTTCCACGTCGTCCAATTCGTGTTCGGCGCCGTCATATGGATCAAAGGCATCGCCGCCAGCGCTGCCAGTTCCGGCACCGGACGGCTTGCCGCAAACTCAGGCGAGGCTACGGGAACCAGAACATCCGTAAACAATTCCCGGCTCTCCCCCACACGCCCTTTTGCCAAGCCATACTCAATAATCAGGTCCGGCCCACCACCTTCAACCCGCGCGTCCGACACAATCTGATTAACTCTGATATCCGGCCTCTCGCGCCAGAACGCCGTGATCCGCGGCGTCAGCCATAGCGCCGAAACGGCGGTCGTCGCCGCCACCGTGATCGCCCGCTCCGTATCCGCCCGCTTGATCTGCGCCAGGCTCCGCGACATCGCCGAGAACGCGCCCTGAACGGCTGTAAACAGATCCTGCCCGTCCTCCGTCAGCATCACGCCCCGATGCACCCGCTCAAACAGCGCGCCCCCCAATTCGCCTTCCAACGCTTTGATCTGGTGGCTTACCGCCCCCGGCGTCACGTTCAACTCCGCCGCCGCCGTCTTGAAACTGCCATGCCGCGCCGCCGCTTCAAACGCGACCAGCGTCGTCATCGGGGGAAGATCATAGAACGCCCGCGCCATCGCCGCCTCGCATGAATTCAACTCAGTCGACTATGAAAGCCCACCTCCGCAAAATCCAGCAAATTACGCGCCAATCTCAGCAAGGACAGCCGCATATTCCTCCACAGCCGCCTCGCCCTTGGGCGACAGCGCATAAATCCCGCGCTCCACCCGCTCAAACCAGCCATAATGATTGTCCGACATCACCCGCCGCGCTACCTCGACGCCCGACGCTGCCGCCACCGCACTCGCCTTCAACGGCCCATCCCGCAAGGCACCCACGCAGCGCAACGCATCATGCCGATACGCCGTCACGATCCCCACGCGCACCTGCCCGCCGGTATTTGGATCGCCCACCAGCCGCGAAAACTCCCGCAGAAGCCGCGCCTTCCGCTGCTTGCTCTGACGCGGCACATAAGGCGTCGGGTCCAGATGCACCTCCGTATAGCCATCACGCAACCGCACGGTAATCAGACCCAACCCCAACCGCCGACACAGCACCTTGTTATTCTTCAAAGACGCCTTGAACTGCCGCCCCTTGCCGCGCGGCACCGCCAGATACACGTCGTCCGACAGCTTCTGCCGCGCAATCCCCTGATGATAAAGCGCCAGCGAAAACCCCGTCTTCAGCTCGACGATCACCGGATCATCACCGTCCCGCACGGCCACAATATCCGCAGCCCCCACCTCGCCTTTCACCACATAGCCCTGCCCTTCCAGCAGCGCCTTCACAGGTTCATAAAGCTCGGTTTCACGGATCACAGTCTTTGCCATGCGTCGACCCTAACGCAGGAAAAGGCGTTAAAATACCCTTAAATAACAGGGCGTTCCGACGTTAACCCTTATTATGTTAATTCTCGGAAAATAAAACATAATGATATCAACGAAAGCGTCCCGCAAACCCGGTTTCGCATGCGAAACGCCCCCGTTTCATCTTTGCAAAAATATTCAAACCACGTTGAAATCAGGCCCATACGGATAGCCCGTAATATTCTCGTTCCCGTCCTCGGTAATCACCAGAATATCGTGTTCGCGGTAGCCCCCCGCGCCGGGTTGCCCCTCCGCAATCGTCAGCATCGGCTCCATCGAGATCACCATCCCCGGTTCCAGCACCGTGTCGATATCCTCACGCAATTCCAGCCCCGCCTCGCGCCCGTAATAATGCGACAGCACCCCAAACGAATGCCCATAGCCAAAGGTCCGGTACTGCAGCAAATCGCGCTCTTCAAAGAACGCATTCACGCCTGCGGTCACCTCCGCGCAAGAGGCCCCCGGTTTCAACAGCGACATCCCCAATTCGTGCGCCCCCACATTCGCCTCCCAGATCGCGCGCGAGGCGTCATCGACCTCGCCCACAAAAAGCGTCCGCTCCAGCGCGGTGTAGTAGCCCGAGATCATGGGAAACGTGTTCAGGCTCAGGATATCGCCCCGTTGCAGCACCCGCCCCGTCACCGGATTATGCGCGCCGTCTGTGTTGATCCCCGACTGAAACCAGACCCAGGTATCGCGGTATTCGGCATCGGGGAAGCGCTTGGCGATCTCCAGCTCCATCGCATCGCGCCCGGCCATCGCGACATCAATCTCGCGGACGCCTTCCTTGATCGCATCCCGGATCGCATAGCCCCCGACATCAGCCACCGCTGCGCCCGCCCGGATCAGGTCAATCTCGGCGGGTGATTTATGCATCCGCTGCCGCATTGTCGCCGGGGCCAGGTCGGTCAGCTTCGACGGCTCCAGCATCGCGCGCAACAGGTCGCGCTGCGAAACCGTCAGATGGTCACCTTCATAGCCGATCACAGCACCGGCCCCCGTCACCGACCGGATCGCGCGCCAGTAATTGTTCCGCTGCCAGTCTGTGTAAGTGATGCTATCGCCGTAACACCGCCGCCACGGCTGACCCGCGTCGATGCCTGCCGAAATCGTCACGCATTCGGTCTGGGTCACAACCAGCCCATAGGGTCGCCCGAACGCGCAATAGAGAAACCCCGAATAATAGGCGATACTGTGCATCGAGGTGAACACGGCAGCGCCCACCCCATGCTCGGCCATAATCGCCCGCAAACCCTTCAGACGGGCCTCATACTCGGCATCAGCGAAGGGCAAAATAGCCTTCTGGCCATTGTGATAACGGTAGAATTCAGGACGGTTCATAGCGACCTCCGATCAAAGAGATCCCGGCGTTCAGGACTGAAAGGAAAGCAGCAACCGGGCGACGCCATCGCCCCTGCATCGCAACGCTGACCCAATGCGTCAAATAAGTAAAGTCTTGCGCCGCAGGCGCTCCGCTGACTAGCCTTCCAACATGAAACCCGGCCCCCGAAATCTCATCACTGACGTTCCCGGCCTGCTGGTCGGCAACGCCCATGACGCGGCGATCAAGACAGGCACGACGGTCCTGACCGCAGATCAGCCCTTCACCGCAGGGGTGCACATCATGGGGGGCGCGCCCGGCACGCGAGAGACTGATTTGCTGGCCCCGGACAGGCTGGTCCAAAAGGTCGACGCGCTGGTCTTGTCGGGCGGCTCGGCCCTTGGCCTTGATGCCGCCTCTGGGGTCGCGAATGCGTTTCGCGCGCGAAACCGGGGGTTTGAAGTGGGGGGGCAGCGGGTGCCGATTGTGCCGGCTGCGATCCTGTTTGATCTATTGAATGGCGGCGACAAGGACTGGGACCAGAACCCTTATGCCAGCCTCGGAGAAAAGGCCTTAAATGATGCCTCGGAGCACTTCGAGATCGGCACTCGAGGCGCGGGCTTTGGGGCGACGACGGCCACGACTATGGGCGGGCTCGGCTCGGCCTCGACCCTCATCAACGGGCAGACTGTCGGAGCCCTCGTGGCCGTCAATGCACTTGGCTCAGCGACCGTACCGGGCTCCAAATCCTTCTGGGCCACCCCCTTTGAGCAGGGCGCGGAATTCGGCGGTTTGTCCCCTGCCACGGCCTTCCCGAAGGATATGCCGGACACCAAGCTAAGCCAGCATAACACCACAATTGCCATCGTCGCCACGGACGCCGCGCTGACCCAAGCGCAGTGCACTCGGCTGGCGACCGCCGCCCATGACGGCATGGCCCGGGCGTTGGTTCCGTCGCATACGCCGTTTGATGGAGACCTCGTTTTTGCGGCCTCGACCACGGAGGGGCAGACCGACGACGCCACGCTGCTGACCTTATGTCACGCGGCGGCCACCACCCTTGCCCGAGCCATCGCGCGGGGGGTTTTCGCGGCGAAACCGCAACCAAATGACCCTTTGCCGTGTTGGTCTGAGGTGCGGGATTGAGTTGCCAATCCCGCGCGACATGCCATTTATGACCCAACGATTAAGGGAGAGACCGATGCTGGACCAAACCACCGATCTGCGCGCGATGCTGAACGACCCGGAGCTTTTGCAGAGCAAAGCCTATGTCGGCGGCGATTGGATTTCTGCCGATAGCGGAGAGACTTTCGATGTGGTGAACCCGGCGCGCGGAGATACGATCGCGCAGGTCGCGGATCTGGGCCGGGCAGAGGTGGCCCGCGCCATCGAGACCGCGCGTGTCGCGCAGAAGGACTGGGCCGCCCGGACGGCTAAAGACCGCGCCAATATCCTGCGCACATGGTTCAACCTGATGATGGAGCATCAGGACGATCTGGCCACGATCCTGACAGCCGAGATGGGCAAACCGCTGGCCGAAGCCAAAGGCGAGATTGCCTATGGGGCCTCATTTGTGGAGTTCTTTGCCGAGCAGGCCAAACGCGTCTACGGCGAGACGATTCCCGGTCATCAGCCGGACAAACGCATCACCGTCATCAAGCAACCCATTGGGGTTGTGGGTTCGATCACGCCGTGGAATTTCCCCAACGCGATGATTACGCGCAAGGCCGCCCCGGCGCTTGCTGCGGGGTGCAGTTTCGTGGCGCGTCCAGCTGAGCTGACACCACTTTCCGCGCTGGCGATTGCGGTTCTGGCGGAGCGGGCGGGCATTCCCAAAGGCGTCTTTTCCGTCGTTACAGGCTCCGATGCCTCAGCCATGGGCAAGGAGTTCTGCGAAAACCCGACGGTGCGCAAACTGACCTTTACCGGCTCCACCGCTGTGGGGCGCATCCTGCTGAAACAAGCTGCCGATCAGGTCATGAAATGTTCGATGGAACTGGGGGGCAACGCGCCGTTTATCGTGTTCGATGACGCTGATCTGGATGCAGCTGTCGAGGGCGCGATGGCGTGCAAATTCCGCAACAACGGGCAGACCTGCGTCTGCGCAAACCGGATATATGTGCAAGCCGGGGTCTACGATGATTTCGCTGCTAAGTTTGCCGATGCGGTCAACAAGATGGAGGTCGGTGACGGCTTTGACGGGGCCGATCTGGGGCCGCTGATCTCAGACCCTGCGGTCGAGAAAGTCAAAGACCATATCGCGGATGCCACGGACAAAGGCGCTGACATCCTGACGGGCGGCGCGCCCCATGAACTGGGTGGCAAGTTCTTCCAGCCGACGATCCTGACCGGCGTGACGCAGGACATGAAGGTCAGCCATGAGGAAACCTTTGGCCCGATGGCACCGCTGTTCAAGTTCGAGAGCGAAGACGACGTGATTGAAATGGCCAATGACACGATCTTTGGCCTTGCCGCGTATTTCTACGCCAACGACCTGAGCCGCGTCTACAAGGTCGCCGAAGCGCTGGAATATGGCATCGTGGGCATCAACACTGGCATTATCTCGACCGAGGCCGCGCCCTTTGGCGGGGTCAAGCAATCGGGGTTGGGCCGGGAAGGCAGTCACCACGGCATCGAAGAGTTTCTTGAGATGAAATACATGTGCATGTCGGTCTGACCGACCCTTCTGGCCTTAAACCTGTATTTGATCTGGTCCTAACGTCAACTGAGCGCTCTGCCTATTTAATACGCAACGCGAGGACTGCTGCCTCGTGAGTCCATGGGAGATTTGCTATGAAAATGACGACGGAAGAGGCCTTTGTAAAAAGCCTGCAACTGCACGGAATCCAACACGCTTTCGGGATCATCGGCTCGGCCATGATGCCGATTTCGGATCTGTTCCCGACCGCTGGTATCCAGTTCTGGGATTGCGCGCATGAGGGCTCGGCCGGGTTCATGTCAGACGGCTACACCCGTGCGACTGGCAAAATGTCGATGATGATCGCGCAGAACGGCCCCGGTATTACGAACTTCGTCACCGCTGTGAAAACCGCCTATTGGAACCACACGCCGCTGCTGTTGGTCACCCCGCAAGCCGCCAACAAGACCATCGGTCAGGGGGGCTTCCAGGAAGTTGAGCAGATGAAACTGTTCGAAGACATGGTGGCTTATCAGGAAGAAGTCCGTGACCCGTCGCGCATCTGCGAAGTGCTGACCCGCGTGATTGCCAAGGCGCACCGTTTGTCCGGCCCTGCACAGATCAACATCCCGCGTGACTTCTGGACCCAAGTGGTCGACATCGAAATCCCCGAAGCGGTTGACTTTGAGGTTTCGCCCGGTGGAGAAAATTCGGTTGCGAAGGCGGCTGAGCTGATCTCGAACGCGAAGAACCCGGTTATCCTGAACGGCGCTGGTGTGGTTCTGTCTGAGGGCGGTATCGACGCCTCGATGAAGCTGGCCGAGCGTTTGGATGCGCCTGTTTGTGTGGGCTATCAGCACAATGATGCGTTCCCCGGTTCGCACCCGCTGTTTGCGGGGCCTTTGGGTTATAACGGCTCGAAAGCCGGGATGCAGCTGATCTCTGAAGCGGATGTTGTGCTGTGCCTTGGCACGCGGCTCAACCCATTCTCGACCCTGCCGGGCTATGGCATTGATTACTGGCCCAGCGATGCGAAGATCATTCAGGTGGATATCAACCCGGACCG
>CAKZXZ010000090.1 GCA_937883775.1 uncultured Paracoccaceae bacterium
GAGGTGATGCTTTCCACCTCTTCAATCGGGATCGCTTTGCCAATCGGCTTGATGTCCAGCAGGTCGCGCAGATGGATCGGCGGATTGCTCCGCATCTTCGCGGAATACTGCTTCCACATCTCGTAGGACGCCTTGTTACAAGCGGTCTGCAGCATGTGCATCGACTGCGCTTCCCACGCGTGCTTCTCGCCCGACCGGCGCGCTTTATAGAAACCACCGATGGGCAGCACATCATTGCCACCCCGCCATCCGGCGCGGTGCACGTCTTCGATTTTGCGCTGAATACCGGTCGTCCCGATGCCCGAAATGCGGCTGGTCATGCCCGGGAAATACTCCGCCACCATAGCACGGCTCAGGCCCACAGCTTCAAAGTTGAGACCCCCGCGATAGCTGGAAATCACACTGATCCCCATCTTCGCCATGATCTTCAGCAGACCTTGGTCAATCGCATTGCGATAGCGCTGCACGGCTTCCGTCAGCGAGCAATCAATCAGACCACGCTCAATGCGATCTGCCAGCGAATCCTCCGCCAGATAGGCATTAACCACAGTCGCACCGCACCCAATCAGCACCGCGAAATAATGCGGATCAATACACTCAGCCGAGCGCACATTGATCGAACAAAAGGTCCGCAGACCCTTGCGCGTCAGCCAGCTATGCACCGCAGACGTGGCAAGGATCATCGGCATCGCCACGCGGTCCTCGTTCTGCCCTTGATCGGTCAGCACGATATGCCCCGCACCGGAAGCCACAGCATCCTCCGCCTCGTCCCGAATGCGCTGCAGCTCCAACCGCAAGGCGCTGGGGTCCGAATTGGCCGGGAATGTGCAGTCGATATCGACGCAAGGCGCGTTGAAATTCTTCCGAAGCTCAGCGAATTGGGCATTCCCCACAAACGGCGAATCCAGCACCAGAATTTCGGTCTGGCTGCTATCCTCATCCAACACGTTCTTCAAATTGCCGAACCGCGTTTTCAGGCTCATCACCCGGTACTCACGCAACGAGTCAATCGGCGGGTTCGTCACCTGAGAGAAGTTCTGACGGAAGAAATGGCTCAGCGGGCGGTACTTTTCCGACAGCACGGCCGAAGGCGTATCATCGCCCATCGACGCCAACGCCTCTTTCCCGTCCTCGGCCATTGGAGCCAGAATTTGCTCAAGCTCTTCAATGGTATAACCCGCCGCGATCTGCCGCTTGCGCAGCTCCGCACCGGTATATTCGGCCTTTTCAGTGACACCGCCCAAAGGTCCGTCCAGCTCGTTGATCTTGCCAACCCAATCGCCAAAAGGCTGTGCCGCGGCCAGCTTGTCCTTGATCTCGGTGTCGTGGAACAGAACGCCTTCCTTCATGTCCACAGCCAGCAATTGGCCCGGACCCAAAGCGCCTTTTTCCTTCACCGACGCCTCGTCGACCGGCACCATGCCAGCCTCCGATCCTGCGATCAGCAGACCGTCGCCCGTCACGACATAACGCATCGGGCGCAAACCATTCCGGTCAAGCCCCGCGCAAACCCAGCGCCCATCGGTCATCGCCAGCGCCGCAGGGCCGTCCCACGGCTCCATCACCGAGTTGCAGTAGGAATACATGTCGCGCCACGCCTGCGGCAGCTCTACCGCCTGCTTGGACCAGCTTTCCGGAACCAACATGGTTTTCGCCATCGGAGCAGACCGCCCCGCGCGCACCAAAACCTCAAACACAGCGTCCAACGCCGCCGAGTCCGACGACCCTGCCGCCACAATCGGCTTGATGTCTTCCGCCATCTCGCCAAATGCACCAGACGCCATGCGGATCTCATGGCTTTTCATCCAGTTCAGGTTGCCCTTCAGCGTGTTGATCTCACCGTTATGGGCCAACATGCGGAACGGCTGCGCCAACCACCATTGCGGGAAGGTGTTGGTCGAATACCGCTGGTGATACAGCGCAAACGCGCTTTCGAACCGCTCGTCCTCAAGGTCGGGATAAAACTCCGCCACCTGCTCGGCCAGCATCATCCCTTTGTAAATGATCGACCGGCAAGACAGCGAGCAGATGTAAAGCGCAGGCACCTGAGCAGCCAGCGCTGCCTTCTCGATCCGGCGACGGATCACGTAAAGCTCACGCTCGAACGTCTCTTCGTCCACACCCTTGGTGTTCGAGATCAGGATTTGCTCAATCTCGGGCCGCGTCGCATTGGCCTTCTCGCCCAGACACTCGACCGACACGGGCACATGGCGCCAGCCATAAATATAATAACCCATCCGCAGCACTTCAGATTCGACAATCGTCCGGCAGGTTTCCTGCGCCCCGAAATCCGACCGCGGCAGGAAGACCTGACCGACGGCGATCATCTGATCCATGTTCGGCTCATGCCCTGTGCGGCGGATCTGGTCGTAGAAAAACTCGACCGGGATCTGCACGTGGATACCCGCACCGTCACCGGTCTTGCCGTCGGCATCCACAGCACCCCGGTGCCAGATCGCTTTCAGCGCCGTGATGCCAGCCGCCACAACCTTGCGCGACGGTTTGCCGTCAATCGACACAACCAAACCCACGCCGCAAGACGAATGCTCTTCCTGCTCGGAATACATCCCGTTCTCGGCCATCCACTTGCGCTTGGCTTCCTCGGCCGCAACCCAATCTGCGTCAAACTTGGTCATGTTATTTACCTTCCATTTACCCGGTGGGTCAGGGTTGTTGCCCTGTTTTAAACTCTATAGGCGTCGCACATGCATATCGGATGCATATCGAAGCCATATCTGGTCTGTATCGAAACCATATGCGGTTTCAGGCGCTATTCGGCGGCGACGGCTGCGGCCCCGTTCAGGTAGGCCAGCATCGCTTGAGCCGCATCGCGACCGTCCTTGATGGCCCAAACCACAAGGCTCGCGCCGCGCACGATATCGCCCACGGCATAGACGCCCGGCAGGCCGGTCGCGCCCGTGTTAAAGTCCGCCTTCACGGTGCCCCAACGGGTCACTTCCAGCTCGGGCACACCCCAAAGCGTCGGCAAATCCTCAGGCTCAAAACCCAGCGCCTTGATGACCAGATCAGCCTCTTCGATATAGTCCGATCCTTCGATCACTTCCGGCATCCGGCGGCCTGTCGCATCGGGCGCACCCAGACGCATCTGTTGCACCATCACACCGTCGACAGTGTCGCCCGTGAACCCCTTCGGAGCGCTGAGCCACACGAACTCCACGCCCTCTTCCTCGGCATTCTGCACCTCACGCTGAGAGCCGGGCATATTGTCCCGATCCCGGCGATACAGGCATTTGACCGACGTCGCGCCTTGCCGCACAGCCGTGCGCACACAGTCCATCGCGGTATCCCCGCCACCGATCACAACAACGCGCTTGCCCTCGGCATTCAGATCCCCATTGTCGAACTCAGGCACCGCGTCACCAAAGCTTTTGCGGTTACTCGCGGTTAGAAAATCAATCGCACGAACAATACCCTCGGCCCCCGATCCCGGAGCCTGCAAATCCCGTGTTTTATAGACGCCCGTGGCAATCATCACAGCATCATGCTTCTCGCGGATCTCCTCGAACGAGATGTCTTCGCCGACGTTGCAGTTCAGAACGAACGCGACCCCGCCCTTCTCAAGCTGCTCGTTACGACGCATCACAACGTCCTTCTCAAGCTTGAAGCCGGGGATGCCATAGGTCAGCAAGCCGCCTGCGCGGTCATAGCGATCATAGATCGTCACCTGCACACCCTGACGGCGCAGCACGTCCGCCGCCGCCAAACCGCCGGGGCCCGCGCCAATAATGCCAACACTTTCGGTGCGCTCTTGATATGGCTGGATCGGCTTGACCCAACCGTTTTCCCACGCCGTATCCGTGATGTATTTTTCAACCGATCCAATGGTGACAGTCCCGTGGCCCGACTGTTCGATCACGCAATTGCCTTCACACAGGCGGTCTTGCGGGCAGATACGGCCACAGATTTCAGGGAAGGTATTTGTCGCCTGAGAAACCTCATAGGCTTCCTGCAAGCGCCCCTCTGCGGTCAGACGCAGCCAGTCGGGGATATTGTTGTGCAGCGGGCAATGGGTCTGGCAATAGGGCACACCACATTGCGAACACCGGCTCGCCTGCTCTTCGGCTTTGACGGCCGCGTACTCTGCATAAATCTCATCGAAGTCCTGATTGCGTAGGTTCGGCGCACGCTTTTCGGGCATGTCCCGCTCCACCTGCGTGAACTTGAGCATCTTTTGACCGGCCATAGTCATTCCTCCCGTGACGAGATTTGCGAGCCCTCCTCCTAATAGGTCCGCTTCGGAAAGAAAAGTCATAATGTTTGACCTATTTCAAAAAATAATCGCGCAATCATAATAAAATTACATAGTTGTACGAAAATTTAGGTAAGTTTAGTTTCCCTATTAAGGTGCTAGCCCCTGAGTCTCAAAGGGTTACGGTGCCAATCAACGAATCACAGGCCGCCTCAATGACGCTGTTTCACCTCTTTCTTGTTGCCGTCATTCAAGGGATTACCGAGTTTCTGCCGGTGTCTTCTTCAGGCCACCTGATCCTTCTGCCAAAACTCACCGGAATTACAGATCAAGGCCAAACCATTGATGTTGCAGTGCATATTGGCACGCTCTTTGCCGTCGTGATCTACTTTTGGGCAGACGTGAAAACCGCGTTTGCCGGCATTCTTCGACTGATCCAAGGCAAGATCGACACCCAAGGCGCGTTTCTGGCTTTATGCCTGTTGATCTCGACAGTCCCCGTGGTGCTGCTTGGCTTCGTTCTGCACATGTTCGATATGGCGGAAATGCTCCGATCGACGGCTGTCATCGGCTGGATGATGCTTGTTTTCGGGATCGTTCTTTATTGGACCGATCAGAAGGGCGAAACGACAAAAATCTCGGAAAGCTGGTCGCTCAAGGATGCAGCCATCATGGGGCTTTGGCAGGCGCTGGCGCTGATCCCGGGCACATCCAGATCCGGCATCACCATCTCGGGCGCTCGCCTTCTAGGATACGCGCGCGAGGATGCGGCCAAGCTGGCAATGCTGATGTCGATCCCCACAATCCTTGCCTCCGGCGCCCTGCTTGGGGCGGATATCGCCGTAAGTGGCAACACACTGATCTGGCAGGACGCAGGCATCGCCGCCGTCTTTGCCTTCATCGCTGCGTTGTTCGCCTTGGCCCTGATGATGCGCCTTTTGAAATCCGTCAGCTTTACGCCCTACGTGATTTATCGCGTGATCTTCGGGGTTATCCTGTTGGGCATCGCCTATCTCTAATCCGTGCGCAGGTTCTTCGCGGAATCCTTGATCGCGTCATACTGCCCAGACGGGCGAAACCGCCACAGGTATTCAGGCAGCACAGCCTCCAACGCCGTGGGTTTGATCCCAAGATCGGTAAAACGCATCGCGTCTGACGACACGACATTATCCCGCCGCAAATTCTTGACCTGATCGCGGGTAATCATGCCGTTGGTAAAAAGCCCGAACGAGAGTTTCTGAAGCATATCAAAGCTCCACCCCATCAGCCGCGCCATGAACCACGGCGTATTCAGAATCAATTTGCGGCGGTGGATGACCTGCAACATCTGCTGCATCAGCTCTTTGAACGTATTCACGTCCGGGCCGCCCAGCTCATAAATGCCCGGCTTGGCCTGACCCAGAACACCCATCTCGGCGGCCTTTGCGACATCCCCGACATAGACGGGCTGAAACTTCGTCCCGGCCCCGACAACAGGCAGCACCGGGCCCATCCGCGACATGCTCGCGAACCGGTTGAAGAATTGATCTTCAGGGCCAAACACGATGGACGGCCGCAAGATCACGGCATTCGGCTGATGCTGCAAAACACCTTGCTCACCAAGCGCCTTGGTTCGCGCATATGCGCTGTCGCTCTTCGCATCTGCCCCAATGGCCGAGATTTGGACCATCGTCATAATACCCTCTGCCGCCGCGATGCGGGCAATCCGTTCGGCCCCTTCGTGTTGGACGGTATCGAACTTGTTTTTGCCGACAGCGTTCAAAATGCCCACACAATTCACAACGGCATCCGCGCCCTGCATCACCGAACGCACAGAGACATCGTCACGAATATTACAGAAAACCGGCTCAACCTGACCAACAGCGCCATAGGGTTTGACGAACATCGCTTCATTCGGGCGACGCACAGCAACCCGCACGCGCCAGCCTGCTTTCGCCATACGCTGGGTGATGTAGCGGCCGACAAAGCCAGAGCCGCCATAGATTGTCACCAGTTTCGACATCCGTCTCTCCGATCTAGTTCATTGCCCGTTCCTAGTAAGATAGCGCGCCTGCGACAACCGACTAACGCAAAGCCAGCGAATCCCGTTGACACCCCAATTTCAGAGGGCTAAACGCCCGTCTCACGACACCTGCCCAGGTGGCGGAATTGGTAGACGCGCTAGCTTCAGGTGCTAGTGTCCGTATGGACGTGGAGGTTCGAGTCCTCTCCTGGGCACCATTCTCCGAAATCAACGGGATCACGCCAACCGGGCTGTCTGCTTGCGTTGATCGCACCCAAAGTTATACCAGAGCGTAACTTTTTCGGAGCCTGCGATGACCAACCACCTTTACCAGAACGACCTGCCCGATGGCCTTGATCTTGGCCCGGTTGTCGCAATCGACTGCGAGACGATGGGGTTGAACCCGCATCGCGACAGGCTGTGTGTGATCCAGATGTCCGGCGGCGACGGCGATGCACATCTGGTTCAGGTCGCCAAAGGCCAGACAAAGGCGCCCAACCTGTGCAAGATGCTGGCCGATCCGAACGTGCTCAAGCTTTTTCATTTTGGCCGGTTCGATATTGCTGCGATGCTGAATGCATTCGGCACGGTCACCGCACCCGTTTACTGCACAAAGATCGCGTCAAAGCTGGTGCGCACATATACTGATCGCCACGGGCTCAAGAACCTGCTTCAGGAACTGCTAAATGTGGATATCTCCAAGCAGCAGCAATCCAGCGACTGGGGTGCCGAAGCGCTTAGCGACGCACAGATCGCCTATGCCGCCTCCGACGTGCTTTACCTTCACCAACTGCGCGAGACGCTGGACCAGATGATCGCCCGCGAAGGCCGCACCGAGATGGCGCAGGCGTGTTTCGACTTTTTGCCAATGCGAGCGCAACTTGATCTTCAAGGCTGGCCAGACATCGATATTTTCTCCCACTAGTGTGGACCCCATGACAGAGCACGAAACCTTCCTGAACACTGCACGGCGGGTCATCCGCACCGAGGCAGACGCGCTTGCGATGCTCGAGCAAAGCCTGAATGGCGGTTTTGGCGAGGCAGTCGAGCTGATCCTAAAGGCACCCGGGCGGATTATCGTTTCGGGTATGGGTAAATCAGGCCATATCGCGCGCAAGATCGCGGCGACCCTGGCATCGACGGGAACGCCGGCGCATTTCGTCCATCCTGCCGAAGCCAGCCATGGTGATCTGGGAATGATGACCCAGGGAGATGTTGTCCTGCTGCTGTCAAACTCTGGCGAGACACCGGAACTTGCCGATGTCATCGCACATACCAGACGGTTTTCAATTCCGATGATCGGTGTTGCAAGCCGGGCGGACAGCACGCTGCTCAAGCAATGTGATGTCGCCCTTGTTTTGCCAAAAGCGGATGAGGCCTGTGGCACGGGTGTTGTTCCGACCACATCGACGACCATGACGCTTGCCCTTGGCGACGCGCTTGCCGTGGTCTTGATGGAGCATCGCCAGTTCACGCCCGCGAACTTTCGCGACTTCCACCCGGGCGGCAAACTGGGGGCGCAACTGACAACAGTCCGCGACCTGATGCATGTGGGTGACGCAATTCCAAAGATCCATCACACAGCCCCGATGAGCGATACGCTCCTCATGATCTCGCAAAAGGGCTTCGGCGTGGTTGGTGTGACGGATCAGAATGACTATCTGATCGGCATCGTGACCGACGGTGATTTGCGCCGTCACATGGACGGGCTCCTGAACCTGACCGCTGCCGAGGTGATGACCAAATCGCCCCGCACAATCAGTCCTGGGGCTCTTGCCGAGGAAGCCGTTGCTATTATGAATGACAGCAAAATCACCTGCCTGTTTGTCGTCGATCCGGATGGAACAGACGCGCCGCTGGGTATCTTGCATATTCATGATTGCCTGCGTGCTGGCGTGGCATGATGGCCGCGCACAGTCAGGGGTATTCACGCGCGGTTGCAGGTCTGAAGATCATCCTGCCGCTGGTCGCATTGGGCCTGCTATCGACACTTTTTCTGCTATCCCGCCCTGTGGATCCCGAAGCAAACCTACCTTTCTCGGAAGCTGAAGTGGAAGAACTCAAGCGCGAGCAACGTGTCGGGCGGCCCACCTATACCGGCATGACAGGCGATGGATCTGCCATCACCGTCATCGCCGACAGCGCGCGCCCCGACCTGAGCAATCCCGCGCGCTTTGCGGCAGACAACCTGTCTGCCCAGATCGAGACCGAACGCGGCGTTTTGATCGACATCGATGCACCCACTGGCGTGATCGACAATGACACTGAGCTTCTGACACTTTCGGGGGGTGTCGAAGTCCAGACGTCGGACGGCTACACGGTCTTGACCGACGAAGTTGAGACGACGCTCGACAGCACCCGGCTGCAGACGACAGGCCGCGTCGAAGGCAGCGGCCCTGCCGGTGATTTATCAGCCGACCGGATGGAGATGACACAGCAGGAAAACGGCTCCACGCTGATGGTTTTCAAAGGCGACGTTAAGGTGATATACCAAGACCAATAGAGCGGGGTGATCGACGATATGCGTTTGGGCTATTTTGCAGGTGTGCTTGCCATCGTGGCAACCGGAGCCTTTGCGCAGGGCGCTCAGGTGAATTTCGGCGGTTTGGAAAATGATCCCGATGCGCCGATCGAGGTCACATCGAACGAGCTTCAGGTCAATCAGGATGAAGGTTGGGCGATCTTCACCGGCGAAGTGATCGTCGGCCAGGGCGCGATGCGCCTGTACGCCCCCTGGGTAAAGGTTTTCTATACCGAAGGCGGCGGAGATATTGAGCGGGTTGAAGCCAAAGACGGTGTCACGCTTATAAACGGACCCGAAGCCGCAGAAGGCGAAACAGCGGTTTATACGCTGGCCGACAGCATGGTTGTCATGGATGGCAATGTTCTGGTCACACAAGGCGGCAGCGCCGTATCGGGTGACCGCCTGCGCGCCAATATGGACACTGGCGAAGCGCGGGTCGAAGGACGTGTGAAATCGCTGCTCACCGGCAATGACGACGAAGAGGAAACACCCTCTGATGGCTGACAGCCGCAAGCTAAGTATTGCCAGCGAGCAACCGCAGGACCTTGTGATTGAGAACCTGCAAAAAAGCTACCGCAAACGCCCTGTCATCCGCGATGTCAGCATGACACTGGGCCGAGGCGAAGTTGTAGCACTGCTGGGCCCCAATGGATCCGGCAAAACCACCTGCTTTTACGCGATTGCCGGTTTGATTACGCCCGAAGGCGGATCTGTTACGATTGATGGGCGTGATGTCACAACGCTGCCGATGTATCGGCGCGCGCAGTTGGGCATTGGATACCTGCCACAGGAAATGTCGATCTTTCGCGGCATGACCGTTGAAGACAACATCATGTCGATCCTCGAAATTGCCGAGAAAAGCCGCTCTGCTCGCCAAACCCGGCTTGAGGATTTGCTTTCTGAATTTGGCATCGAACACCTGCGCCGTGCGCCTGCGCTTGTTCTATCCGGCGGTCAACGACGCAGGGTCGAGATTGCGCGCTGTCTGGCGGCACGTCCGAACTACCTTCTGCTGGACGAACCTTTCGCGGGTGTTGACCCGATTGCCGTCGGGGACATCCGGTCACTGGTGGCCGATCTGACCAAGCGCGGGATTGGCGTTTTGATTACGGACCACAATGTCCGCGAAACGCTCGAAATTGTGGACCGTGCCTATATCCTGCATGACGGTAAGGTCTTGATGAGTGGCACCGCCAAAGAGGTGGTCGAAGACGCAAATGTTCGCCGAGTCTACCTGGGCGAAAGCTTTAGAATTTCTTGATCCGATCTGTCGCAGGTCTGAATCGACCCCGAAGACCGCATCAAATTCGCCTGTTGAATCAATCAGATAAAAGAAATTAGTTTGAAACGACGTTACCGGTAAGCACTCATTTTCCAATTACAATGATTGACAGAACACCCCCCAATAGCGCCAACTGCCAAAGATGAGAGTCGCTGCACGCAAGACGCCGCCTCACGGCATATCGGACGCTAATGCGCCCTGTTCGACCTTAGCCAGCAATCGCTTTCATCGTCTCCATTAACGACGCTGTAACTTTTTTCCCGGCCCAATCAGTGCAGGGACACAGCCGTCTCAAACGACCAAGGGAGTATGCATGCAATACCAGATCAGCGGTAAACAGATTGATATCGGATCAGCGCTTCAGACACATGTGAAAGAAGAAATGGGCGACGTGGTTGCGAAATACGCAGAGCGCCCAACCGATGCGAACGTCATCTTTTCGAAAAGTGCGCACGAGTTTGTCTGCGAAGCCACGGTGCATCTTTCGACAGGTCTCACGGCCCAAGCCAAGGCCCACGCCACTGAAATCTATGCTGCATTCGACAGTTGTAATGCCAAGATGGAAAAGCAGCTGCGCCGCTACAAACGCCGGTTGAAAGACCATCACCGCGAACGCGCACAGCCTGTTGAACTTATGGAGGCTTCCTCGTATATCCTCGCGTCAAATGACGACACCGATGGGTCTGAACCTGAATCACTCCAGCCGATGATTATTGCCGAGATGGAAACGAAAATCCCTTCGATTTCTGTCGGTGAGGCCGTGATGCAAATGGAACTTCAGGAAGCGCCCGTCTTGGTGTTTCGGAACGAGGGAAACAACGCGGTAAATGTGGTTTACCGCAGGGACGACGGGAACATCGGCTGGATTGACCCGAGCAGTCTGAAGGCGTAAAGCCGCGAAACCCGGCAAAGGGGGCTGGGCAACATGGAACTAGATACGATTCTCAAAGCTGAGGCCGTTAAGGTTGTCAGCAGCGCCACCAGTAAGAAACGCCTGTTCCGCGTTCTCAGCGAAACAGCCGAAACAGCTTATGGGCTGGATTGCGGCATTGTGCTTGATCGTTTGCTTGAGCGTGAAAACCTTGGCCCGACCGGCGTCGGCCACGGTGTTGCTTTGCCCCATGCGCGGCTGTCCGGGTTGGACAACGTGTTGGGTCTGTTCATTCTGCTTGAAAAGCCTCTGGACTACGAATCCGTTGATCGCCAGCCGGTCGATTTGGTCTTCGCCCTCTTCGCGCCCGAGGATTCGGGCGTGGAGCATCTTAAAGCGCTTGCTTTGGTGTCGCGGACCCTGCGCGATACGGATTTTTGCACCAAGCTGCGCGCCAACCCAAGCGCAGACACGCTATACACAATCCTGACCGAGACTCAGACGGCCATTCGTGCCGCCTGAGGATCAGACCCAGTCGCCAAATCCAAACGTCATGTAGTCGCGCTGGTACACCTCGCGCACAGCCTGTTCGACTGTGTCGTCATAAATATCGACCAGCTGCACGGGATAGCTGTTGTCCTGCTCAACCAAGGGCGGGCACGCATACCCCACCTCGCGGGCAACAAAGCCCAGACCCTCTTCCATGCGATCCGCGCGGACGATGACATCGGGTAATGCAAATTGGCCAAACCCCTGCAGGCATTGCACCTGACTGGCCCAAAAGCCATCTACGCGAATACCCGTCTGATTGTTCAGATTTCCCTTCAGAAACGCCACAAATGCCAAAAAGGCCTCACGGTGCTGGCGGCGATCCCAGGTTTCGTCAACCTCACCTGCCGGGATCGGTAACTTGTAGACGCGCCGCAATGTGCTGCGAATCTCCTTGAAAGAGCCCTGACCTGCGTTCAGGATTTTTTCACAAAAGGCGACATGGGCACGTTCGACCGGGTGCTGAACCACAGTAAAGCTGCGATGCCCCTCGTTCTGACGTTTCCACTGACGCAAAGACTTTTGATTGTAATTGCCCTTCAGCGCTCCCGGCTTGACCCCATCAAGCGCAGCGAGCCACGCCTTGATCTTGCGGTCCGGCCCACCTCGCACCGGCAAATACATCAGCGGCGCCTTGGCGGCCGTCAGAAAGCTGGGCACCTGCGGTCCACGCCGCGCTTCGAAATTGGGTGTGCGTGACAGATCAAAGTGATCGGTCTTGCCCAGCGCCACCTGCATATCGTCGAAATTCTTTACCTTTTCAGACAAGGGCGCCGGATTCTGCTTTTTGAGCTTTTTCGACAAGCTATCAAGCGCTGTCGTTTCGCCCAGAAAGCTTGCCAGACCGTTCATGACGTTCACGTCCTGAACGTCCTCATAAGCCAGATAGAACGCTGTCTGCCCGGTGACCTGCAGGGTGTTCAGAATGCGCACCTGGAAGGCCTGCAAGGCTGTCAAATGTCGGTCAAATTCATCAGCATCGAACGTGATCTTCGCTGATTTACGCTGCTTCATATCGGCCAGCTTCCACTGCCCGGTCTGCTGCGCGATTTTCCATGAGACGTAACTCTCAACCGGGTTGCGGGTCAGAATAATCTTGGCGCAGCGTGGGTCGGGCAAAAGATGCTCAAGCACACGCGGGTCGTGATCGTGAAAGAAGCGAAACCCTGGAAGGCCATCGGTATTCTGCCGCATCGCATCGATCAAAGAGGCCGGGTCCCCTTCGCGCATGGCTTGGGTCACCCCGAAAAGGTCGGTCTTGTTGGGGTAGCAGATGAAATGCGGATTGAAGGCTTCGCCATAGCACGACAGGCCGGGAAACTCGTTTATATTGGTTTCCAGGAAGTTCGATCCTGTCCGCATCTCTGCAAAAACGACGAATAAATCAAAGTCTTGGGACATGTTCCGTTATCGCACCAGGTAAGGCTTGCGCGGCTTGTCTTTAGACGGGATCGGATCTTCGCCAACGGGAAAGTCACCCATCAGATGTGGGTGCATGCCCTGGTTCTTTAGGTTTTGCAGAAACTGACCAAAGCCGGTCAGATCCACCATACGCGGGACTTCTGTCAGGCGACGCAGGTTCTTTGGGCCGATCTCGTCAATGATGGTTTGCAACGGCTCCATCGGGCTTTCGACAAAATCCGCCATTGTCCAGATACGCACACGCGCCTTGCTGTAATAGGACCGCAGCACATCAAGGTGCTGGCTTTCGATCTTTTGCAGACGCGCCGCCTCTGCCCGCAAATCGGCGAAATTGCGGTTCGTTTTGAACAGCGGAACCGCCCATGCCCCGGTAATGACCGATATTTGCGCATTGGGATCTTTCGCGATCAGCCATTCGATCTTCTGATTGTCGTTGGGACCAAACTGAAAACACTGCCGCTCCCCACGGGTGTTCCAGATCAGGTTGGTCAAAAACGCCTGCGGCCGGTAATCCCGCGCCTTGGGAGAACTGTAAAGCGCGCCCGCATAGTTTGGCTCACCACCCGCAAAGGCGACTTTATTCTTGTCGAAAAGGTGGCCGTGCACCTTGGCACCGGACGCGCGCGTGAGCCATGGCTCAAAATCTTCGAAAAGCTCTGTGAACCCTTCAAAAACGGAATAGGGCGCGCTTGTAACGCCGTTTTCCCAGCCGTCATTCGGCAAGCGGCTTTGCATATACAGGCCGGCACGCCCCCGTGTTCGACGTTCGACCGCTTTGGCAAAGATGCGGTCGATCTTACCGGGGTTGGGTTCGGTTCGCTTCATCGCACCATCGGCATCCGTCAGGAACGCCGCATAAAGGCGGTCGGCCTTTGACCAGATTTTGCGCGCTACGAAACAGTCAGAGCGGCGCAAAAGCTGTAGATGGTCGTCGTAAAAGATGTGTGGTTTGCCTTGAAAATCGAACTTCGACAAAGTCAAAGAGCGGCTTTCCACGTTGGACGAATAGATGCGGCAAAGTGTTTGGAAATAGCTTTCATCCGGGATCCAGACCCGTTTGAAGTAGTTATCGTAAACATGTCGATCCGGATCTTCGAGGATGGCCGAGAGCGTTTGTCGCGTCAGGCACCACCATTGCGATCCCATATGCGGCACGATCCCAGCCGGGATCCGACGCTTGAATCCAATCTTGCGCTGCAGCTCGACGAACCGATCAAAGAAATAGCGGCGCTTTTTCCACGAGAAAGGAAAGCTGAGCGTAAAGCGCTCTGCATCCAGGCCACCGACCGTCCAGGGCACATCCTCGGTCGTGGCTGATTCAATGAAGTCGGTGCGAGGGCGATCTGCCAGGTAATCAACAAGCTCTTGCACAGGGCGCAGCGGCAAACAGGAACCGGACGCCAGATAGACATGCGTGATCTCATTATTGGTGCGCAAAAGCTGCGCCGATGCAGCCTGAGACGCAGCAACGATGCCCCAAGTGCCCCATTCACAGCGATACCTGGTCTTGCAGAATGAAACCTCTTCGACATCTGACAGGTTGCGCACGAAGGTCTGATAGGTCTGGCGATCCACAAACTTGTCGCAATGGATCACAACCGGACACCCGCTGGCCGCCCAGTGGCGTGCGACTTGTTCCGCCCGGTGCAAGGACGTGTGCACCAGCATGACGATCCCGACAGTCAACGTGCCCTCCTCATGCCCAGTTGCCTTTGGACATCAAACCAAGGATCTCAAGTTGTCTCCAATTTATGTATTTTTCCGACCATTTGCACCAAAGGTCCGGATTTTCCTGCAAACCTGCGGCATAAGCGCGATATTCGTGGCTGTTTGCGTAATGCTGTTTGCGGTTCAATTCCTCACGGGCCTTTTCGGGAAAGGTGTTGAGGAACTTGGTATGAAGCAAGCAGCCAGAAGCTTTTTCGCCGCCCCATTCATCATATACCTGGTTCAGGCCGCGCGGCAGCAACATGTGCGAAGAACTGGCATAGGCGTAATTGCGGTGCCATTTGACCAATGGAATTTTATTCAGCGCGGGCGCACGTTCAGGCTTGTCTGCAAAAAAGACGCGGGCGCGCGGACCGCCTTGGATCCAAAGATTGCCGAACCTTCTATTACGCTCGATCGTGTAGTTGCCTGCATCAAACCACGATGCGATCTCAATCGGGTCCTGGCCTTCATGATAGGCGACATCGTTCAGCGGCCCTTTGGGATACATATCCAGCAGCATCGCGCTGAAAGACTTGATCGACGAGGCGTCAAGCCAATCGGTCAGCGCCTGAATGGGCCGCGTATCGCAGAACGGATATACCAAAAATTCATCCGGATCGACGACCAGCGCCCAGTGGCCATGGGCATATTTCAGCTGCAGATAGTTTAGCCAATCAACACCAAAGCGCGACCGCTTGTAACTGCCTTGCGTGCTCCAGACAGAAACGTCCGGTTGATCCTGAAGAAACTCAAGCGACCCATCATCGCTGTCATTATCGACAAAGAAGAAATGGTTCACGCCCATATCGCGGTAATACCGCAGGAAATATGGTAGGCGGATACGCTCGTTCCGTTGGGTGGTGAAGGACAGCACATCGCCCGGTTTGATCTGGCTGGTCCGATTGACCGTCGATACCAGCTCACGGCTTTTGCGGTACGCACGAAGCCGGAACCGTTTGCGACGCAACCGCAGGCGATATGTTTGTACCAGTCCCAAAATGCCCTCTAATTACCCTTACCTGCGCCCAGACCCGTATCACGCAACCCTTAAGACGATATTGAAGTGGTCTGTCCATGTCGGAAGCGCGGCCTGATCTTGCGCTACCTGCTTACTCGACCGTTGATTTTCCCCAAGTAGCAGTGTCTCAACACCTTTTTTCCAACGATACCTGTCATTTACATTCAGGTAAACGGGGATGTCTCGCAGAAATTCGCGGTAAACCGGCAGGTCTGCGCATAAGACCGGCGTTCCAAGCCACGCGGCCTCGGCCGGAGGCAGACCAAAGCCTTCGGCGATGCTTGGAAAAAGCAGGGCATCCGCGCCTTTCAAAAGGGTGAAAAGATCAGCGTCAGACAGGCTGTTTAGCTCAAGTATCGCTGCATTTGCCTGGTCGAGACGCTTAAAGACAGCTTCGTTTTTCCACCCGCGCGCGCCTGCAATCACCAATTGTGGCATCTCGGTCGGGGCCCGCTCGGCAGCCAGACGATCCCAGACATCAAGCAGCAACGCGTGGTTCTTGCGCGGCTCAATCGTGCCGACACAAACAAAGATCGGACGTTCGGGATCAACCTTTTTTGGCCAGTGGCCGCCGGTCAAATCAGGCTCTGTTACGCCCAAAAGGGCCACGATGCTTTTGGGCGACAGGCCCCAGCTTTCGAAATGACGCTGCGCGTCACGCTGACTTTGCGCAGAGTTGTAAACGATCATATCAGCGTGCGCGCCAACGCGGCGCAATTTGGCGGCAAAGGCCTCGGGAACGCCGTCAGCCTGATATTCAGGATGATCGAGCGGGATGGTATCGTGGATCATCACGATCCGCCGGGTATGGGCGAACGCGTCAAGCATGCGGCGGCTCAGGTTGCTGTGACCAACATTGAAATAGCGCGCATCGCCGGGGATATGCTTTGCGATCATGCGCGCAAGCCCGCGCGGGTGGCATCGCGCCATTGCATGCTGGCGCAGCGCGGTTTCGGCGCGCTGGCGATCAGGCGTGGCGCGGTTTCGAAGAAGGCTAAGCATATCGCGGCGGGGCCACTCATTGGCAATCAGTCGTTCCGCAATGGCTGTCGTGCCCAAGCGATCAAGCAGCACATACCCCAAAGACGTTCGGACAATCGCAAAAAGGGGATCGCCAAGCTCAACAAACTTTGTGAGATACGCCATTTCAACCCGGTCAACGCCTGTCATCCGGCGACCTGCCCGCGAAATGAGGCGCGTCAGGTCCAGACAACGCACCTGCCCGTTATTGATTGTAGTGCCCGGTTTGGTGCCAGCGCCATGCATCGGTAATCATCTGCTTCATATCCGACCGCTTGGGCCGCCATCCAAGCTCAGTTTCGGCTCTAACACTGCCGGATACAAGCATTGTGCAATCGCCCGCACGCCGCTCACCTTCGACTATGGGCACGGTTTTGTTCGTCACGTTATGGCTTTCATCAACCACTTCACGCACCGAAAACCCGTTGCCAGTCCCCAAATTGAAGACTTGGCTGTCCTTGCCGCTTTGTAGCCATTTCAGGCCCAGAACATGCGCATCGACCAAATCCATCACGTGCACATAATCACGAATGCAGGTGCCGTCGGGGGTATCGTAGTCAGTGCCAAAGATCGTCAGAGCGTCGCGCTTGCCGTCAATCGCATCCAGCATAAGCGGCACCAGGTGGGTCTCGGGCTGGTGAAACTCTCCGACATCACCGTCAGGGTCTGCACCAGCCACGTTGAAGTATCGGAAAATCACAGATCGCAGGCCATCACTGGCAGCAAAGCCTGCCAGCATGTCCTCGATTGCGCGTTTCGAGGCACCGTAAGGATTGATCGGCTCTTGCGGGCAGGCTTCATCCAGCACGACATTGTCGTGATCGCCATATGTCGCACAGGTCGATGAAAAGACAATCTGTTTGCAGTCTGCTTTCAGCATCGCCTCAAACAAAGTCAGCGATCCGACGACATTGTTGCGCCAATACAGAGCCGGTTTTTGCATGCTTTCGCCAACCTGGCTCAACGCTGCGAAATGCATCACCGCGACAGGCGCATATTGGGCAAAAACCTGATCCAGCCGATCTGCGTCTGTCAGTTCACCCTGCTCAAACGGACCGAACTTTACGGCGTCGCGCCACCCGGTCGAAAGATTGTCGTAGGTCACCGGCACAAAACCCGCTGCTTTCAGCGCTTTGCACGCGTGCGAGCCGATATACCCGGCCCCGCCCGTCACCAACACATATGTCATGCGCCGGACTTACTGCGCGGCGTTTTGTTGGGATACCATATGGCTCAGATACTCGGAAAACTCACCCTTCAGATCGTCGCGACCCAAGGCAAAGGCAACAGTTGCCTGCAAGAACCCGGCCTTTGATCCGCAATCGAAACGCTGACCACGGAAGCGATATCCAAACACATCCCGTTTTTCGCTGATCTCATCCGCGATCGCATCTGTGAGCTGAATCTCTCCACCCGAGCCGGATTTCAAACGGTTGAGGTTTCGCAAGACATCCGGGGTCAGGATATAGCGCCCGATCACAGCAAGGTTTGAAGGCGATTCGTTGGGGTCTGGCTTTTCAACCATTCCGTTAACCGCCACCATGCTGCCCATATCTTCGCGCACATCCAGCATACCATATGATGACGCTTTTTCGGGCGGCACTTCCATCGCAGCAACCATGCATCCACCCGTTTCCTCATAAGCCTCGACCATCTGCTGCAAGCACGGCTTTTCAGCGGCGATCACATCATCGGGCAGGATCACTGCAAAAGGTTCGTTGGCGATAAGGCGACGGGCACACCATACGGCGTGGCCAAGACCCAATGCTTTGTGCTGGCGAATATACGCAATCGCGCCACTGTCCATGTTGGTGCTTTTCAGCGTGTCCAACAGTTCGGTCTTACCCTTCTTGCGCAAGGACGATTCAAGATCCGGGGCGTGGTCAAAGTAATCTTCAAGCGCGTTTTTCCCGCGTGACGTGACAAAGATAAACTCTTTGATCCCGGCGGCGCGCGCCTCGTCGATGGCGTATTGGATGAGCGGTCGGTCGACCAGCGTCATGATCTCTTTGGGGACAGCTTTGGTTGCAGGCAAAAACCGGGTTCCCAAACCCGCAACCGGAAAAACGGCCTTTGTGACTTTGCGCTTCATTCTGTCCCTACCTTTTAAGTCGTTGTGAACGCCACGTGGCGCCGCATGATTTCGGATATGCCGTGACTGTTCGAATTAAGAACGGCACCTTGTAAAAAGTTTAGCAGATTTATCGCACTGATTTGAATCGTTTTTCTGGGGAGGTGTCACAGGTCGGCGTCAACAAGCGCACGCATGGGCGCACAACGGCTCACCTCTTGAGAAACACGACCTTTGAACCCTTTCGTCAAAACGGGGCCCGCCCTGCGATCGGACCGACCCCAAAGCCCCCCAGATTGAATCCAGATACCAGGCGTCTCGTACCGAACATGATGTCGCCGGAAGGAGGGACCGAACAGAAATATCGTCACGATCTGACCTTTTTCACGCAACTTATACGCCTGCTGCCTCAATTTTGCGCGCTGCCACGTGCGTCCTGCCAGCAAAACCGACCCAGCCGTTGCAGTGGATTGAAACGGTAGAAACGAGGAGTTTTGCCTGACGATTCCATGTGGCGCCAGCGGACGATTGAGGCCTTCTGCAAACCCATCGCGCAGCGTTTTCAGCAATCGTGCGACATCCCGAGGCTCGATCAATCCATACACGAGATAGTTCAGGATCCGACGCCTTTGCTGCTGCTCGTATGAAGCGAAATACGGCTCTAATTTGGCTGAATTCGCATGTTTCCGCAGAAACACAGCCTTACTTGCTCCAAGTTGAAACAAGCTCTTGGGCGCGCGGGCAGCGCTTCTTGTGGCATTTTCGGCAAAGCCATGGTGAACCTCCGCGCCGGGCACAAAGGCGATCCGATGACCTGCTTTGGCAAGCCGCAGGCAAAGATCGGTTTCGTCCAGATAGTAGTGAAAGCCCGGATCGAACCCACCAATCGAAGCCAGCGCCTTCCGGCGTATCGCCATGTTGGTTCCTTCAAGCTTTGCAACATGACCGTGCGGGACGTCAGCAACGAAAGGCACGTCACCGCTTTGCAGATCAACGCGCTGTCCTGTTTTGTCGACAGCGCCGGCTTTCCATTGGAACGATATCCCGTTTCGACCGCGGACAAAGCCACCAACAGCGGCAACGCCGTCCAGCTCGAACCCTTTAATCAGCTCGGCAAGCCAGGTTGGCTCGGGCACAGCATCGTCATCGATAAAGGCGATGATGTCCCCGTCAGCCTGCGCAATCCCAAGGTTTCGCGCGACCGAGATGTTGGGCTCATCAAAGACAGTCATCTTGATCTTATCGGTGTAGTCAGACAGCGCTTTGCACCCGGCAGGGTCAGAGACCACGACAATTTCGTAGTTCGAGTAAAGCAGTTGCGACAGGCCCACGACGCATCGTTTCAGCAAGTCTGCGCGATGACGACTTACAACAACGACGCTCACCGGTGGTTGGGTCATTTAAGACCCATTTGGGCCATCATAGACTCTATTTTGGGCACGTCTTCTGGATTGTTAAGCTCCCAGAACTGCTTGCCCTTTGCATCAACGGGCACGCATAAAATACGGCGCCCGTTTTCGAGAAAGCGCAGCTGTTCCAGCCCTTCAAGCTGTTCAAGCGGTCCACATGCCCAGCTGGGATAAAGCGCCAGGGCATCAGGACGATAGGCATAGACCCCCACATGGTGAAAGACGGGTGTCGGACCCGTCTTTGCATACTGTTTGGTGGTGAACGGGATCACTTCCTTACTGAAATAAAGCCCATGGTGGGAGGCATCAAAAACCGCTGTCGTCCCGCCGACCCTGCCCTCGGCGCGGTCCTGCTTGAGGCTGGCAAGCATTTCGCCGTCGCACCGCAAAACCGGTGTCGCGATATCTGCATCCGGAGCAGCACGCAGGCCGTCAATCAGGTCTTCAACGAACCACGCAGGCGTCAACGGCGCGTCGCCTTGTAGGTTTACAACGATCTCGAAGCGCGCGCCAAGTGTGTCATGGGCTTCGGCGCAACGCTCGGTTCCGTTTTCACATGTTGAAGCGGTCATGATGACATCAGCACCAAAAGCTTCGGCCGCCTGTTTGATCCGGTCATCATCCGTTGCCACGACAATGCGATCAACGCCGCGCACAGCACAAGCGGCCTCCCACGAGCGCTGAATCAGGCTCTTTTCCTGCCCATTTGCACCCTTCAGCGCGACCAAAGGCTTGCCCGGATACCGGGTCGAGGCGTAGCGCGCCGGGATCACCAGCAAGACTGACATCAGGGTTTTTCCAGATCAACACCGGGTGCGTAAGCAATGAAAAAAGGGTTCGCAAACTCTGCCTTGCCATATGCCAGCTCGGAATGGTCATCAAACCGAACGACGCGTCCGCCAGCACCCGTTAGAACAGCATGGCCTGCCGCCGTGTCCCACTCCATCGTGCGACCAAGACGCGGGTAGATATCGGCTTCGCCGGTCGCAACCAGACAGAACTTCAAGGACGAGCCTGCGCTTTTGCTGTCAGCCACCTGATATTTGTTGATGTAGGCATCGGTATCGGCATCCCGGTGAGATTTGGAGGCCACCACCATAAGAGCCGAATTGTCCGGTTTAGAGACTGATATCGCGGTCACATCACCAATGTCATCCTTAGCGAAAGGCCCTTTTTCTTCGACCGTCGCACCATGCGCCTGGGTGTAGAAAAGCCGTTCGCGGGCTGGAGCATAGACAACACCGCGGGTCGGCACGCCATCTTCGACAAGTGCGATATTCACAGTAAAATCGCCACGTCGGTTGATGAACTCCTTGGTACCATCAAGCGGGTCGACGATCAGGAAAGTCTGTGCGTTTTGGCTATGGGACGCAGACTGCTCTTCGGTGACCAGAACGACATCTGGAAAAGCGGCGCGCAAACCCTTTGAAATATGCGCATCTGCTGCCTCGTCAGCCGCCGTAACAGGGCTATCGTCAGATTTCACCTTCACGTCGAAATCGTCAGAATTGTAGATATCCATAATAAGATCGCCCGCCTCCAATGCGAGGCGACGGATCGTCTGTGTCAGGGCCTGATAGTCCAAGAGCGCTCTCCTTACGTCGCACATTGCTGCGATATTGAATTAATTGCCAATTTCCTTATGATCCGTGGAAAAGGTAACAGCAAGAATTCCCTGTTAACAGAATGCGACATCCGATGATGCGCGAGGCATAGATGTTCCAGTTCGAGACCCGCCAGAAGACGCGAAGTAGCGCGATCAGCATGCTTGAGCTGATCTATCACAGTGTGGTCCGCTCGATTCGGAAAACCCACAACAATGCGGTCATGAGCCTGGTCATCAATATGCTGCAGACGATTACGTTCGTCGCAGCATTCTATGTCATGTTCACAGTTCTGGGATTACGTGGCGCGGCCCTGCGTGGGGATTTCGTGCTCTATATCATGTCCGGTATTTTCATCTTCATGATCCACACCAAAACGGTGAGCGCGGTCACGCGGGCCGAAGGGCCGTCATCTCCGATGATGAAGCACGCGCCGATGAATACGATCATCGCCCTGGCTGCGTCCGCATTCGGTGCGCTTTATATTCAGGTCTTGTCGCTGGTCGGAGTTCTTTTCATCTATCACATCGCTTTTACGCCAGTCGTCATTGAAGATTATTCAGGCGCAATGGGGATGGTGGGTCTGGCATGGCTCACCGGTGTGGGTGTGGGTATGATCTTCCTCGCACTGCGCCCGTGGTTTCCGTCTTTTGTCAGTATTGGTTCTCAGATCTATAATCGTGCGAACATGATTGCCTCTGGCAAGATGTTCGTCGCCAACTCACTGCCCAGCTTTATGCTTGCGTTCTTTGACTGGAACCCGCTGTTTCACATCATCGATCAGGCAAGGGGATTTGTCTTTATCAACTACAACCCACACTACACCAATTATGAATACCCAATCATTGTAGCTGTTGTGTTGATCTTGCTTGGGCTGATGGGCGAATTCTACGCGCGCAAGAACGCGTCTTTGTCGCGAGAGGCATCGCGCTAATCGACGACGCGGAGTGTCAGGTTAAGACGCCCGGGTTTGGCCAGTAACGTGCTGGTTCCCGGCTTGATCCGGTCAATGCCGTGATATGTCAGGCGGGCATCACCCCCCATCACAGTGACATCCCCGGACTGCAGCCAAATCGATTCGGTTTTTCCGCCACGTGTGGTGTTGCCAATACGGAATAGCCCTTCATCACCCAGCGAGACTGAGACGACCGGATAGCTGAAATCAGCTTCGTCCTTATCTTGATGCAGGCCCATCCGCGCCTCAGGCCCATAGAAGTTGATTAAACAGCAGTCGGGCATTCGATCACAGCCCGAGACCGCCTTCCAAACCTTGATGACAGACGCAGGGATGGGTGGCCACTTCACACCAGACGGATGCTGAGGCGCATAGCGATAACCCGACGTATCAGAATACCAACCAAATCGCCCGGCCGATGTCATTCGCACGGTCATCGGTTTTCCATAAGGCGTTTGCGGCGAAAAGAGCGGCGCCACCTTTATGACGTCGCGCAGATCCTCGACAAGCGCAGCTTGTGCGGATGCGTCAAGGAATGCCTTGAACACGGTCAAACCACGTATCTTAAGGGTCGGTTGCGGTGTTTGTTTGGGCTGCATCGCGACTTTCTTTCCAAAACCTTGCGTTTTTTCCCTCAAACCGTTCAATTCCTATGCTTGCAGGGGCAAGAACCCCTCCTTATATACCCATCGAAGCGGAGCAGTCAGAGGGCTGCTCTTAACCTGTTATAGACGGCGAGGACGCCGAACGTCGGGTCCGCGCACTCCACATCGCCAAAGAGAGGGATGTTAACCTATGGCTAAAGTAATTGGCATTGACCTTGGAACCACCAACAGCTGTATCGCCATCATGGATGGCTCGCAGCCTCGCGTCATCGAAAACGCCGAAGGCGCGCGTACGACACCGTCGATTGTCGCGTTCACGGACGATGAGCGCCTTGTCGGCCAGCCTGCGAAACGTCAGGCTGTCACCAATCCTGAAAATACGGTTTTTGGCGTCAAGCGTCTGATCGGACGTCGGTTTGACGATGCTGATCTGGCAAAAGACAAAAAGAACATGCCGTTTGAGGTTATCAACGGCGGCAACGGCGATGCATGGGTGCAAGCCAAGGGTGAGAAATACTCCCCTTCGCAAATCTCGGCCTTCATCCTGCAAAAGATGAAAGAGACCGCCGAAAGCTATCTGGGTGAAGACGTTACACAGGCTGTCATTACCGTGCCCGCCTATTTCAACGATGCCCAGCGCCAGGCGACAAAAGACGCCGGCAAGATTGCGGGCCTGGAAGTGCTGCGCATCATCAACGAGCCGACAGCGGCTGCGCTGGCATACGGCCTTGATAAGAAAGAGACGCAAACGATTGCCGTCTATGACCTTGGTGGTGGTACGTTTGACGTCACCATCCTTGAGATCGACGACGGCCTGTTCGAAGTGAAATCGACCAACGGTGACACGTTCCTTGGCGGTGAAGATTTCGACATGCGCATCGTGAACTATCTTGCGGATCAGTTCAAAAAGGAAAACGGCGTCGATCTGACGAAAGACAAGATGGCCCTCCAGCGTCTGAAAGAAGCCGCTGAGAAAGCCAAGATCGAGCTGTCCTCTTCCAGCCAGACCGAGATCAACCAGCCGTTCATCTCGATGGATCCGAATGGCGGTCAGCCGCTGCACATGGTCGTCAAACTGACCCGTGCCAAGCTGGAAAGCCTTGTGAACGACCTGATTAAGCAATCGATCACGCCGTGTAAGGCCGCGCTGAAAGACGCTGGCCTGTCGGTTGGCGACATTGATGAGATCGTTTTGGTCGGCGGGATGACCCGCATGCCCAAGGTGATCGACGAGGTCACCAAATTCTTCGGCAAAGAGCCGAATAAAGGTGTGAACCCCGACGAAGTGGTCGCCATGGGCGCTGCCATTCAGGCCGGTGTTCTGCAAGGCGACGTCAAAGACGTGGTTCTGCTGGACGTGACCCCGCTTTCGCTGGGCATCGAGACGCTGGGTGGTGTCTTCACCCGCCTGATCGACCGTAACACGACGATCCCGACGAAGAAGTCGCAAGTCTTCTCGACCGCTGAGGATAACCAGAACGCGGTGACGATCCGCGTCTTCCAAGGTGAGCGTGAGATGGCAGCCGACAACAAGATGCTAGGCCAGTTCAATCTTGAGGATATCCCGCCCGCACCGCGCGGCATGCCCCAGATCGAAGTGACCTTTGACATCGACGCCAACGGCATTGTGTCCGTGGGGGCTGCCGACAAAGGCACCGGCAAAGAGCAAAAGATCACGATCCAGGCCTCTGGCGGTCTGTCGGATGCGGATATCGACCAGATGGTCCGTGATGCGGAAGAAAACGCCGAAGCAGACAAAGAGCGCAAAGAGCTTGTCGAAGCGAAAAACCAGGCGGAGAGCCTCATCCACTCGACCGAAAAGTCGATGGAAGAGCATGCCGACAAGGTGGACCCGACGACAATCGAAGCGATCGAACTGGCCATCGCCGCGCTCAAGGATGATCTTGAGACCGAAGATGCTGGCAAGATCAAAGGCGGTATTCAGAACGTCACCGAAGCTGCGATGAAGCTGGGTGAGGCGATTTATAAGGCCAGCCAGGAAGAAGCTGCAGGGGAAGCCCCCGAAGCCGATTCCGAGCCGTCTGGCGTCGATGACGACATCGTGGATGCCGACTTCGAAGATCTGGATGACGACAAGCGCGCCTCTTAAGGCTCGCATGGACTTCGCAGGACCGGCCCCGACACGCGGGCCGGTCTTTGCGTTCTCTCAAGGGGGAGATCCATGAGCAAACGTGACTATTACGACGTGCTTGGCATCCAGAAGGGCGCATCTGCAGACGAGATCAAGAAGGCCTATCGCGGCAAAGCGAAAGAGCTTCACCCCGATCGCAACGCCGATAACCCCGACGCCGAAGCACAATTCAAAGAAGCCAATGAGGCCTATGAGGTCTTGAAGGACGGCGACAAGAAAGCCGCCTATGACCGCTATGGCCATGCCGCGTTTGAAGGTGGCATGGGCGGTGGCGGCGGGCGGCCCGGCCAAGGCTATGGCGGGCAGCAAGGCGACTTTGCCTCAGCGTTTTCGGACGTGTTCGACGATCTGTTTGGCGACTTCATGGGCGGCCAACGCGGCGCAGGCGGGCGCCAGCGCGCCTCACGCGGGTCTGATCTGCGCTATAACCTGCGGGTGTCGCTAGAAGATGCTTATGCCGGCATGCAAAAGACGATCACCGTTCCGGCATCCGTAACGTGCGGGGCATGCAATGGCACCGGCTCTGAAGGTGGCTCTGAGCCTGTGACCTGCCCGACCTGTTCGGGCATGGGCAAAGTCCGCGCGCAGCAGGGCTTTTTCACGGTCGAACGCACCTGCCCGACCTGTTCAGGCCTTGGCCAGATCATCAAGAACCCGTGCAAGGTTTGCGGCGGCTCAGGCCGTCAGGAAAAGGAAAAAGCGCTGAGCGTGAACATTCCTGCAGGCGTTGAAACTGGCACGCGCATTCGTCTTGCTGGCGAAGGTGAAGCCGGTATGCGTGGCGGACCGACGGGCGATCTTTATATCTTCATCGAGGTCGAGAAACACGACCTGTTCGAACGGGATGGCCAGCACCTGTTCTGCCGCGTGCCCGTGTCGATGGCGACGGCCGCCCTTGGCGGCGATATCGAAGTGCCAACGATTGACGGTGGTCGCAGCCGGGTGAAAATTCCGGCAGGCAGCCAATCGGGGCGTCAGATGCGCTTGCGTTCTAAAGGCATGCCTGCGCTGCGCGGTGGACCGCAAGGCGATATGTATATCGAGATGGCGGTGGAAACGCCCGTCAACCTGACCTCGAAGCAGAGAGAAATGCTGCGCGAGTTTGAGAAGATGTCAGAGGATAACAACCCTGAATCCTCGACGTTTTTCTCATCCGTGAAGAACTTTTGGGACAGTATGAAAAGCTAGATTAACCGCTTTTTCATTCTTTCGGCGAAGGATTAGGGGATGACCCAAGATGCCTTCGCCGAAGCCCCGCTCCCCCTTTTTGAAGGTGAACCGATTGCGACAGGCGCGCGCCTGCCCAGCTATTTGCGCGACCATCGCAAACGCCTGCGTGCCCGTTTTATGGACGGCGGGGCAGAGGCCATGCCCGATTATGAACTGCTCGAACTGGTTCTGTTTCGCGCAATCCCGCGACAGGATGTGAAACCGATTGCCCGCGCACTTTTGGACCGGTTTGGGGATTTCAATCGCGTGATCTCTGCACCAATAGATCGGCTGGCCGAGGTGAAGGGCATCGGCGATGCTGTAATCTGCGAGCTTAAGATTATCGAGGCGAGCGCCCATCGTCTGGCCCGCGCACGGGTGTTGCAGCGGCCCGTCGTGTCCAGTTGGGATGCCCTACTGGACTATTGCAAAACCGCCATGTCCCATCTGGAAACAGAGCAGTTTCGCGTGCTGTATCTAGACCGCAAAAACGTCCTTGTCGCTGATGAGGCGCAAGGGAAAGGTACTGTCGATCACGTCCCGGTTTACCCGCGCGAGGTCGTCAAACGCGCGTTGGAATTGAACGCCTCGGCGCTGATTCTTGTGCACAATCACCCTTCGGGTGATCCGACACCGTCAGAGGCGGATATCGCCGTGACAAAACAGATTGAGGCTGCAGCAAACGCCCTTGATCTGACGTTGCACGATCATCTTATCATCGGAAAATCTGATACACTCAGCTTTCGCGCGCACCAGCTTATCTGATCCAGACTTCAACTCTTTGATTCTGAGAGCGGCCAAGCACTGTATCCTCACAACTGCGCGGAAGCGCCTCTCCGACCCCCATCAGCGCGATTTCGCGGTCTACGCCTAGCGCTTCTTTCACTTGCTCTGCTAACGCGATGGATTTGGCCCGGTTGTCTTGAAAGCGACCCTCGCTTGCAGTGTGGCCCGTCAGTAAAATCATGCGGTCAGCAAAAGCTCCTTGGTTAATCTGCTTGCTCAGACGCTTGAGTGCCTCATGCGATTGTGTCGTGAAAGCATCGCCATCCTCGTCAAAGAGGAAGGTGACGGAAAGACGTTGATACCCGGCCAAATCACGAATGATCGTTTGTAAATCGGGCAATGGGACCTCAGGCCCAGCTTGCGTGATCGCAACTGCCAGCCGAGCGCCCTGTTGCGCAAGTGGGATCAAGTCAGGCTGCTGATCGACGAACCTTGCCCTTTGCACCACAACCTGTGCGGCGGGGCTGTCCAAATAGGCGAGAAAGTCTTGCAAAATTGGCGGAAGACGCCTTGCCGGGCTGTAAAGGTGAACGGGTGCGACAAGCGGATAGTCGCCGGACTTCAAGGAGGTTGGTGAGGTGTCATAGGTCATCAGACAGCTGCTGACCAACGGAACTGGACGCAGCCCTGACACCTCGGACAGGGCGGTCAGGCCGATCGCATCCGGATCATCGGTTAGCGCCGCACGCAGATCAGCGACGCTTTGATGAAACACGATGCTGTCTGTTGGATCCAAACCCTCCGGGGAAAGTGCGCGGTCGACAAACAGCTCAAACGCACCAGAACCGCGCGCAAGGCTATGAACCGCGCGTGTTGCTTTGGGGTCAGAGTATGCATCGATCAATTCGCGGAATGTGATCGCTGGCAGGCTACTTTCGGGGCTAACCACAGGAACGACAGCATCCAATGCAAGGATCCGGGCACGGCCGGGTTGTGTCAGATCACCCCGACCGGCCTCCTCTTCCAACTGTGCCTCGCCGGGGCGGATCGGACGTAGACTGGCCACAAGATCAGCTTCGTCGACAAGCAGATCAACAAAGCCTTCCCCTGAACTGCTCACGCGAAACCCGATTTCGATCAGAGAGGCCCCTGTTTCGCCATCGACAAGAGCATAGCTGAAATGTGTGGCGTCCTGTGTCACGCGGGCAAATGCATAACCATTGCGCAGGGCAAAGCTTTCGACCAATGCGGGCAGCAGAACCGATGTCGCGGATTGTGTGCCCGAGATCCGCACACGGATCATATTCTCACTGGATGTCGGGCAGCCATTGCCAACGCAGGTGACCTCGTCACCGTCGATGGTCACTTCGCCGTAGACGGTCTCGAGGCGGAAGTAACGCCCGTCATAGCCCAGCACGCGTCCTTCAAAGATCAAATCACCCTCTTTTGCAGAGAGCGTGACCATCTGCGCAGAAGCAACAGAACAGCAAAAAAGAAAAAGTGCGGCGACACGCGCCGCACGCAAGATACGCATCAAGGTTAGAGCCTTTGACCAGCTTTAATTGGCAGCCAGTGTCAGGTCTTGCACCATATTTTTCAACACAAGAAAGTCGCCCACCGCATCACAGTCCGGGATCGAGAGGACAAGGTCGACGACCGTTGTCTCGGCATCAGGGCCAATCTGGATAGACTGCGCTTCGATATCGCGGGCACAGTTTTGCGCTGTCACCTCGGCTTCGACTGAAAGGCTGACTTCGCCATCGTTCGTCATGAAACCTGTCGGAAAGCTATAGACTTCGGCCAAAAGCGCGGTGTCATCCGAACCAGACCCAAGCGCGGTGATAAAGCCGCCCTGACCGCTTGCAGCGATGCTTGCATCACGCGCAGTTGCAGACCAGACATGGCCTTCATCGCCATAATCAGCACCAAATTCGCGCGCATGCAGTTGCAGCGCATTTTGGCCCCGCCATTGCAGAACA
The DNA here is from genome assembly GCA_937883775.1 of uncultured Paracoccaceae bacterium. GTDB lineage: Bacteria > Pseudomonadota > Alphaproteobacteria > Rhodobacterales > Rhodobacteraceae > JAHTBL01. Next base: position 29,319 of record CAKZXZ010000090.1, read on the forward strand.
ACCCGGTCGTAAAACGCAAGCGATGGAACCTCGATCTGGCTCATCGCGCCCTTGTTGTTTGCGAACGCCGCGATAAAGATCGCGTTTTCGTTTAATGCGGGGACGTCTACGGAAACCGCGCCGGTGGCGTCCGTATCAGCGGTAAACATCATGCCTTCATGGTGGATCGTGACGCGGTCATTCGGGTGGCATGCTGACATCAGATCAAGGCGCACCATCGCGGCGGCCACGGCTTCGGCCTGCATTGTCGTCTCACAGACGCGCTCAGCTTGCACTTCAGGCTCTGGTGTTAGTGTGATTTCGGGTTCCGGGCCCACTTCAACAGCTAGGTTGGTATCCAGCGCCGCGACTTCAACGTCAGGAGCTACAATTTCAGTTGGCTGCACCATCTCAACTGGCTCTGTTTCGGCAACAGGAGCCTCCGGCAAACTGGGCAGCACGCTGGATTGTTCAACAACAGATGTTTCCACGGGCTGTTGGGGTTGGGGTGTATCACCAAGACGCGAGGCGACCGCATCGCCGTTTTGCATCACGAACCCGGTGGCCAGCGCAATGCCCAATGTGGCACCCGCGGTCACAATTTGCTTTTTGTTCAACATACCCAACTCCAGTGCGATCAAACACAGCTTTGAGCGAGATATTGCCGATCAATAGTGACCGCTTTAGGGCAGGGGCAGTGTTTCAATGGGGCAGTCTCGTGACAACCCCAAGGCGATCATACCCTGCCGTGGCAATGCTTGAACTTCTTGCCAGAACCGCAAGGACACGGATCATTGCGCCCGGGGTTGCCCCAGGTTTCGCGATTGTTTTCATCAAACCCTTCGATGGCGCCTTCTGAAACGGTCGGTGCTGGCGCGGGGTCTGCCGCAGCCGCCAACTGCTCTTGCTGTGCGCGCATTTGCGCCATCATTGCTTCCTGCTCTTCAGGTGTCATAGGGCGGATCTGTGACAGCTTTTGCGTCACGTCTTCGCGCAACGAGTTCAACATTGACTCGAACAGCTGGAACGATTCCGTCTTATATTCATTGAGCGGGTCACGTTGGGCATAGCCGCGGAACCCAACCACCGACCGCAGATGCTCAAGCGTCACAAGATGCTCGCGCCATTTGGTGTCGATGGTCTGCAGCAGAACCTGCTTTTCGATGTTGCGCATGGTGTCGAGACCGAAGGCTTCGGACTTTTCCAACATGTAGTCGTCGGTTGCCTTTTCCAGACGCTCGCGCACGTCTTCGTCATCAACGCCCTCTTCATCAGCCCAGTCTTTGACCGGCACATCGACGCCCAGCTTCTCGCGCGCCTCGGTATGAAGCCCGTCCGTATCCCACTGATCGGCATAGCTTTTCGGCGGCATGTAATGCGTGACAAGATCGTCGATCACCTGATGACGCATGTCTTGCGCGATCTCGTGCAGGTCTTCGGCTTCCATGATCTCCCGCCGTTGCGAGAAGATCACCTTGCGCTGCTCGTTCATCACATCGTCGAACTTTAGAAGCTGCTTACGAATGTCGAAGTTGCGCCCCTCGACCTTCGCCTGCGCCTTTTCAAGCGACTTGTTTACCCACGGGTGAATGATCGCCTCGCCTTCTTTCATACCAAGCGAGGACAGGACCTTATCGAGCCGATCCGAGCCGAAGATGCGCATCAGATCGTCTTCGAGCGACAGATAGAACGAGGATTTTCCAGGGTCGCCCTGACGGCCGGAACGACCGCGTAGCTGGTTGTCGATGCGGCGGCTTTCGTGACGTTCCGTGGCCAGAACGAAAAGGCCGCCGGCCTCTTTGACCTTTTCCTTTTCCTCGGCGACCTCCGCTTCGATCCGCTGACGCGTCTCTTCGGGGTCGGCTTCGGGGTTTTCGGTCAGGGCTTGCAGCACGCGCATCTCGACATTGCCGCCAAGCTGAATATCGGTGCCGCGACCGGCCATGTTAGTGGCAATCGTCACAGCGCCCAGCTTGCCTGCATCTGCCACGATCTGGGCTTCCTGCTCGTGCTGACGTGCGTTCAGGACGTTATGTGGGATGCCTGCTTCTTTCAGCAGATCGCTCAGGAATTCAGACTTCTCGATGGAGGTCGTGCCCACCAGAACCGGCTGTTTCTTCTCATGCGCTTTGGCGATGGATTTCACGATGGCGCCGAATTTCTCCTGCGCGGTGCGGTAGACCGCATCATGGTTGTCCTTACGCGCAACGGGCTGGTTCGTGGGCACTTCGACCACGCCAAGGCCGTAAATCTCGGCAAATTCTTCGGCCTCGGTCAGCGCGGTGCCAGTCATGCCGGCCAGCTTATCGTAAAGGCGGAAGTAATTCTGAAAGGTCACGGACGCGAGGGTCACGTTCTCAGGCAAGATATCCACGCCCTCTTTCGCCTCAAGCGCTTGGTGCAAGCCCTCGGACAGACGGCGCCCGGCCATCATACGGCCTGTAAACTCGTCGATCAGCATCACCTTGCCATCGCGCACGATATAGTCCTTGTCCTTTTGGAACATCGTATGCGCGCGCAGACCCTGGTTGATATGGTGTACGATGGTGGTGCTTTCGGGATCATAAAGTGACTGATCTTCGGGAAGGATGCCCGCTTCGTGCAGACGTTCTTCCAGAAACTCGTTACCGGCATCGGTGAAGGTCACATTGCGCGCCTTCTCGTCCATTGTGTAATGTTCGTCAGTCAGACCCGGGATCACCTTATTGATGGTCAGATACATCTCCGAGCGGTCCTCGGCAGGGCCAGAGATCACAAGCGGCGTGCGTGCCTCATCCACAAGGATCGAGTCGACCTCGTCCACAATCGCGAAATTATGGCCGCGCTGGGCGATCTGGCTTAGCTCTGCCTTCATGTTATCGCGCAGATAATCGAAGCCCAATTCGTTATTGGTCGCGTAGGTGATATCGGCGGCATAGGCGGAGGCTTTTTCGTCATCGGGCATATCCGGGTAGATCACACCGGTGGTCAGACCAAGTGCTGCATAGACTTTACCCATCCACTCAGCATCGCGCTTGGCGAGGTAATCGTTCACGGTAACGATATGCACACCCTTGCCGGTGAGCGCGTTCAGATAAGCGGGGAAGGTGGCGACAAGGGTTTTGCCCTCGCCCGTCTTCATTTCAGCAATATTGCCCTGATGCAGGAAAATCCCGCCCATCAACTGCGTATCAAACGCGCGCAGACCCAATGCGCGCTTGGCGGCTTCGCGGCAGTTGGCGAAAGCTTCAGGGATCAGCGCATCAAGGCTTTCGCCTTCCATCGCGCGCTTGGCAAGCTCTTCGGTCTTGTCCTTGAGACCGTCATCACTAAGCGCTTCGAACTCAGATTCCAATGCGTTGATCTTTGCAACAAGCGGACGCGTTGCCTTGACCTTGCGATCATTTGGCGTGCCAAAAACCTTTTTGGCGATTGTTCCGATACCCAGCATAGTCTCTCCGCACGGTGGCTTAACAGGATCGTGTCACAAGGTTGCTTGCTCGCCCTCTCTGGTGCCCATAGAACACGGGGAAGGCTGACCCTCGCACGACATCTAGGCGATGTAAGGGGCAGTAAACACAGTGTCAACGTCGCCGGAGCCTGCGGCCGATCAAAGGAACGATAGATGTCAAAACACCATAACTTTCTTCTGGCTGTTGCAACAACGATCTGCGGCGCCCTGCCTGCGATCGCTCAGGATCTAACCGCAGATACAGTCGTGGCGACCGTCAATGGCACCGATATTACGGTCGGTCACATGATGACTGCGCGCGCGCAGCTGCCGCAGCAGTATCAGCAACTGCCCGATGATGTGTTGTTTGACGGCATTCTCGAGCAATTGGTGCAGCAGACTGTTCTGTCACAACAAACCGAGACGGCCCCCAAAAGCGTTGAACTGAGCCTTGAGAACGAGCGCCGTGCAGCAATGGCTGGTGTGGCAATCAATGAATTTCTGGCAGAGCCTGTTGATGATGCTGCCTTGCAAGCAGCTTATGAAGAGAAATACGCGACGGTCGAGCCCGAGAAGGAATTTAACGCGTCGCATATCCTTGTAGAGACCGAGGATGAAGCGAAGGCGCTTGTGACCGAACTTGAAGGCGGCGCGGATTTTGCCGAATTGGCGAAAGAAAAATCCACTGGCCCCTCTGGCCCTGGTGGCGGCAGCTTGGGCTGGTTCGGCCCCGGTATGATGGTCAAGCCGTTTGAAGATGCGGTTGTCGATCTTGAAGACGGTGCTGTTTCCGCTCCGGTCGAAACGCAGTTTGGCTGGCATGTCATCAAGCTGAACGAAAGCCGGATGAAAGGCGCGCCGACCCTGGATGAGGTTCGCGACGAACTGACCGGCGAACTGCAGCAAAGCTCTTTGGAGGCGCATATCACCGAGCTGACAGACACCGCAGATGTCACACGCCCTGATCTGGGAGAGATCGACGCAAGCATCCTGCGCAACATGGACATCCTGTCGGAGTAAGTCACCATGACCGTTTCGCCCCTTGCCCCAAAGCGCTTTCCGTCTTTGCCGGACGTGGAAGGCGTACGCTTTGCGACCTGTGCTGCAGGTGTGCGCTATGAAGGGCGCAACGACGTGATGCTTGTCGAGTTGGCTCCTGGCACAACAGTTGCTGGCGTTTTCACAAAGTCGGCGACGCGGGCGGCACCTGTCCTAGATTGTCAGGCCAAACTGAAATCGCTGCCTGATGAGGGCGCTGCATTTCTGGTTAACTCTGGCAATGCCAACGCGTTTACAGGCAGCAACGGCAAAAAATCGGTTGAAGCGATCACGCAAGCCGTGGCGGATATCCTCGATATACCGCAGCGGCGGGTCTATACCGCTTCGACTGGCGTGATTGGCGAAGCGCTGCCTCATGATAAAATCATCGACAACCTGAAGTCTTTGAAAGACAGCCTCAGCCCAGATGGTATCGAGGCCGCCGCGGACGCAATTCGTACGACAGACACCTTCGCAAAAGGCTCTGTGGAAGAGCTTGTGATCGATCACGAGATCATCAAAATCGTTGGGATCGCCAAAGGGTCTGGCATGATCGCACCCGACATGGCGACGATGCTGGTCTATATCTTCACCGACGCGAAGATCCCCCAGGCTGATCTACAACGCATGGTGCGTGATGTTTCGGACACCACATTCAACTGCATCACAGTCGATAGCGATACGTCGACGTCAGATTCGGTGATGATGGCCGCAACTGGCGCATCAGGCGTCGAGGTGAACTGTTCAAGCGAAGCATTCCGCGCAGCACTCTACGACGTCATGCTCGATTTGGCGCATCAGGTTGTCAAAGATGGCGAAGGCGCCACCAAATTTGTCGAAATCCGTGTGAAAGGCGCTGAAAGTGAAGAAGACGCTCGCAAAGTCGCGTTTTCGATTGCGAACTCACCCCTGGTGAAAACGGCTATGGCCGGTGAAGATCCAAACTGGGGGCGTATTGTCATGGCGGTGGGCAAATCCGGAGCGGCCGCAGATCGTGACCGGCTCAGCATCGCGTTTGGGAACCTGCAAGTTGCCGAAAACGGGTGGGTCTCGCCCAACTACAGCGAAGAAGATGGTGCGGCGTACATGAAAAACGATCACCTTGTGCTGTGTGCAGATTTGGGAATGGGGCAATCCTCGGCCACTGTGTGGACCTGCGATTTGACCCATGGCTATGTCACAATCAATGCGGATTACCGATCGTGAAAACAGTTCTCGTATCGGCCGTCGCGCTTATCGATACTGACGGCCGCGTGCTTTTGGCTCAGCGCCCCGAAGGCAAATCGATGGCCGGCTTATGGGAGTTTCCCGGCGGCAAAGTCGAGGCGGGCGAAACACCGGAGCATGCCCTGATCCGAGAACTTGAGGAAGAGCTGGGGATCAACACGTGGGAAAGCTGTTTGGCGCCGCTGACATTTGCCAGCCATTCTTATGACAATTTTCATCTTTTGATGCCGCTGTTTGCCTGCCGGAAATGGGAAGGCACACCGCAGCCCAAAGAGAATCAGTCCTTGAAATGGGTAAAACCACAGGATTTGCGGACCTATCCTATGCCCGAGGCTGACATTCCACTGATCCCAATCCTACGAGATTGGCTGTAACGGCCTTTGACTGTGCCGTAATTTCGAGCGTTTGCTGACACAATTTGCACACTTTTTGAGTGATTTATGAAATTTGTTTCGCTACGGTTAACACGCACCAAACTCTGGGGAGGATTTGAGATGCTTAAGACCATTACTTTGGGAAGCTGCGTATCGGTGCAGGGCACCTTTGTGCGGGCGCTGTCCTGCGGAAAGATCCTTGTGCGTGTAGGCAACCGCACATTCACCGGGACACCCGTATAACCCAAAAGGCCTCGTAACCAGTATTCAAGACCCTCGTATCAAAGGAAAAGGGACGACCGGTTGGTCGTCCCTTTTTCTTTTCATACCACAGCGAAAGACTAGTCGAGCGTGCGCTCAACTTCTTCGCGCTCAAAGATCTCAATCACATCCTGCGGGCGGATATCGTCGTAACTCTCAAAGGCCATCCCGCATTCTTGACCGGACTGCACCTCGGCAACCTCGTCCTTGAAACGCTTTAGCGTCTTCAGCGTGCCTTCGTGGATCACGACGTTGTCGCGCAGCAGACGCACCCCGGCGGAGCGACGCGCGACACCTTCGGTCACCAGACAACCAGCAACCTTGCCGACGCCCGTGACTTTGAAGACTTCCTTAATCTCGGCATAGCCGATGAAGTTCTCGCGGATTTCGGCGCTCAGCAGACCGCTGGCGGCGGCTTTCACGTCATCCACAAGGTCGTAAATCACCGAGTAATAGCGAATCTCAACACCCTTTTGGTTCGCGGTGTTCCGGGCAGATGCATTCGCACGCACGTTGAACCCGAAGACCGGCGCGCCAGAGGCTTCTGCCAGACCGATATCCGTTTCAGTGATCGCGCCCACACCGGAATGCAGCACGCGCACGCGCACCTCGTCGTTGCCGATCTTTTCCATCGCTTGCACGATCGCCTCAGACGAGCCCTGCACGTCAGCCTTCACAAGGATCGGCATCTCGGTGACGTTCTCGTCTTCCTTGGCTTTCGCCATCAGCTGCTCAAGAGAGGTTGCGGCACCAGCGGCGGCGCGCTTCTCTTTCGCGGCTTTCTCGCGATATTCGGCGATCTCACGGGCCTGCGCTTCGGTGTCGACGACGTTCAGAACATCGCCCGCTTCTGGTGTACCGTTCAGGCCAAGCACCTCAACCGGAACCGATGGGCCCGCCTCTTTCACACGGTCACCTTGGTCGTTAATCAGCGCGCGGACTTTGCCCCACTGCTCACCTACAACAAAGATATCGCCCTGTTTCAGCGTACCATTTTGAACCAGCACGGTGGCAACGGGGCCGCGGCCCACATCAAGCTGCGCTTCGATCACAGCCCCCATCGCAGAGCGATCCGGGTTGGCTTTCAGTTCAAGCAATTCAGACTGAAGCGAGATCGCTTCGAGCAATTGCTCAAGACCGGTGCCATTGATGGCCGAGACCTCAACATCCTGTACTTCACCTGACATCTGCTCAACGATCACTTCGTGCTGCAGCAGGTCTGTGCGGACCTTGTTAGGGTCAGCGGCAGGGCGGTCAATCTTGTTGATCGCCACGATCATCGGCACTTGCGCTGCTTTCGCGTGGTTAATCGCTTCAATCGTCTGCGGCATGACAGCGTCATCTGCGGCCACCACAAGCACAACAATATCAGTAACTTGCGCACCGCGCGCCCGCATCGACGTAAATGCAGCGTGGCCAGGCGTATCAAGGAATGTCAGCTTTGTGCCATCCTGCTCGACCTGATAAGCGCCGATATGCTGGGTGATCCCGCCGGCCTCGCCAGCAACCACTTTCGCATTTCGGATCGCATCCAAAAGCGAGGTTTTGCCATGGTCCACGTGGCCCATAACGGTGATAACCGGCGGACGTCCTGCCAGATCACCCTCGTCATCGACTTCTTGGGTAATGACATCCTCAACATCCGAATCCGAAACGCGAACGACCTTGTGTCCGAATTCTTCGATAATCAATTCGGCCGTGTCGGCATCAATCGCCTGGTTCTGCGTTGCCATGATGCCGTTGGTCATCAGTGATTTCACAACATCGGCGACACGCTCGGCCATACGGTTGGCAAGTTCCTGAACCACGATGGATTCGGGCAATTGCACGTCGCGCACCACTTTTTCCCGCTCGACGGTGCCGCCCATCGCTTTGGCGCGGGCGCGGTCCTGCTTGCGCTTCATCGCAGCCATCGAACGCTGACGCCCACCTTCGCCACCACGCAGCGCCTGGTTCAGCGTCAGCTTGCCTGAGCGGCGGTTGTCTTCGCGGCCTTTGTTGCGGTTGGCTTTCTGAGGTTCTTCGCGCACGGGCGCCTTGCGGGCTGGTGCCGCTGCAGATTTGCCACGCGGCGCATCCTCGGACGGGGGCGGCGCAGCAGCGGCCAGCTTTGCGGCCTCTTCCACTTCGCGCTTCTTACGCTCATCTTCTTCGGCACGGGCTTTGGCACGCTCGGCGCGCTCTTGCTCTTCGCGCTCTTTGGCTTCGGCTTCCTCACGGCGGCGGGCACGCTCCTGGGCGCGCTCCTGCTCGGCGGCCTCACGCTTGGCCGCATCTTCGGCCTCACGGGCTTTCGCCGCTTGCAACGCCTTCAGGCGCCGATCCATTTCCGTATCGGAAATACCGGCAGGGCGGCGGGACGGATCCCCACCGACAGAGCCACCGCCCGATGCGTTGCCCGCACCCGGCTTGGGCACCACAACGCGCTTGCGTTTGGTTTCCACCACGACATTCTTCGTGCGTCCGTGGCTAAAGCTTTGCTTTACGTTGCCCGGACGGGCCCCGCCACGCAGACCAAGTGTCTTTTTGCCGTCGTCTTCGCTCATCTAGCAGTCTTACCTTTCCGGCGCAGTTCGCCGTCTTTCTCGCCGTCATAAATGGCGGCTGTCTCTCGGACGCCTTTCAGCTTTGAGGCTTCCTCTACAACACGTGTCGCGAGTCCACCAGCCGAGAGCGCGCTATGTATCACACTTTGCCGCCCAAATGCCAAACCCAATTCTGACGCAGTCAAAACGCCAAAATAGCGTCCGCCTTCGGGCGTCCACAGTTTCGTCTTGCCCCGCTCCGAGCCATCGCTGGCCTGAAGCAGAACCTTGGCACGCCCATCGGCGAGCATGCCTTTGACCTTTTCGAACCCGCACACGGCAGATCCAGATTTCCGCGCCAGAGCGATCAGGTTTACAACCCGGCTCGCCAGCTGCTGCTCGACCTGCGACAGCAGATCGTCCGGCACCTGCACCGCTTGCTTCGCACCACGGGCAAACAGGCTCTTCTTGATCGCAATCTCTAACGCACCACGATTGGCCGACACCCAAATGCCGCGACCGGGCAGCTTCTCAAGAACGTCTGCCACGATCTGCGCATCAGGGCCGACCACAAAGCGGATCAGCCCTTCCTTTGGCTGGACCTCTCCCGTGGCGATGCATTTGCGCTCCGCCTCGCTTCGATCCTTATCGCGACCACCGCGACCCATCGACAGACCCCGCGGCCTGCGATCAGGCCTCGGCCTCCTCGGTTGCTGTATCTTCGGCTTCTGCTGCCGCTTGATCGGCCACCAGATCTTCGGGATCGACCCAACCCAGCATGACCCGTGCGGTCATCACCATATTCTGAGCTTCTTCCAAAGAGACATCGAACTTTTCAAGCACGCCATCATCCTTGACGCGCTGACCATCGACGGTCGTCCAGCCACCGGCCAGCTCCCAGTCGGCACAGGTCGCGAAGTCTTCCAGCGTTTTCACGCCATCTTCGGCCAATGCCTCTACCATTTGGGGAGAGAGACCCTCGAATGCAATAAGGCTGTCCTCGACGCCCAGCGCTTTTGCGTTCTCAAGCGCCTTGGCATTCTGGGCTTCCAGATGGTCGCGGGCACGGGCCTGCAATTCGCCAGCGGTGCCTTCATCAACACCGTCGATGACCAGCAATTCATCCACTTCAACGTACGCAACTTCCTCAAGCGAGGTGAAACCTTCGGAGACAAGAAGCTGCGCAAAGAACTCGTCCAGATCGAGCGTGTCCATGAAAAGTTTCGTGCGCAATTCGAACTCGGCCTGACGACGCGCGCTTTCCTCTTCTTCGGTCATAATGTCGATATCAAGCCCCGTCAGCTGCGACGCCAGACGTACGTTCTGACCCCGGCGACCAATCGCAAGGCTGAGTTGTTCATCGGGCACAACAACTTCGATCCGCTCGGCTTCCTCGTCCAGAACAACCTTCGTGACCTCGGCAGGCTGAAGCGCGTTCACAAGGAACGTCGGCTGATCTTCGTTCCACGGAATGATGTCGATCTTTTCGCCCTGAAGCTCGTTTACGACGGCCTGGACACGGCTGCCGCGCATACCAACGCAGGCGCCGACAGGGTCGATTGAGTTGTCGTAGCTGATCACAGCAATCTTCGCGCGGGAGCCGGGATCGCGGGCGACCGCTTTGATCTCAATAATGCCGTCATAGATTTCCGGCACCTCCATCTTGAACAGCTCGGCCATGAATTCCGGCGCGGTACGGCTCAGGAAAATCTGCGGGCCACGCACCTCGCGGCGCACATCCTTGATGTAGCAACGGATGCGGTCGTTGGGGCGATAGCTTTCGCGGCCGATCTTTTCGTTGCGGCGCAGCACGGCTTCACCGCT
>CAKZXZ010000091.1 GCA_937883775.1 uncultured Paracoccaceae bacterium
CCGAAGACATGGCCGCCAAACTGAACGGCCAGCAGTTCATCGTGATTCGTCAGGCGTCCGATGCAGGCTCGCTCTACGGCTCTGTCACCACACGTGATGCCGCCGAAGCTGCGACAGCCGACGGCTTCACAGTAGAGCGCAAGCAGGTCGAGCTGTCCAGCCCGATCAAAGAGCTTGGCATCCACGAGGTCTTCATTCGCCTCCACCCCGAGGTTGAAGCGACAATCGAACTGAACGTCGCCCGCTCAACCGAGGAAGCCGAACTGCAAGCCTCCGGCAAATCCATCCAGGAACTCGCCGCCGAGGCCGAAGCGGAAGCCGAATTTGAGATCGCGGAACTCTTCGACGATATCGGAAGCGCTGCGATGGACGACGACGAGTTGGCAGCCGAAGCGCCAGCTGCCGATGCCTCCGAAGGCGACGACAACGCAGAAGAGCAAAAAGACTAAGCTTTTCAACTTGGATAAAGAACTTAAAGAAGCCGCGCAAAACTGCGCGGCTTTTTGCGTTTTGCCTCCCGGCTCCGGTTATTAACCACCGCTTAATAAATCCGTCGCACTAACACGATGTTCACCTTACACCCCTCCTCACGGCGGGGGCCTTAACAAAGAGTGAACGACAATGCGCCGCCTTGCCCTGATCCCCCTCCTGCTGACCCTTGCCCTGCCTGTCCACGCCGCGGAAACCGCGCTTGTGTTTGGCGTCTCCCAAAGCTGGGACAAGCACGAATTTGACGGCAAGAACACCTCCCGCGTCGTCTCTTCGATCCATCATTCGCAACACGCTCAAACCAATGCACTCAGCTTGCGGGTCGCGCGCAAAACCGCGCGTGTGACAGTCGAACTCGAAGGCCATGCTGCAGCGCCCGTCACACTGGAAGGCAAAACAGCACGGTCCTCTTGGGCCCGTCGCCTCGATTATAAAGCAAAGCTGCGCACGCAGCGCCTTGGTGCCAACATCTGGGCGCCTGTGGCAACAAATGGCGACACAACCTATTCGGTCGGCGCGGGTACCGGTATCCGTCACACATCAGGCGATATCACCGGACAAGGCCTCGATCGCTCCATTGATGATACGGCCCCCTATGCGCTTGTCGGGGCACGACTTCAGCACAAGCTGGACGACCGCAAATCCGCCTTAATCGAAGCGCGCTATGTCACATCGCCTCCGATCCGCAGCGGAGCTGACGCTTCAGGCTCCAATGTCGATCACGAAGTTGCAGGGCTCGAGCTTTTTGTAGGCCTGTCGCTAACCCTCGACTAAGGCAGATGGCGCGCATATCCTGCCTCAAACAGGAGCGCGCGCCGATGCCCAAGCCCACATCCCTCGTCCACCAATTGATCGACACACTGCCCAAGGCAGAACTGCACCTGCATATCGAAGGCACGCTTGAGCCCGAGATGATGTTGGCGCTGGCCAAACGCAACAACGTCACACTGCCCTACGAAACCGCCGACGATATCCGCGCCGCCTACCAATTCGACAACCTGCAAGACTTTCTGGATGTCTACTATCTGGGCATGTCCGTCCTGATTGAAGAACGCGACTTTTTCGACCTCACCTGGGCCTACCTAACCAAGGTCCATGCCGACGGACTGACCCATGCCGAGATTTTCTTTGATCCCCAAGCCCATCTGGAACGCGGCATCGCGTTTGAGACGGTGCTGGCCGGCATCACCGCCGCCCTTGAACAAGCCCATAAAGAGCTTAGCATCACCTCGAAACTCATCATGTGTTTCCTGCGTCATCTTAGCGAAGAAGAGGCCTTCGACACCCTCGCCTGCGCCTGCAAACACAAAGACCACATCTTTGCCGTCGGCCTCGATAGCTCCGAACAAGGCCACCCACCCGAAAAGTTCGAACGCGTCTTTACCGCCGCCCGCAAGGAAGGGTTCACCGCTGTGGCTCACGCAGGCGAAGAGGGCCCACCTGCCAATGTCGTGAACTCTCTCGACCTGCTTGGCGTTTCCCGCGTCGACCACGGCAATTCAGCCTTGCAAGACGCAGCCCTCACGAACCGCCTTGCGCAGCAGCAGACCCCGCTAACCATGTGCCCAATCTCAAATCTCCGTCTCAAAGGCATCCCCAGCCTCAGTGCGTCGCCCGTTAAGAAAGCCCTGGACGCCAACCTGCTCGTCACCGTCAACTCCGATGATCCCAGCTATTTCGGGGGGTATCTCAACGACAACTATCGCGCCGTCGCTGATAACCTCGGCCTCACAGAACCCGAAATCATCACACTCGCGCGCAACAGCTTCAAAGCCAGCTTTCTGGATGACACCGACAAACAAGCTGCATTGGACCGGATCGATAAGCAGATCAGCCGCTTGCGCCCTTCCTGACAAAGGGGGGGCTACATCACGACGCTCATCACGATCACCATCAGCACCGAATACGCAGCAACGCCGCCCCCGATCAGGAACAAAGGCCAGTTCTTCGTCACCGTTGCCGTCGCAATCGACTTCATCTGATACATCAAATCCGGCCATGTGTAGGAGACGAAATCGCCTTGCGTAAACACCGCCTTGATGCGGTCGTCATCATCCACAACCGGCAAACGGCGGAACCGCTCATTCGACATGATGCGCAGCCAATCAACCATGTCATCGGTCTCACGCGCCAGCCGCGGATTACGCGTCATGATATCTGACAGCGCCGTCTTGCTGGCATCAAGGTTCTTGGCCACAAGCTTGTTCATGATATCGCGTTCGGTGACGACGCCGATCACCTTCTGCGCCTCGTCCACCACGATAACCGACCCGTAGTTCTTGTCAGACATCTGCGAAACAGCCTCGAAAACCGTCATATCCTGCGGTCCGGTTAAAGGCCGTTGCTTTGATTTATACTCCGGACGATCCATCAAGCGGTTGCCCGCGCGTTGTGCTCTTTCTGGCATGGGTCGGTCTCCTTTAGGCTGATAGTTCCCGAAAAGACCTAGCCTGCCCCGACGCTGAAACCAGAAAACGCGCCCAAGACGCTACAACAATCCGTCCGGCATAGCCTGTTCGGCCGCCGTATTCACCCGCCGGAAATAGAAGGTCACCAATGTCGACACGATCACGATGAACAACGAATACAGCACCGGCACCGCCATGATCGCCTGCGCCTCGGTCCCCGCAAAGGTGAAGGCGATGATCGCAATCGCCAGCGGTCCGTTCTGGATACCCGTCTCCAACGCCACCGTGCGCGCGTTGCGCGGGTGCAGCTTCAAAGCGCGCGCGAAGTTATACCCGATGGTGATACCAACCAGCCCCAACGCGATCGAGGCGAAATACGTCGCCCATGTCGTCTCCATCAGAAAACCCCAGTTGCGCGGGATCCACGACACGATCAGAAACAGGATGAAAAACACTGCCAGCATCGATCCCATAAATTCGGTCACTGCTCCAACATTGGCGTTCACCTTGCGCATCACCATTCCAATGCCCACCGGCACCAACAGCAACACCAGCGTTGCGATGATGTTTTCACGCGGGATTTCCAAATCCAGCGCGCCCGCATAAACCACAAGAACAATAGGGATTAGGATGACGCCAAATACAGTCGACGTGACCGTCATCAACACCGACAACGCCAAATTCCCTTTCGAAAAATAGGTAAAGATGTTCGATGTCGTGCCCCCCGGCATGCACGCCATAATCAAAATACCAACCTTGATCGTGTCAGGAAGCGGCAGGCTGATCGCCAGAAGAAACCCCAAAAGCGGCATGAAACCGTATTGCGAGACCACGCCAATCGCCAATCCGTAAGGCCGCTTCAACGCTAGCGCAAAATCACGCGGGGTCAGCGACGCGCCCATGCCCAGCATGATGACAAAAATCATCAGGGCCAGGATTGCTTGTTCTAAAGGTCCGACCATCTGCCGTGCTCCCTACATTAAGAGACGGCTTCAAGCCGCTGAATTTTCTTGTTCTTCTTCAAGCCGCAGATCCTTGCGCAGGATCTTTCCGACGTTGGATTTCGGCAAGTCCGTGCGCGCCTCTACAATCTTGGGCACCTTATAGGCAGTCAAATGCTCTTTGCAGTAGGCCCGCAACTCCTCGCCGGAAATGCTGTCATCATGAAGCACAACGAACGCTTTGATCTTTTCGCCCGCCACGCCGTCCGGCACGCCGATCACAGCCGCCTCTGAAACGCCAGGGTGCTGGGTCAGGCATTCCTCGATCTCATTGGGGTAGACGTTGAAGCCCGACACAAGGATCATGTCCTTCTTGCGGTCCACGATCCGAAAATAGCCATCCGGGTCCATGACGCCGATATCGCCGGTCAGCAACCACCCATCCCGCATGGTTTTATCGGTCTCTTCCGGCTTTCTCCAATAGCCCTTCATGATCTGCGGACCTTTGGCGACAATCTCGCCCGCCTCGCCTTGTGGAACAGGCACCCCCTGCTCGTCCACACAGCGCACATGCGTCGAAGGCAACGGGATCCCGATCGAGCCGACCCGCGTCTTGCCCAGCGGATTGAACGTCAGGATCGGCGAGCTTTCGGTCAGCCCGTACCCTTCAAGGACCGGCGTTCCCGTGACCTCTTCCCACCGCTTGGCCACAGCGCTTTGCAGCGCCATACCCCCGGCCGAGGCGAACTTGAGGTGCTTTGGCGGCGTATCTAGAAACCAAACCTCGTTGGACAGCCCGTTGAACAATGTGTTCACGCCGCTCATCCATGTGATCTTGTAATTCTCAAACGCCCGCTTGAGATTGCTCAGGGGCCGTGGGTTCGGGATCAGAATGTTGCGCGCGCCCAGCCAATAGAAGCCCAGCAGGTTCACCGTAAACGCAAAGACATGATACATCGGCAGCGCAGTCAGCACGACCTCTTTGCCCTTCTCCACGCCTTTTATCAGCTCCATGGTTTGTTCCATGTTCATTATCAGATTGGCATGGCTCAGCATGGCACCCTTCGACACGCCGGTGGTCCCGCCTGTATATTGCAGACAGGCGACATCATCGGGCGACACATCTGCGCGGTATTTCTCGACCACAACACTCTTCTCGGTCCGAATGCTTCGGCCAGCGGCAATCGCATCAGGCAGTCGAATATGCGCAAGATCAATGGGTTGCAGGGTCTTATCCCAGTATTTCTGAACCAACCGAACAATCCCTCGCGGGGCCGCTGGCAAAAACTCGGCCACCTGCGTAACGATAATGTTGGGGATCGGATGGCCCTTGATCGCACCGGGCAGCTTGTCGGCAAACATATCCACGACAATCAACGCGCTCGGCTCTGCATCTGCAAACTGCTTGGCCATTTCTTCGGCCGTATAAAGCGGGTTCACATTCACCAGAACGCAACCCGCTTTCATCACGGCAAAGGCTGCCACTGGAAACGACAACCCGTTGGGCACCTGCAGCGCCACGCGGTCGCCCTTCTCAAGGCCCGCCGTCTCGCGCAGATAGATCGCCAGTGCGTCCGACATCTCATCGACCTGCTCAAACGTCAGCGTGCCGTTCATGCCATTGGCAAGACAGGCCGTAAACGCAGGCGCTTTTCCGTAAAGATGCGCCGTTGCACTGACCAGATCTCCGACCGACCGATACTGCGAGGGCCCGATATCCTTGCGCACGGACGGACCGTAAAAGGCCGTCCATGGACGTTCTGTGTCTGTCATCTTGTCCTCCCCTTCGCCTTGCGGCGCACACCTTTTGGCGTTTGGAGCATCAAAGACAGGTGTGACGCGTTTGGCAATCCCTTTGCTTCAGGATGCCGTAACGTCTTCGAGCCGCCCCGCCAAAGCCAAGCATGCAGCGTCCGCCTCGACACAGTGCCGTCGTACTTTGGCCATGATGAAGATTTATCTCGAAAGCGCTTAAAAACCTGGAGAGGACATCATTAATGGAAAATCTACTGTCGAACCCTGTCGCCATCGCAGCATTCTTGTGCGGTGTTGCAGCGATCTTTATCGTCGTGCGCCGCACGATCAATAAACGCGACGACGGCTAAAGGCGCCCGCTTCGCTTATCTGGCCTGACGCTGCCAAGATCCTGCAAGGCCAGCCTGTGCGCAAACCCGCCCCAAAACGAAAAAGGCCGCACGTCTCAGTGCGGCCTTTCCCAAATCTCAAATCCGCAAGACTTACTCGTCTTCCAGCGCCTCAACGGCTTTCTGCAGATCGTCTTTCGAGACATCTTTCTCTTTCACCGTCGCACCTTCCGCGATGTGATCGACAACCTTGTCTTCAAAGATCGGCGCCCGCATCTGCTGCTGCATCTGCTGGTTCTGCTGCACGAACTCAAAGAACTGACGTTCCTGACCCGGATATTGACGCGCCTGGTTCATGATCGCCTGACTCATCTCGGCGTCGGTCACTTCAACCTCGGCTTTGCGGCCCACTTCGGCCAGCAACAGACCAAGCCGCACGCGGCGTTCTGCCAACGACTTATGCTCGTCGGTCACTTCAACCTCAGCCTTGTCGTCGCCCTGCGCGTCAGGATTTTCCTCTTGAGCCAGCTGATGCGCAATTTGGTTCGCTTCCGCCTCAACCAGCGATGGCGGCAGATCGAACTTCACCTGCTCGTCCAACTGATCCAACAGGCCGCGCTTCATGACGGCGCGGGCCGCACCGGCATATTCCGCCTCAAGACGCTCTGAGATCTGGCCTTTCAACGCGGCCAGATCCTCGGCGCCGAACTTGGTAGCCAGCTCGTCATTGATCTCGGCAGCAACCGGCTCTTTGACGTTCTTGATCGTGCAATCGAACACGGCTTCCTTACCGGCCAGATGCTCTGCACCGTAGTCATCGGGGAAACTGACCGTCACGGCCTTCTCTTCACCGGCCTTTGTGCCAACCAGCTGCTCTTCAAAGCCAGGAATGAAGCTGTTTGAGCCCAGAACCAGCGGATAATCCTCGGCCGAGCCACCTTCAAACAGCTCGCCATCCACCTTACCGGCGAAATCCATGACGATCTGATCGCCATCCTTGGCTTTTGAGCCCTTCTTGCGATCTTTAAAATCCTGCGCCGTCTCGGCCAGATTGCCCAGGGCTTCGTCCACAGACGCATCATCGGCCTTCACAACCAGCTTTTCCAGCTTCAGCTTTTTCAGGTCGATCTCGGGGATCTCTGGCAGCGCCTCGTAAGACATCGATACTTCGACATCGTCGCCCTCTTTCCAATCCTCGTTGGTCATCTTGACCTCGGGCTGCATCGCAGGGCGGTCGCCACTGTCTTCAAAGTGCTTGTTCATCGCACCGTCGATGGTTTCCTGCATCGCCTCGCCCAGAACACGCTGGCCAAACTGCTTTTTCAACAGCGCCATCGGCACCTTGCCCTTGCGGAAGCCCTTCATCTCGACGTCGGGCTGCGCCTCGGCCAGCTTTTCGTTCACCTTCTCGTCCAGCTCAGCAGCTGTGACAGTGATGGCGTAGCCGCGCTTGAGGCCTTCGTTCAGGGTCTCAGTGACCTGCATTTGCTTTCCTTTTCCTACCTTTGGTGCGGGTGAAGGGACTTGAACCCCCACGCCTTGCGGCGCCAGAACCTAAATCTGGTGCGTCTACCAATTCCGCCACACCCGCAAAAAACCCAAAACGAGGCGGCCGCAAAGCCACCCCGCATTTCAGCGCGTCCTAGCAAAGCATTTCGTGGGATGCGAGCAGAAAATCACGCCAAATAGGTGGTTTTGCAGCTCTGATGGGGTTCCGGCATTGAGGCAAAAAGGACTCAATCGCCTTCAATGCCCCGCAATGGTGCGAAAAAAGGCGCGACAGTAACCCTTTGTTGCCATATTCTGACGCACAATTGAGGCAGACTTCATAGCTAGAGCGGAAAATCGCCATGCACTTTGGACGTACAAAACCGGCTTTGACCGGCGATGCGGTAGCGCATCTTCAAACCGGTTTAATCGCTGGAACTTCCATCCTGACACTCGATGGCGCGTTGCCGATCGAACACCTCGCACCGGGGGACAAGGTCATTACCCGCGACAGCGGTATCGCGGTGCTCAAATCGGTTCGCGTTCGCAAGGACATCGCCCGAATGGTACGCATCAAAGCCGGGACATTGGGCACCACACGTCCCGAAGAAGATGTGATCGTGCCCGCCGATCAGGGCATTCTGATCCGCGACTGGCGGGCCAAGGCAGTCTATGGCGAAGAACGCGCGATTGTTCCCGCCGCACAATTGATCGATGGCGAATTCATTGCCGAGCATTCAGCAGCGGCGCAGGTGACCCTGTTCGAGTTGGAGTTTGACGCACCCCACATCGTCTATGCCGACGGGCTTGAACTGTCGGTCAGCGAAAGCGTCATCGCATAATCCTGCTCTGCCGCAAGCACCTGCGGCAGAACCTCCGGAATATCTTCTGCGATCAAACCCGGCCCAAAGAGCCGACCACATTCCTGATGCAACCAAGCGGCCCGTGCCGCGGCGTTCAGCGGCGCATACCCTTGCGCCAAAAGCCCTGTGATAAACCCAGCTAAAACATCCCCTGACCCCGCCGTCGCCAACATCGGCGCCGCGCGATCGTAAACCGCCGCAATCACCCGAGTTTGCCTGTCGGGATCGGCAACCACGGTATCAGCCCCCTTCAAAAGCACACAGCAACCGGCTCTTTCAGCAGCTGCCTGCACAGCCCTGATTTTCGACCCCGCTTCCCCAATCGTATCTGCGTTGCGCCACGCCTGTGCCAAATCAGGGAAGAGCCGCGCGAACTCCCCCGCATGGGGCGTCAGCACGCAACTTGGGTGCAGTTTCGCAAAGAGCGTCTCCGGATCGTCCTGAAAAACAGTCAGCGCATCCGCATCCAAAACCGCTCGGCGGTTGGCCTCCAACGCCGCCAGAACCAAAGTGCGTATGGCATCAGACACACCCAGCCCCGGCCCCAGACACAGCGCATTGATCCGCTTGTCCTCCAACAACGCTGTCAACGCCTGCGCATCCGGCATCCGCGCCAGCATGATCGCCGTCACCTGACAGGCAACCTCCATCTGCGCCGCAGGAGGCACGCCCAACGTTACCAGCCCTGCGCCCACCCGTAATGCTCCGCGGGCCGCCAAACGTGCAGCACCCGTCCGCCCCGGACCACCACTTAATATCAGCGCATGACCACGATCATATTTATGACCAGACGCGCGTCTCTCATCGGCCATTTGAAGCTGCGGCGGGCGGTCCTGCAAGCCGACGACAGTCTCCAAATCGGTCGACAAAACATCCATAACCTCGGGGATCGCCCTGCGCCCGGATCCACGGATCAGGATATCCAAAGGAACCACCTCCAACGCACCACAAACCGCAGGCCCGTCTCCGATATAATGTCCCCATTTCGGCGCCTCGAACGTGACGGTCAAATCCGCCAGTCCAGCCAAAGGAACCTTGCGCCCCACCAGTTTCCCGCTGTCGGCGCATAAGCCAGAAGGCACATCCACGGCGACCCATTTCGCGGGACCCCATTTGCTCAGCACTGTTGCCAAAGGCTCTGAAAGAGGCCGACTGATCCCGATGCCGAACACCGCATCCACGACCAGATCAGCGGCCTCAAAGATCGCTGGGTCCTGACCGTCCAGCGAATGGACAGCCCCTAACGCAACCCAACGCTCGGCATTCACCTTTGCATCCGGCGGCAGCTTAGCCACATCCCCCAGAAGATAGCACACCACATCCCACCCCTGCCCGGCCAGCAACCGCGCAATGACAAAGCCGTCGCCACCATTATTGCCCGGCCCGCACAAGACCACCGCGCGACGCGGTGCCGCTGAAAAGCCCGGCCATCTCCGCATCGCGGCGTCAACGACACCAGCGCCCGCCCGCTCCATCAACTCAAGTCCCGTGACCTCGCCCGACGCCATCGCCGCAGCCTCAATGGCGCGCATTTGGGCGGTTGAAAGCAAATTAGCCATTCCGAAGCACTTTCATCGATTCAAAACTGCCTATCCTGGTTGCTAACTGCCTAAATATTAGGCACACCATTGGGAATCCAATCCTCCACCCTCATGCGGGCACCCTACCTAATTGTCCCACCCCATGAGAAGTGGTCTCAGCAAATGCAGCGCAAGTCTAAGGGAGTCGCGGTCATGAAAAAGATCGAAGCCATCATCAAGCCATTTAAACTTGATGAGGTAAAAGAGGCCCTTCAAGACGTCGGCGTTCAGGGCCTTTCTGTCATCGAAGTGAAAGGCTTCGGCCGTCAAAAAGGCCATACCGAATTGTATCGCGGCGCTGAATACGTGGTCGATTTCCTGCCCAAGGTGAAAATCGAGGTCGTCCTGGCCGACGATCAGCTTGACGGCGCAATCGAAGCCATCGTTGACGCTGCCAAGACCGACAAGATCGGCGACGGCAAGATTTTCGTATCCACCATAGAACAAGCCATCCGCATTCGGACGGGTGAGGCTGGCGACGAAGCCCTTTAATCCAATCTCAGCAACACTCCAAAAGAGGAAAGACTGTCAATGAGCACCGCTGACCTTCTGAAGACCATTAAGGATGAAGACGTCGAATACGTCGATATCCGTTTTACCGACCCGCGTGGCAAACTGCAGCACGTCACCGTCATGGCCGATCAGGTCGACGAAGATTTCCTTGAGGAAGGCTTCATGTTTGACGGCTCCTCCATCGCAGGCTGGAAGTCGATCGATCAGTCCGACATGAAACTGATGCCCGACACCAACAGCGCCTACATGGACCCGTTTTATGCGGAAAAGACCATCTGCGTTCACTGCTCGATTGTCGAGCCTGACACAGGCGAGGCCTACGACCGTGACCCGCGCGGCACCGCCGAAAAGGCCGAAGCCTACCTGATCGCATCGGGCATTGGCGACAAGTCGTTCTTTGGCCCCGAAGCTGAATTCTTCTTGTTCGACGACGTCCGTTTCTCGGTTGAGATGAACAAAGTGTCCTACGAAGTCGATGCGCTCGACGCGTCCTGGAACACCGACACCGAGTACGAGATGGGCAACATGGGCCACCGTCCCGGCGTCAAAGGCGGCTATTTCCCCGTGAACCCAATCGACGACGCGCAGGACATCCGTTCGGAAATGCTGTCGACGATGAAGCGCATGGGCATGAAGGTCGACAAACACCACCACGAAGTGGCGTCCTGTCAGCACGAGCTGGGCCTGATCTTCGGCTCGCTAACCGAGCAAGCCGACCACCTTCAGAAATACAAGTACGTCATCCACAACGTCGCCCAAGCCTACGGCAAGTCGGCCACGTTCATGCCCAAGCCCATCGCGGGCGACAACGGCACCGGCATGCACGTCAACATGTCGATCTGGAAGGACGGCAAGCCGCTCTTTGCAGGCGACAAATATGCCGACCTGAGCCAGGAAGCGCTCTATTTCATCGGTGGCATCCTGAAGCACGCCAAAGCGCTGAACGCTTTCACCAACCCATCGACGAACTCCTACAAGCGCCTGATCCCGGGTTTTGAAGCCCCCGTGCTGCGCGCCTATTCGGCCCGCAACCGGTCGGGCTGTGTGCGTATTCCGTGGGCAGAATCGCCCAAAGCCAAGCGTGTTGAGGCCCGCTTCCCCGATCCGGCAGCAAACCCCTATCTGTGCTTTGCAGCACTCCTGATGGCCGGCCTTGACGGCATCAAGAACAAGATCGATCCGGGCCCCTCGTCTGACAAGGACCTCTACGATCTGCCGCCGGAAGAACTGGCCGAAATCCCGACCGTCTGCGCATCACTGCGCGAAGCTCTGGACGCGCTGGAAGAAGATCACGAGTTCCTCCTGGCCGGTGACGTTTTCACCAAAAGCCAGATCGAAGGATATTCCGAGCTCAAGTGGGAAGAGGTCTACGCCTACGAGCACACACCCCACCCGATGGAATTCAAGCTGTACTACAGCTGCTGATCCACACGCTATCTCTGAAAAGGGCGTCCTTCGGGGCGCCCTTTTTGCATTGCAGACGGCTGTGCCCCTTAATTTCCCCAAGCCTCCCATGTTTTCGACGTAATTTCGATCAAACTGTTGCCAAACCCAAGGGAGAGGCCCGATGACCGCACATGACACGTCTGCGTTTTTGAAAGTTGATACGCCCGCTAATGCATGCACCACCAGCGACCGCGCCCTGCGGGAAGCATTTCGCGCGTCAATGGATGCACCAACGGAAAAAGTCGGGCTGTTGGACCAGCTGAACGCGCGCATCGCGGGTTTGAAGTCAGCCTCCAAGAAAGCCCCTGTCGCTGCGAAAACGCCCAAGGTGGATGCGGATCGTACCGCCCCTGCCGCGAAAGCCGTGGCACCGGAACCGCAAGCACCTCAACCCGATGTGACGCCCGCAGACACGCCAGAGAATGACGAAGGCACTCTCTTTGCGCATCTCAACGAGATCATGGAAGAGAAAGCCGCCGCCAAGGTGGAAGAAGAGGCTTTGGCAGAAGCCCCGCAGTCAAAGTCGATCATTGTCCGCGCTTTAAAAGCTTTGATACCCAAGAAAAGAGCAAAGGCAAAAGCCGTGTCTGTGACAGATCCGGCCCCAGCCCAAATCCTGGACAGCGAGACAGAGGCGGCTCCGAAAGCTGCGTCGAATTCGATCATCCTGCGCGCCTTGTCCTCATTGAAGCCAAAGCCCAAGGACAAATCTGAGGCGAAACCAGACACAAAAGCACTCGCACCAGCGCAATCGGGCTCGATTGTGATTAAGGTGCTCAAGGCAATCTCACCGATCAAAAAATCAGCCTGAGTTGCGCCAGCTTTCGCGCTGCGCCGTCGTCAGATCGGTCCAGGCAACCACATAAGTATGAATCGAAAACACCACCGCATTTGTCTGCGGCAGGCGCAAGATCACTTGCCGCTCGGACCGCAGATAGATCGGATCGCCCGCCCTGACGGGCTTGGCCTGTCCGTGTGGGCGGGGCTGAAACAGATCAGGCTCTAGATACATCAACGCATTCGCCCGCATCAGCGGCTGGTCGGCGCGCGCGGCATCAAAAAGCCGTTGCACCCGGCGCGCCATGTCCCCGGTGTAGCTGTCGACCGGGTCGTGGATCGTTGACAGTGGGCGGCCCAGCTTTTCAGCTAAGGACCAACTGGCTGGAAAGCAGATAAGTGCGCCGCGCAGCACATGCTCAGCTCCCTCTTTCAGCAGGATCGCGAAATCCTCTTGGACCAAAGCAGCCAATACTTCCAAAGGGTTGTCGCGATGAAGGGGGATGGATTGCCCATCCGGGCGGATCACGTGATCTGTCTCAACTTTGAAATCCGCGCGCGCCTGCAACTGCGCGAGAACCAGCGCCAGAAGCTCTTGCGCAGCAGGCTCTGCGGACTTTGACAGCGCCAGGACCTCGGGCGCGCGCGCCTCAAGCAACCGGGCCTTCTCGGCCAATTGCGTGCTGTAGGTTTCATCGACCTGCAACCAGTCGGACATCGTAATTGGCTGCACACCCGGCATCCGCGCGGATGCTGCCTGCATCCAAGGCGCGAATGGCAAATGATCTTGCAGAATGGCAGTCATAGGCTCCGTTACCGACATATCTCGTCGCAAACCAAACAGGGATTTGCGACATCCCAATAGGTCGCGATCTGACCTGACAGGCCCCGCACTGTCCAGCACGATCGCCGCAGGATGGAGGCCAGAATGAACACCCACTATCGCGATCAGCGCAAAATCGACCCCGCGCAGGGCGCAACGCTTGGCGACGGAACCCCCAACGATGCCGACCGGATCGAGATCGGGCCAACCAAACTTGCCTTTGACGAATGGAAAGCGGCGGGTCTGACCCTGCCCAATCTTGCGGCGATGCGCGAGTATCGCTGGAAACGCCTGACCCAGCACATCGTAGAGCGCGACTATGGCGGGTTGCTGATGTTTGATCCGCTCAACATTCGCTACGCCACTGACAGCACTAATATGCAGCTGTGGAACACGCATAATCCGTTCCGCGCCGTGCTGGTTTGCGCCGATGGTTATATGGTGATCTGGGACTACAAGAACGCGCCGTTTCTGAGCACATTCAACCCGCTGGTACGCGAGCAACGCGCGGGGGCAGATCTGTTTTACTTTGATCGTGGGGACAAGGTGGATATCGCCGCCGATGCGTTCTCCAGCGAAGTACGTGTTCTGATCGAAGAGCATGGCGGCGGCAACATGCGCCTTGCCGTCGATAAGGTCATGCTCCACGGGCTGCGCGCGCTAGAGGCTCAGGGCTTCGAGATCATGGAAGGCGAAGAGGTGACCGAGAAGTCCCGCTCTATCAAAGGGCCGGATGAAATTCTGGCCATGCGCTGTGCCTCGCATGCCTGCGAAACCGCTGTCGCCAAGATGGAAGCCGCCTGCCAACCCGGTCTGTCCGAGGATGAGATTTGGGCGGTCCTGCATGCCGAAAACATCAAGCGCGGCGGCGAATGGATTGAAACCCGGCTGCTCAGCTCTGGCCCGCGTACGAACCCCTGGTTTCAGGAATGCGGCCCACGCGTCGTGCAAAATAACGAAATCGTGGCCTTCGATACCGATCTTGTGGGCAGCTATGGCATTTGCGTCGATATCAGCCGCACCTGGTGGGTTGGCGACCGCGCGCCGCGCCCCGACATGATCGAGGCCATGCGCCACGGGGTCGAGCATATCCAGACCAACATGGCGTTGCTCAAACCCGGCGTGCCGTTCCGCGAGCTGACCTTTGGCGGCCATCAACTGGACCCGAGATATGACGCGCTCAAATATGGCTGCCGGATGCACGGCGTGGGCTTATGTGACGAATGGCCCCTGATCGCCTATCCCGACAAGTTCGTCGAAGGCGCGTTTGAGTATCATCTGGAACCCGGCATGGTCCTGTGCGTCGAGGCATTGGTGGGCGAAGAAGGCAGCGATTTCATGATCAAGCTCGAAGATCAGGTGCTCGTGACCGAAGACGGGTTCGAGAATCTGACGAAATACCCGTTTGACCCGAGACTTATGGGCGAAAGTTAAGGCCCAGGCGCGCGCACGCATCTGTCACCATCCCGTGACGCGGCTGACATATCGCGCCGCCATCCTTGTCGTGTGAACCGGCAGCCCCCTAGTGTGCAGTCCTGACCTCACGAAAGACTGCCCTCATGCCCACCGAACGCATCACCTTTCAAAGCCATACCGGCGACACGCTTGCCGCGCGCCTTGATCTGCCCGACGGGCCGCATCTGGCCACCGCCCTTTTCGCGCATTGCTTTTCATGCTCCAAAGATATCCCCGCTGCACGTCGCGTTGCCGGGCGTCTGGCCGCGATGGGCATCGCCGTGCTGCGCTTTGATTTCACAGGGCTTGGCCATTCCCAAGGCGAATTTCAGAATACGACCTTCACCTCCAACGTGAATGACCTGCACGCCGCTAGCACCTACCTGACACAGCGGGACATGGCGCCTTCGCTGCTGATCGGGCACTCGCTGGGCGGTGCTGCCGTGCTCAAGGCGGCGGCAGACATGGCACATATCAAGGCTGTTGTGACCCTGGGCGCGCCTTTCGATCCGGGTCATGTCACCCATAATTTCGCCGATGCCCTAGACGAGATCCGCGACAAGGGCGTGGCACCTGTGAACCTGGGCGGGCGCCCTTTTCATATTGGACGAGAGTTCGTCGAGGATGTGCAAGCCGCCGAACTGGCCCCGGCCATTGCAAATCTCAAAGCCGCCCTTTTGGTAATGCACGCCCCGCGTGACGCTGTCGTCGGGGTCGAAAACGCCACCCAGATTTTCGTTGCTGCGAAGCACCCCAAAAGCTTTGTGACACTGGATAACGCCGATCACCTTATCACCACACCGCAAGACGCCGAATACGCCGCCGAGGTGATCGCCGCCTGGTCAGCCCGCTATCTTGCGCTGAACCCGCCTGCCCCGCCTGTCGGCGCACCTGAAGGGATTGTACGCGCCTCCGAGGCAGACGCGAGTGGCTTTCTGCAGGATATTCAAGCGGGCCCCGATCACCACACAATTGCAGATGAACCGGCAGCTTATGGTGGCAGCAATCGCGGCATGTCGCCTTATGGCTTTCTCTCAGCCGGACTCGCAGCCTGCACGTCAATGACGATCCGCATGTATGCGCGCCGCAAAGGTTGGCCGCTCGAGCATGTGTTTGTCGATGTCACCCACAACAAGGTGCATGCACAAGACGCAAGCGATGCGTCAGCGACACGGGTCGACAGTTTCCATCGCGCCATTCATCTTGAAGGTGCGCTGGATGACGAACAACGCCAGAAACTGCTTGAGATCGCTGATAAATGCCCGGTGCACAAAACGCTGGAGTCCAGTTCGCACATCACCACGGACCTTGCCCCGCGTTAGGGATCACCGTCGCTCAAATACTCAAAGAAAAAGGCGCGCCCCATGGGACGCGCCTTTTCAATTCAGTGATGTCAGGCTTAGCCGCGAGCTTTGCCGACCAGCTTCCAGGCTGCCGGAAGCAGCAGCGCTGCTAGTACCAGCTTGATCGCATCGCCCAGAATAAACGGCGTCAGGCCCCATTCAAGGATCGGCTTGTCCCAGCCGTAAAGTACGCCCAGCCACAGAAGGCCCGGGACGTAAAGCACGACATTGCCAGCGAAAAGGGCAGCCGACATCTTCACGACCGACCGGTCCCAACCCTGACGCGCGGCATAGCCCAAAAGCAGGATCGCAAAGACATAACCCAGCAGGTAGCCGCCGGTGCTGCCCATCATGTATTCCAGACCGTTCAACTCGGCGGTGGAGCTTTGGAACACGTCAAAGCCCAGCGCACCGATTAGCATATAGCCAAGGATCGTGGCCAGACCCAGACGCGGGCCGTAAGCCGCACCAATCGTCAGCACAGCGAAAGTCCCCATATTCATCAGAACCGGCGAACCCGGCACGGGGACTTTGATGTTTGCGCAAACAGTCAATGCAGCGATGCCAAGAACCACCAAAACCGCCTGCTTGATCCGCAGCGCGGTGCCGTCCGACGCGCCAAACGTCTCTGTCAGAACCTTGTTTTGAAGGGCAATGCTCATGTCCCAGTCTCCATTTTTGAACCTATGTTGCCGTTGTTCTGCCCCAAGCCCGGTGCGCACGCAAGCATTATGCAGTCGCAGAAACATATCGCGACGTCATCACGTAATCCTTGCGCGGACCTTTGACAGCCCAGCGCGCGCTCCAGCTTGGCCAATCGTGGAAATCATATTGGACCGCGTAATCATCGGGATCGCACCAATGGATGGCCTCGGGCTGCGCGTCCAGATCAAAGCGGTGAAACGGACGGCCATCCTCAAAGAGAACCGCAACACCTGCCGGATCAGGCCGCCACAGATAGACCCGCGACGCGCTAAAGCCCGGCTGGCCCTCAAGCCGTAGGGTGCCCGTCTCGGTATACCGCAGCCCGTCTTTGTCAGGCGAAAAGACCGCTTCGCCCTCAAAGCGCCCCTGCCCGCCGCCTTTGGCGTCCTCAATCACGCGCGAGAGGTGCCAACGCCCTTCGAAATCGCCCAGCAAAAGCGCAATTCGTCCCATGTCCGGCCTCCCGCCTTGTCGCCCCTTTGACCTAGCGATATGAGCGGGGCCAATCCAGTCACCAATGCGAAAGTCTGCCCCATGATCCCCCGCTATTCCCGCCCCGAGATGGTTTCTATCTGGTCGCCCGCCACCAAGTTCCGCATCTGGTACGAGATCGAGGCGCATGCCTGTGACGCGATGGCCGATCTGGGCGTGATCCCGCGCGAGAATGCCGAAGCTGTGTGGAAAGCCAAGGACGTGGAGTTTGACGTCGCTCGCATTGACGAGATTGAGGCTGTCACCAAGCACGACGTCATCGCCTTCCTGACCCATCTGGCTGAACATGTCGGCTCGGAAGAGGCGCGCTTTGTCCATCAGGGCATGACCAGTTCGGACGTGTTGGATACCTGCTTTAACGTGCAGCTGACCCGCGCTGCCGACATTCTGATCGCAGATATCGAGGGGCTGCTGGCCGCTCTCAAGCGTCGCGCGATGGAGCATAAAGACACCCCGCGCGTGGGGCGCTCTCACGGTATCCACGCGGAGCCCACGACGATGGGCCTGACCTTCGCGCGCTTTTACGCCGAGATGGACCGCAACCTCAGCCGGATGCGCGATGCGCGCTATGAAATCTCCACCGGTGCCATCTCCGGTGCCGTCGGCACCTTCGCCAATATCGACCCCGCTGTCGAAGAACATGTCTGCGAAAAGCTGGGCCTTGTGCCAGAACCCATTAGCACGCAAGTCATCCCCCGCGACCGCCATGCAGCGTTTTTCGCCACGCTCGGTGTCATCGCCTCTTCCATCGAAAACATCGCCACCGAAGTGCGCCATATGCAGCGCACCGAAGTGCTGGAAGGGGCGGAGTTCTTCTCGATGGGTCAAAAAGGCTCCTCCGCGATGCCGCACAAGAAGAACCCTGTGCTGACCGAAAACCTGACGGGTCTGGCGCGCATGGTCCGCTCTGCCGTGATCCCCGCGATGGAGAACGTGGCCCTTTGGCACGAACGCGATATCTCGCACTCCTCCGTCGAGCGAATGATTGGCCCAGATGCAACCATCACCCTTGATTTCGCACTGGCCCGTCTGACCAGCGTGATCGACAAGATGCTGATCTTCCCGCAGAACATGCTGGACAATATGAACAAATTCCCCGGCCTCGTGATGAGCCAGCGCGTGCTTCTCGCCCTGACCCAAGCCGGTGTCAGCCGCGAGGACGCCTACGCCATGGTCCAGCGCAACGCCCTGAAAGTCTGGGAAGAGCGTACCGATTTCAAAGAGGAACTGCTGTCCGACAAGGATGTTGTCGCCGCCCTGGGCACCGATGGGATCGAGGCGAAGTTTGACATGGGCTATCACACCAAACATGTCGACACGATCTTCAAGCGGGTCTTCAAAGACTAGACCGATGACGCCAATTAACCTTGCCGAAAAGCTGGACCAGTTCTCAAATCATTGGGATCCTAAGGTCATTGCAGATTACAATGACAACGATGTGATGGTGGTGAAGTTCAAAGGCGAATTCCCCTTCCACAAGCATCACAGAACAGATGATTTCTTTCTCGTGCTAGAAGGGGAAATGATAATGGATATCGAAGGTGCGCCGTCAAAGACGGTCAAAGCAGGCGAACTGTTTATCGTGCCAAAGGGGGTGGTGCACCGGCCCCGCTCAAAGCAAGAAGTTAAGGTTCTGCTAATCGAACCTAAAGGTGAGCCGAATACGGGCGACGCTGATAGACAGGCTGCTGCCAAGCCGAGGCTTTAGAAAGATATTCAATATGCTGCGCAGAGCGATTGATACCTTCCTGATATTGCCACTTATCGCCAACATCGCTTTCTTTCTTTGGGCTTCATTTCTAGCACCGCAAGGGAGCTGCGGTTCAGAAGACCCCGGCCTTTGTTTTGGGCTGGGGATCATATTCGGAGTGATTGGTTTGCCTCTTGCAATTTTGTGTCTCTGCGCCCTTCTTCTGCGGATATACCTACGAAACAGAAAACCCTCGTAATTCTCCATTTTGACCTTACAGAAACCCATGCTACCTTTCCTCTACGCCAACAGAAGGAGAGACTGAATGAAGACGACCCTTGCCGTTCTGGCCTTGACCCTTATCCCATCCTTTGCCGCCGCAATGGGCTGCAACAGTGCCGATCACACCAAGCAGGTGATGTCGTGCGCGATGGGATCCAGCTGGGACGAAGGCACTCAGAATTGCGTGCCAACCACCAGCTAATGCTGGACATCACAGAGATACACGAAAGGCGGTCCGGTTGGGCCGCCTTTTTTGATGCCCAGACAGATGCAGCTTTAGAGACTGCAATCCGCCGCCGATGGAATGATCGCATTAACCTGCTCTTCAGAATTGCCCGTTTAAGGTGACGCCGTACTGAACAAGGCTTCCTCTTAGGCATGTTATGACGCGCGCTTTGCCCCAAGGCCTGACCAAAAAGCAAAAGGCAGCTGTCATTGTGCAGCTGTTGCTATCGGAAGGCACCGATCTGACGCTCGAAGCGTTGTCAGATGGCATGCAGGCCGATCTGGCGCGCCAGCTTGCGGGCATGCGCGCGGTCGATCGCGGCACCTTGGCCTCTGTCGCACTTGAATTCGCGACCGAGCTGGATCAGCTTGGAATGGTCGCAACCGGCGGCGTCGACGGGGCGCTCGCCTTGCTCGACGGTAAAATCGGCGAACGGGCTGTGAAATCAGTGCGGGCCGATGGGGTGGCGCCCGTCAGCGATGATCCTTGGGACCGCATCAAAGCCGCTGATAATGCCTTACTTTTACCAATGCTCGACGCCGAAAGCGTCGAAGTGACGGCTGTCGCACTTTCAAAGCTGCCGGTGGCCAAAGCCGCCGATCTTCTTGGCGCGATGCCCGGCGACCGTGCGCGTCGCGTCTCTTATGCGATCTCGCGGACAGAGGCGGTGACAAGCCACGCAATTGACCAGATCGGCAAGGCGCTGGTGATCCAGCTTGACGATCAGCCGACCCGTGTCTTTGTCGATGCGCCCTTCAAACGCGTGGGCGCGATCCTCAACTTTTCGCCTGCGGCGACACGCGATGACGTGCTTGAAGGGTTGGGGGCAGAAGATGCAGCCTTTGCCGCGGATGTGCGCAAAGCCATCTTCACCTTCCCCGACATCCCCGACCGGCTGGCCCCACTCGATGTGCCAAAGATCACGCGCGACGTCGATCCAGACCAGCTTGTCAAAGCGCTGGCCTATGCCAATGCGAACGGGGCCGAGGCAGCGGTGGAGTTTATTCTGTCCAATATGTCCAAACGTATGGCCGAAGGCCTGCGCGAGGAAATGACCGAAGCCGGCCCCATCAAGACCAAAGAAGGCGAAGCCGCCATGACAGCCGTCACCGGCGTGATCCGATCGCTAGAAGAAGACGGCCAAATCACGCTCGTCACCCCTGCAGAAGAAGACGAAGAGGCCTGATCCACCCATCGTGGCGCCGGGCGATAATCCCACCCGCCTGCCACGCATTTGGGTTGAAGCGCCCCCCTGCTCCCGGCTAGCGTGAGGCATGACTGACTTCGACGGAAAACGCTGGCACGACATGGGCGGCGACACTGCTGGCCCCGTTCGGCCCTCCGAGCATGATTTTGCCCTATGGGAAAAGCGCGTCGATGCGTTGATGGTGCTCTGCTCGACCAAAGGGCTTTTCACCGTCGACGGCCTGCGCCGCGCGATTGAAGACATGGGGCCGGATGTCTTTGAAAACACAACCTATTATGATCGGTGGATCGCCTCGATAAACCAAAACCTGATCGAGGCGGGCACCTACACGCTGGGTGAGTTGGGCGCAAAGATGGACGCAGTCGCCAAACGCGGTGCCACCTACGGGGAGGCCGCAAGTGAGTGATCCTACCTTCGTCCGTGTCAAAACGATGATGCCGCCCGGCCATATCCGCACGCCCGCCTACCTGCGCGGCAAGACCGGATGGATTGAACGCAAGCTGGGCCCTTTCGGCAACCCCGAACAGCAAGCTTACGGGCTGCCGGGCGATCTCCTGACACTCTACCGCGTACGCTTTACCATGGCAGAAGTGTGGGGCGATCAAGCTGAACGCCCGCAAGATACGCTGGACGCCGAGATTTACGAACACTGGCTGGAGCCTGTTTGATGCCCCACGACCACCACGACCATCTGTCGCCTTCTGGCCATCCTTACCGCCCCGACAACGACGAACCGCTCAGCTATTGGCAGACGATGGAAATCGCCGTGCGCGAGTTGCTGATCGAAAAAGGCGTCTCCACAGCGGCCGAGATCAACGCCCAGATCGACGCCATGGACGCGCGCTCACCAGCTGATGGCGCGCAAGTTGTGGCCCGTGCCTGGACCGACCCGGCGTTCCGCGACCGGCTGCTTGCCAACGGCTCGGACGCCTGCCGCGAGATGGGTTTTGACATTGGCGCGCTGCACCTGATCGCGGTCGAAAACACAGCGCAGATTCACAACCTCATCGTGTGCACGCTTTGCTCGTGCTACCCGCGCAACCTTCTGGGCATGTCGCCCGACTGGTACAAATCACGTGAATACCGCTCTCGCGCGGTGAAAGAACCACGAAAGGTTCTGGCAGAATTTGGCATGACCCTGCCCGAGGATGTTCAAGTCCGCGTTCATGACAGCACGGCTGATATGCGCTACGTCGTGATCCCTGCGCGGCCCGATGGCACTGATGGCTGGTCCGTCGACAGGCTTGCGGGCCTTGTCACCCGTGACAGCATGATCGGCACCGGACGTGTAAAAACACCCTAACTTGCGCGGACGCGCTTGCGGGCTTATCTGACAGCCAGACATTTGACGCGGATATTTCAGGCAGCATGGCGTTTACCATTTCCAAAGGACCAGCCGCATGGCTGACCAACGCAGCACTTCAAAGCATGATCGGCGCGACCAAGCTTTTACCCCACAGCGCGCGCGTGCAGTTTGTGGGCAAGTTGATGACAGCGCTGTCCGGCCCGGCAGGCTATCTTGCACGCGCCGAAGATAATCTTGCGATGGTCTGGCCTGACATGGCCGCCGAGACCCGCAAAGCCCTTGCAAAGCAAGTTGCCAACAACGCCGGGCGCACCCTGATAGAGAATTATTCACACGCCAGTTTTGGCGCCCTTGCCCGCAAAAGCCCCCTATCGGGGCCAGGCGTTAACGCCATGCAAGAGGCCATCGCCACCAACCGCCCGGTGATTTTCCTGACCGGGCACTTCGGCAATTACGAGGCCTTGCGCTGGGCACTGCTAGATCAGGGGATCGAGGTTGGCGGACTTTATCGCGCCATGGCAAATGTGTATTTCAACGCCCATTACGTGCGCACAATGGAAGACATGTCTGGTCCCGTCTTCGAACAGGGCCGGCGCGGCACGGCAGGCTTCGTCAAGCACCTGAAATCAGGCGGGTTGGCCGTGCTGCTTTTTGATATCTACGAAAAGCACGGCGTCAAACTGCCCTTTATGGGCCATGACGCGCCCACGGCACTTTCTGCCGCTGAGCTTGCATTGAAGTATGATGCGCTGCTGATCCCGTTCTTCGCCATTCGGCAACCAGACGGCCTGAGTTTTGCGGTCGAACTGGACGCACCGCTGGCGCATACCAATGCGGAACAGATGATGCTGGACGCAACACGCGCGCTGGAGGCGCGGATCACGCGCTATCCCGAACAATGGTTCTGGATTCACCGCAGATGGAAAGCGCACCGCAACCGCGGGCGCATGCCAGCCTTGCTGGACTAGCGCAGCTGCGCTGCCCCCAGCACGTCGCGAAAGCCCTTGCGTTGGACGATCACCACAACCGGTGCTGTCCCTGCCGCTTGCGCAGACACGCGTAGGGGCGCTGCGCCGTCCCATTCTTCGACCTGCTGCCAGTCGGTCACGACATTCGCGTAGGTCAGTGTGTGGCCGCGGTTCTCCCCCTTGCGGACGTCCACGGTTTCGCGCGGGCTGTAGCGCACCAGATAGACAACCATATCCTGCGGCGCGGCACTGGCGGCATTAATCATGACCTGATCGTTCTTGCGTTGCAGAACAACATCAACCTGCTTTTGCTTTTCGGCGTGTTTGCGGATCAGTTTCGACACTTTCATCGGGCGTGATCCAACCACATGATCGGTTCCGCCGATAATCATCTGCGGTGTATAAACCGACGTTTCGCCGAGAGCGCGGGCGTAGTTGTGCTGGCGTTTGGTGAAAGCCGGGCTCGCAAACTTGTCTTTCCAACCAAGATAGTCCCAATAATCCACATGCAGCGACAACGCGATGACGTCCTCCATCTCGGCCAGCTCATGCAAAAGCCGATCAGCAGGCGGACAACTTGAACAGCCCTGCGATGTGTAAAGCTCGACGACCACGGGTCGGTCTGACGCGACAGCGGCTGTCGTGAAAAGCAGGCTCAAGGCGGCAAAAAGGGTGGCGAGACGTGTCATGGGACCTCAGGCAATCATCTGAAATCCAGACCTAAGACAGAGCCATTGAAATAACCAATCACCCTTTTGCGAGAGCGCTGTGTGTTGTGGTTTTTCCGTCCCAGTCGACCAAAGCAACCTGCAATCGCCTTTGGGAATTCATCCATCGATGACACGAACCCTTGAAGGCACCCCTTTACCAAGCCAGATAACAAGGCAGCGAAACCCCTACTTACTTCTGGGAGGCCAAACATGCCCATTCAAGTCGGAACCGATACTGCCAAGACGCGCAGAACTCTCACGGTCGGCGATCACTCCATTGCATATTATTCGATCCCCGCCGCGCAAAACGCGGGTCTTGGTGACTTTTCCGCCCTGCCCGCCGCGCTGAAAGTGGTGCTGGAAAATATGCTGCGATTTGAGGACGATGGGCGCACAGTATCAGTCGACGATATCAGAGCCTTCGCCGATTGGGGCACCAAGGGCGGCAAGAACCCGCGTGAGATCGCCTATCGCCCCGCCCGCGTTCTGATGCAGGATTTCACCGGTGTTCCGGCGGTTGTGGATCTGGCGGCGATGCGGGACGGCATTGTCAGCCTGGGTGGTGACGCAACCAAGATCAATCCGCTGAACCCGGTTGATCTGGTCATCGACCACTCGGTTATGATCGACGAGTTCGGCAATCCGCGCGCGTTTCAGATGAATGTCGACCGCGAATATGAACGCAACATGGAGCGCTACACCTTCCTGAAATGGGGCCAAAAGGCGTTCAACAATTTCCGCGTCGTGCCCCCCGGCACCGGGATCTGCCATCAGGTGAACCTTGAATACCTGGCGCAAACCGTCTGGACAGACGAAGATCAAAACGGCGATCAGGTCGCCTATCCCGACACCTTGGTCGGCACCGACAGCCACACCACCATGGTCAACGGCATGGCCGTTCTGGGCTGGGGCGTCGGCGGCATCGAAGCCGAGGCTGCAATGCTGGGTCAGCCCATCTCGATGCTCATCCCCGAGGTGGTCGGGTTTGAGCTGACAGGCGCCATGGTCGAAGGCACCACCGGCACCGATCTTGTGCTGAAAGTCGTAGAAATGTTGCGTGAAAAGGGTGTTGTCGGGAAATTCGTCGAGTTTTATGGCGCTGGGCTGGACAGCCTCCCACTTGCCGACAGGGCCACCATCGCCAACATGGCCCCTGAATATGGCGCCACCTGTGGCTTTTTCCCAATCGATGACGAAACCCTGCGCTATCTGCGCAACACCGGTCGTGATGAAGACCGGATCGCGCTGGTCGAAGCCTATGCCAAGGAAAACGGCCTTTGGCGTGGCGCGGATTATGCGCCGATCTACACCGATACGCTGCGCCTTGACATGGGCACCATCGTACCCGCCATTTCGGGGCCGAAACGCCCGCAAGACTATGTGGCCCTTACGGATGCGAAATCTGCGTTCGCTCGGGAAATGGCAGAGACCTTCAAGCGCCCCATGGGCAAGGAAGTCGCCGTCAAAGGCGAAGACTACACCATGCAATCGGGCAAGGTTGTGATCGCCTCGATCACGTCGTGTACCAACACATCGAACCCCTATGTGATGATCGGCGCAGGCCTTGTGGCGCGCAAGGCCGCTGAACTGGGGCTGGATCGCAAACCCTGGGTCAAGACCTCGCTTGCGCCCGGCAGTCAGGTCGTGTCGGACTATCTTGAAGCGGCTGGCCTGCAAGAGGATCTGGACAAGATCGGCTTCAACCTTGTCGGGTATGGCTGCACCACCTGCATCGGCAATTCCGGCCCGATCCAGCAGGAAATCAGCGACGCGATTGCCGAAGGCGATCTGGTGGCGACGTCTGTGCTGTCCGGCAACCGCAATTTCGAAGGCCGCATCAGCCCTGATGTGCGCGCCAATTACCTCGCCTCGCCCCCCCTTGTGGTGGCCTATGCGCTTGCTGGCACGATGGATATCGACCTCACCACAGACCCGATTGCACAGGACAGAGACGGCAAGGACGTCTATCTGAAAGACCTGTGGCCCAGCTCTCAGGAGATCGCGGAACTGGTTGGGAAGACGGTCACGCGTGAGGCGTTTCAATCGAAATACGCCGATGTCTTTAAGGGTGATGAGAAGTGGCAGCAGGTCGAAACGACAAACAGCCTGACCTACGATTGGCCTCCTGCATCGACCTATGTGCAAAATCCGCCCTATTTTCAGGGCATGGGGCACGAGCCCGGCAAGATCACCGATATCATCGGCGCCAAGATGATGGCCGTTCTGGGAGATATGATTACCACCGATCACATCTCGCCGGCAGGATCGTTCAAGGAAACCACACCCGCAGGCCAGTATCTGACCGAACGGCAAGTGCCCGTGCGCGAGTTCAACTCCTACGGATCGCGCCGTGGCAACCACGAGATCATGATGCGCGGCACCTTCGCCAATATCCGCATCAAGAACGAGATGCTGGACGGTGTGGAGGGCGGTTATACCAAAGGCCCTGACGGTGCTCAGACGTCGATCTTTGAGGCTGCGATGGCCTATAAAGCCGAAGGCACACCACTGGTTGTTTTCGGGGGTGAACAATATGGTGCCGGATCGTCACGCGACTGGGCCGCAAAAGGCACAGCTTTGCTGGGCGTCAAAGCGGTCATCGCCGAAAGCTTTGAGCGTATCCACCGATCAAACCTTGTGGGGATGGGGGTGATCCCGTTCGAATTCACCGGCGGTGACACCCGCAAGACGCTGGGCCTTACAGGGCAAGAAACCGTCTCGATCAGCGGGCTCGACACGATCAAGCCTCTGCAGGAGGTTCCCTGCACAATCGAAATGGCGGATGGCACGGTCAAAGAGATCACACTGAAATGCCGGATCGATACCGAGGTCGAGATTGAATATATCGAAAACGGCGGCGTGTTGCATTACGTACTGCGCAATCTGGCGCAAGCGGCCTGATCGCGATCATGCGCCCAGAATTTCAAACGCCCCGCGATGCAGTGGGGCATTTTTCTTTTCGGTATTTATGGACAAAAGAAGCCGAACATTTGATTTAAATTGCTGATATCTGCGCGGGCTTTGTCAGCGCGCAGAGGTCGCAAACTCAGGCCTAACGGGCAGCAGCGGCCTCAAGAGCCGGGCGGATACGACGCTCCATCACATCATCGGTGAGCGGTCCTGCAAAGCGCAGCATCACGGTCCCGTCGCCTGCCAGAACATATGTTTCCGGCACGCCATAAAGCCCCCATTCCAAAGCCGTGCGGCCCGTGAAATCTGCGCCGAGGGCTGCGTAGGGATCGCCAAGTTCATCCAGAAACGCCAGCGCTTTTTCGGGATCATCCTTGTAATTGATCCCGTAGATCGGCAGCCCTTCTTTGGCCAGATCGGTCAAAAGTGGATGCTCGGCGCGGCAAGGGCCACACCAGCTGGCCCAATAATTGACCAGCTTGACCTGCCCATCGCTCAGCGTCTCGTTGGTGAAGGGCTGTTCTGGTCCCAGCTGTGTCAGTTCAACCATCGGGGCAGGCTGGCCTTCGCGAGCCGAGCGGAGCGCGTTTGGGTCCTCGCGCTGCATCCCGATATAGAAAAGAGCCGCAAGCCCAAAGAAGATCGCAGGCGGGGCCACCATGAGAAGGTTCACCTTAGGCATCGTCGCGCCGTCCCTCCAAAGAGCGAAGTTCATCCTGTACCTTGCGCCCGCGCCGCAAACTGATCCAGATCAGCAACGCCACAATAGCCAGTGTCGCGCCGTAGGCCGACAGCACCGATACGGCATATTTTCCCAGATCAGGCATCATGCCATCCGCTCTCGGGCGATCAGTGCCTTGACGCGCCGCGCGCGGATCTCGGTACGGGTGCGCAGCAGAACAAGCGTGATGAAGAGCAGCACAAATCCTATGATGCAGGTCCATAGCGGATAGGCGAACACGTCATGCACGTTTTCTTCCTTGTCCAGCGACAGCGACGCGCCTTGATGCAGCCCTTGGTTCCAAAAGAGGATCGCATACCGTGACAGCACCGCAAAAACTGATCCTACGATGCACAAGACCGAGGTCAGATCCGCAGCAGTGTCCGCGTCATCAATCGCCTCCCACAGGGCGATATAGCCGAGATAAAACAGGCCCAGGATCAGGAAAGATGTCAGCCGCGGGTCCCACTCCCACCACGTGCCCCACATCGGCTGTCCCCACACAGCGCCCGTGATAAGACCGATACAGGTCATTGCCAGACCAATCGGCGCTGCTGCACGCGCGGCCAGTGCAGACACATGGTGCCGGCGGACCAGCCACACCAGCGACGTAACCAGCATCATCAGCCAGGCGTTGATCGCGATGAACGCCGAAGGCACGTGGATATAGATGATCTTGACGGTCGATCCCTGGCGGAAATCATCGGGTGTGAAGAAGAAGCCCCAGATCAGGCCAACACTAAGCACAAGCGCGGTTAGCGCGGTAAACCACGGCAAAGCGGCACTGGATAGCGCCATAAAGCGCTTGGGGTTGGCATATTCCCAAAAAGACATGAGCGTTACTTAGGCTCCGGGTTAGGTGCTGGCAATAAACATAAAGGACACTTTTCAGCGAAGATTGATGCGGATTGCCGCAGCCGAGGCGAATGGCAAGACTGCAAGTGTTCCCAGTGTGATGGCGCCCAGCATCGTCAGCGGTGTCGCCGTTCCTAAGCCTTCTGCACCGCGGCGAATGGTTTCGGCCCCAAAGATCAAGGTCGGCACGTAAAGTGGCAGCACAAGAAGCGACAGCAAAAGCCCGCCGCGCTTCAGGCCAACAGTCAGCGAGGCCCCGAAGGCTCCGATGAAAGACAGCGCAGGCGTGCCAATCAGAAGCGACAGGATCAGCCACAAATAGGCCGGTTCCGGCAAGCTCAGAAGAAGGCCCAGAACGGGTGCCGCCAGCGTCAGCGGCAGGCCGGTCGTCAACCAGTGTGAAAACGCCTTGACCCCGACCAGCCCCTCCAGCGGGATCGGTGCCGTTGCCAGCAAATCCAGTGAGCCATCTTCGAAATCAAGCGCGAAGATGCGGTCCAGCGACAAAAGGCAAGACAGCAATGCGCCGACCCACAAGATGCCCGGCGCAATGCGCCCCAGCACAGCGCTGTCAGGGCCGACACCGAAAGGCACGAGAACCGCAATAATCAAAAAGAACGCAAGACCCAGGCCGAACCCGCCACCGGTGCGGATCGCAAGGCGCAAATCACGGATCAGCAAGGCGATCATAAGAACGCCTCGTCAAAGTCGCCTTGTGCCATGGCAGTTGCCTTGAAAGGCGTCAGATCCAGTAAGTCACTTTGCAACCCCAGATCGATATGAGTGGCGATCAAGGCCGCGCCGCCGCGCGCGCAATGCGCCCGCACCGCATCGGCGAACAACGTCACGGCCGACGCGTCAAGCGACACGGTCGGCTCATCCAATACCCAAAGTGGACGTCCGGTGACCAACAACCGCGCAAGACCAAGGCGGCGCTTTTGCCCGGCTGACAGGTTCTGCGCAGGTCGGTCCGCCAGGTTTTGCAACGCAAAGGCTTGAAGGGCAGGCGCAACGTCTGTGGTGCCATAGACCTGCGCCCAGAACGTCAGGTTTTCCAGCACGCTTAGCGTTGATTTCAGGCCATCTGCATGGGCGGCATAGGCCACCGCCTCGGGGTCAAGCGAGACATGACCGGACAGCGCAGGCTGCAACCCTGCAATTGCACGCAGCAGGGTTGTCTTGCCGATCCCGTTGGGTCCGCGCAGCACCAGAACCTGCCCTGCCTCAAGCGTGAAGCTGACGCCTTGTAGGATGGGCAGGCCGCCACGCGCCACGCCAAGATCAACGACTTGTAACTCCATGAGAAATCTCTAGCCGACCTGCTCGGGAAGGCAAAGCGATGTATGCGTGGCAAGTGGGGCGATTTTCGGTATTTAGAGACAAAAGAAGGTGGGGCCGCGCATTTTAGTCAAATTGAATATATCCTTGAGACAGGCCGCTTTATGCTGGCGGAGTCACAAGGCTGGGACAGGTCAGACCGGAAGTACTGCCAACGCGATGCGCCGGCCTTCGGACAAAAGCACGTTATATGTGCGGCAGGCGGAAGGGGAGTTCATCACTTCAACGCCGATCCCAGCCTCTTCCAGCGTGTGACGCAAGCTGGCCGGGATATGCGCAATCTCGGCACCGGTGCCAACGAATAGAACGTCGATGGCGTCTTTTGCTGACAGGATGATGTCGACATCCTCATAGCCGCCCCAGGTGATTTCCCCATCGGGCAGCACCAAAAGCGCGCCATCATGGACGACGCCACCGATGCGGAAAAAACCCGGGCCGTAGCCTTCGACGGGTTTGGCGTTGGGATATGAAACCTCGTTCAGACGCATATCGCAAAGGTAAGTGCGCGCACTTAGGGATCAACCGCGCCGAACTGGTTTCCGGCGGTGTTGTCCGGTTTGGACCAATCGCGCTTCACGCCCAGTACCAGCAGGATCGCCGAGGCGACGAAGACAGAACTGTAAGTGCCCACGATCACGCCCCAGATCATCGCGAAGACAAAGCCGCGGATCACGTCGCCGCCCAGCACGAAGAGCGAAATCAGCGCCAACAGAGTCGTGACCGAGGTCATGACCGTCCGGCTGAGCGTTTCGTTGATCGACAGGTTCAGCACCTCTTTCAGATCGCGCTTCTTGTATTTGCGCAAGTTCTCTCGGACACGGTCGAAGACCACCACCGTATCGTTCAGCGAATAGCCCACGATGGTCAAAAGTGCGGCGATGATCGCCAGGTCAAACCGGATCTGAAGCTCGGAAAAGATGCCTATGGTCAGCACCACGTCATGCACCAAGGCCGCTACAGCACCCAAGGCGAACTGCCATTCAAAGCGCAGCCAAATATAGACCAGCACCGCCGCGATGGCCAAAACCACCGCAATAATCGCAGTCTGGATCAGCTCGCCCGAAACCTTTGGGCCGACGGATTCCACCGATGGAAATGTCACCTGCGGATCAAGCGCCAGAAGCGCTTCTTCCACCCGTTGGATCGTCTCATTGGTCACGGCCTCTTCGCCGTCTTGCGCTTGAATGCGCACCATGGCGACGTTTTCATCTGGGCCAAAGGACGGATCAAACACTTCGGTGATTGACACATCGCCCAGCTCCAACGCCTCCATCGCGGCGCGGTATTCGGCGACGACGACGGGTTGCGGGCTTTCCGTGCGGATCGTCGTGCCGCCCCGAAAGTCGATGCCGTAGTTGAGGCCCTGAATGACGAAGCTGACCAGCGCCAGCACCATCAAGAAGCCCGAGATACCCAGCGTCAGCTTCGCGCGTGAGAAGAAATCCCAGCTTGTTTCCTTGGGGACCAGTCGCAACCGCATGGCCTATACCTCGATCTGTTTGGGGCGGCGGCGTTCGAACCACATCACGATAATCAAGCGCGTCACGAAGATCGCGGTGAAGACGGATGTGAGGATGCCAAGGCCAAGTGTGATTGCAAATCCGCGCACCGGGCCAGAGCCCATGACAAACAGGATCACAGCCGTGATGAATGTGGTGATGTTCGCGTCGATGATCGCTGACAGGGCTTTTTCATAGCCTAACTCGATTGCGCGCGCGGGGCCTTTGGCAGTCTTAAGCTCTTCGCGGATCCTCTCGAACACCAGCACGTTGGCGTCCACCGCCATCCCGATGGTCAACACGATACCTGCAATGCCCGGCAGCGTCAGCGTCGCCCCGATCATCGACAAAAGCCCGAAGATCAGTGCGACATTCACGATCAGTGCGATATTGGCGATCAGGCCGAAAAAGCCGTAGCTGAGACCCATGAACACCAGCACCGCCGCAAAGGCCACGATGCACGCGATGCGGCCTGCATCGATGCTGTCCTGACCCAACTCGGGACCGATTGTGCGTTCTTCCAAAAACTCCAGAGGGGCAGGCAAGGCCCCTGCCCTGAGCAACACCGCCAAGGATGTGCTTTCCTCAAGCGAGAAGTTTCCGGTGATGATCCCCGATCCACCGGGGATCGCCTCATTGATGCGCGGGGCTGAAATCACCTCGTCATCCAGCACAATCGCGAACAAAGCGCCGACATTTTCAGCCGTATACTGGCCAAACTTACGCGCGCCTGTCGGATTGAACCTAAAGCCCACCGCCGGCGCGCCGTTCTGATCGAATTCAGGCTGCGCATCCACAAGCTCTTCGCCGGTTACAACCGCATTGCGCTCAAGCACGTAAAAAATGCCTTCCTCATCGATCGAAGGCAGCAGTTC
Source organism: uncultured Paracoccaceae bacterium (assembly GCA_937883775.1). GTDB lineage: Bacteria > Pseudomonadota > Alphaproteobacteria > Rhodobacterales > Rhodobacteraceae > JAHTBL01. Next base: position 31,995 of record CAKZXZ010000091.1, read on the forward strand.
ATTGCCCACACCCGGCGGCGCATTGCTGTCAGAAACCACGCGGTCCACCGGCTGAAAGCTCAGCTGGGCCGTGGTGCCGATGATATCCTTCAATTCCTGCGCGGATCCGATGCCCGGCACCTGGATCAGGATCCGGTCAGTCCCTTGCCGCTGAATGGTCGGCTCGCGCGTGCCCGCCTCATCGACACGGCGGCGGATGATCTCAAGCGATTGCTGCAACGTGCGCTCGTCTGTAGCGATACGCTCTTCTTCGGACAGGGTAATGACAAGCTGATTGCCCTGTGCGCGCACCTCGATATCGGTCGCGCCAACGCCGGTCAGGGTCACGATAGGACGGGCCAGCGCGCGCACAACTTCAAGTGCGCGCTGCATGCCAGCAGGCTCACCAATGGACACACGCAGCTCGTCCGGCGCGCCGTCTTGCAAACGGATTGCACCAATCGTGGCGCGTTCCGGCCGCAAGGCATCGCGTACCTCGGGCCATAGGCCTTCCATCCGCTGCGCATAGACCGCATCAGCCTGCACTTCAGCCAGCAAATGCGCGCCACCCCGCAGATCAAGCCCAAGGTTGACCAACGAAGACGGCATCCATGTGGGCCACTGGGCCGCTTGCGCCTGAAGCTCTGGGCTGTCAAAGCCCAGCTCCATTTGGGTAACAGCGTCATTATGTTGCTCAACGCGGGTGTAAAAGCCGTTTGGCACCGCCAACAGCAACCCCACGGCAACGAAAAACCAGATCGTGAGGCGCTTCCAGCCTTCGATTTGCAGCATGACCGGCCCCCTCAGGCGCTTGCGTTACGTCTCAGGACTTCGCCGGTTCGGTCTTGGACAAGACCTGCGCCACAGTCGACTGGACCACACGCACCTTGACGCCGTCGGCCAGTTCGACCTCGACCTCGTTATCCTCTTTGACCTTGACGACTTTGCCGATCAGGCCCCCTTGCGTGACGATCTGGTCTCCGCGGCGCAGCGCTGCGACCATCGCCTGGTGCTCTTTGACTTTTTTCTGCTGAGGACGGATCAGCAGGAAATACATGATCGCAAAAATCAGGATCAGCGGGATAAATTGGGCGAATGCGTTGCCTTCCATCAGGACCTCTTTTTCGTGTTGTCGGGCGCCGCCCGTGAAAGTCGGCGCACCCTAGCGGCGGGTCCGAACAGTTGCAATGCCACTACCCGCGTTATTTCGCGGTTCAAAACCCCGCAGCACTAGGGCATATGGGGGTCGAAGATGTGACATCAACCAAGGACTGATCCCATGCATGATATTCGTGCCATCCGTGAAAACCCCGCTGCTTTCGATGCGGCGATCTCTCGGGTTGGGGCTGGGTCGGTGTCATCCGTGATTTTGGCACTGGACGAAGCGCGCCGGGCCAAGATCCTTGCCTCTGAGACCGCGCAGGCCGAACAGAACAAGGCCTCCAAGGAAGTCGGTGCCGCCAAGGGTCGTGGGGACGAGGACGAATTTGAACGTCTGCGCGCGCTCGTGGCCGATAAAAAGGCCGAGGTCGCACGCCTAAATGACGAGGCCAAGGCGGAAGACGCCAAGCTGACCGATTTGCTCATGGGCCTGCCGAACTTGCCTTTCGACGACGTGCCCGACGGCGCGGATGAGGATGACAATGTCGAGATCAAGCGCTGGGGCACCCCGCGCAGCTTTGATTTCAAACCGGTCGAGCATTATGAACTGCCCGCCGTGCAAACCGGCATGGAATTTGAGACCGCCGCAAAGCTCTCCGGTTCGCGCTTTGTCGTCCTGTCAGGTGCCGTCGCCCGCCTGCACCGCGCACTGGCGCAGTTTATGATCGACACCCATGTCGATGAGCATGGCCTGACGGAAACCAACGCGCCGGTGCTTGTGCGCGAAGAGATGATGTACGGCACAGGGCAATTACCAAAGTTCGGCGAGGACAGCTACCTGACCCGCGAAGGCTGGTGGCTGATCCCCACATCCGAGGTATCGCTGACCAATCTGGTGCATGGCGAAACCATCGACGAAGCCACCCTACCCCGCCGCTACACGGCCCATTCGCTGTGCTTTCGGTCCGAGGCTGGCAGCGCGGGCCGTGATACATCCGGCATGCTGCGCCAGCACCAATTCGAAAAGGTCGAGATGGTCAGCGTCACGCACCCGGACAAATCGCTTGAAGAACACGCCCGCATGACCGGCTGCGCCGAGGCGATCCTGGAAAAGTTGGGCCTGCCCTACCGCACGATTGTGCTCTGCACCGGCGATATGGGCTTTGGCGCGCGCAAAACCTTCGATATCGAGGTCTGGCTGCCCGGACAGGACACCTACCGCGAGATCAGCTCGGTCTCGGTCTGCGGCGACTTCCAGGCCCGCCGCATGAATTCGCGCTTCAAGCCTGCCGAAGGCGGCAAACCGCAGTTCGTTCACACGCTGAACGGCTCCGGCCTTGCGGTGGGGCGTTGCCTGATCGCGGTGCTGGAAAACGGCCAGCAAGAAGACGGATCAGTCAATCTGCCCGACGTGCTGGCGCCTTACCTGGGCGGCAAATCCACGATCACAGCCGATGGGGCGCTTGCATGAGTGATGCCTCCGAAAGGCGGGCACAATTAAAGGCCTTGCAACAAAAAGGCGCGGCGTGGCAGGCCGCCAACGCGCCGTTGCCACCATCCACGGCACCAGAGGTGATCTTTGCAACGCCGCTTATCTCGAAAAACCGCGCTTTCGATTGGGATGTCATCTGCGCCAATCTGGCAGCGACTGTGCGCAGTCTGCGCAATCAGACAAGCGACCAGTGGCGCATGCTGATCTGCGGCCAAGACCAACCCAAAGGCATCACTTTTGATGCCCATGTGCAGTTTCTGCCCTATGCGGTGCCCGATACCGAGACCGATAAAAACGCTCTCAACTTTGATAAATGGCTTAAAATCAAACAGATGACCGCCCATCTCAGCACCTCTGAGAGCGGCGATGGATATCTCTTTCAACTGGATGCCGATGACATCGTGCATCCCGATCTTGTGGCGCATATCACCGCCGATAATAATGGCCAGGGCTACTATATCACCCATGGTTACATGATGGATCTGGGCAGTCTGCAAATGGCCTATCTGGGCGCGCGCAGCTTGCGCCGACCCTTTGCCAAATCGTTCAATCGCGAATGCGGCTCATGCGTTGCCGCGCGGTTCGATTTCCGCCATGGCCCCGCCTTTGCCGAGCCTCTGAATGCCCGCGGGCGGCATAAGGACATGCATGAAAACCTCGCTGCTTATGGGTTTATCTTGCAACCGGTGCCGTTTGCCGCAGCCTTGTACGTGGTGAACCACGGCGAAAACATCCGCCAAAGACGCGGTAAAATGGACGCCAAAATCAGCTATCTCAGGCGCAATCGCCTGAATGCCGCGGCCGCGCGTGACGTTGCACAGGCCTTTCAGTTAAACGATCTTTTCCCGGACAAGCCCCCCTTATGACCAAAGCGATCCTTTTGTTGCTCGCAGCCCTCGCCTTTGCGGCTGCCCCGTTCTTTTCTCCGTTCAACGGCTTTGATCCCAACCTCTATCCGGTGCCACAGGATGACCCTCCGGTGCAGCCGGCAGGCTATGCGTTCGCAATCTGGGGACCCATTTATCTGGGGCTGATCGTCCACGCAGGTTTTGGCCTTTGGAAACGCAGCAGCGATCCGGTCTGGGACAGCGTGCGCCTGCCACTGACCCTGTCACTGGTGATTGGCGCGCCTTGGCTGATGGTGGCCAATCAGAACCCACCTGCCGCAACGGCAATGATATGGGGAATGCTGATAACAGCCCTCTGGGCGTTCTTCAAAACAAGCGATGCCCAAGATCGCTGGCTGCTGCAGACGCCGGTCGCGGTGTATGCAGGCTGGCTGAGTGCGGCAAGCTTTGTCGCCATTGGCCTGATGCTGGCAGGCTATGGCGTTGTGTCCGAGGACACCGCTGCGCTGATCGCATTGGCGCTGGCGGTTGTCTTTGCGTTTGTGATTCAGGGCCGCACCCACCGCGCACCTGAATATGGCGCAACTGTCGTCTGGGCACTGGTGGCCATCATGATCGCGAATTGGGGTGGAAACGCCGCAATCCTCGGCTTGGCAGGCACGGGCATCGTGGCCTTGGTTTTCAGCTGGGGGCGCTCAAGCTAAATCACACGCGGAGAGCAGCGCATTTCTCAATCTAAAGACACGGCGCTTACCAACAACCGCTTCGCCTTTACGCATTCCGCTGGAAACCCCTTTGCTCTTAAGAGTCTCTCACTGAAAGCCGCTTCGCTTTTTTAGAGTCTCCTACTGGAAGCCGCTTCGCTTTTTCCAAATATCCTCGCCGAAGGCATCCCAAACCCCGAAAAGCGCGCAACGTCTACTCGTCCGCGCGCCCCTTACCCAAGTGCTTGCGCAACCGCGACGGCGTGGATTTCTTCTTATCCTTGTAAGGGTTTTTGTCGGCCTGTGAGCGCATGGTCAGTCGGATCGGCGTGCCCGGCATATCAAAATCCTCGCGCAGACCATTCACAAGGTAACGCGAATAGCTTTCCGGAAGCTTCTCGGGCAGCGAACACATCACCACAAATCCCGGAGGACGCGTCTTCACCTGTGTCGCATAGCGCAGCTTGATGCGGCGCCCACCTGGTGCGGGCGGTGGATGCGCTTCGACCATGTCCGTCAGCCAGCGGTTCAATTGCGCCGTACTGACCCGGCGGTTCCACACCTCGTGGGCCCGCAAGATCGCGCCTTCCAGCCGGTCCAGCCCTTTACCTGTCTTAGCCGACACCGTCACCAAAGGCGCCCCGCGCAACTGCGGCAGCAACCGCTCGAACTTCTCGCGCAGGTCGCGCAGCTTGGCCTGCTTTTCAGGCTCCAGATCCCACTTGTTGATCGCGACGACCACCGCGCGGCCTTCGCGTTCCGCAAGATCCGCGATGCGCAGGTCCTGCTGCTCAAAAGGGATATCCGCATCCAGCAGAACCACCACGACTTCCGCAAATTTCACCGCGCGCAGACCGTCCGAGACCGACAGCTTTTCAAGCTTTTCCTGCACTTTCGCGCGTTTGCGCATGCCCGCGGTGTCGAAAATACGCACCGGCGTATCGCCCCACTGCGCCATCACAGAAATCGCATCCCGTGTGATGCCGGCTTCCGGCCCGGTCAGCAAACGATCCTCTCCGATGATCTTGTTAATCAGCGTGGATTTACCGGCATTCGGGCGACCAATCACCGCGACTTGCAAGGGTTTGTCCTTGGTCAGCTTGCGCGGGCCGTCCTCGTCGCCGTCCTCAACCTCGACATCGACTTCAGGCGCATCTGCAGCGGCTTTTTCGGCAAAGACATCCGCCAGCGGCATCAGCGCTGCATAGAGGTCTTCCAGACCCTCGCCATGCTCTGCCGAAATGCGCAACGGATCGCCCAGACCCAACCCATAAGCCTCTAGCACGCCCGCTTCCGCCGCACGACCTTCGGCCTTGTTCGCCGCCAGAAACACATGCTCAGAGCGTTTGCGCAAAATCTCTCCGAAAACTTCGTCGGCGGGAAGGACACCCGCGCGCGCATCAATCATGAACAGGCACACATCGGCCATGTCCACCGCGCGTTCCGTGAGGCGGCGCATCCGGCCTTGCAACGATGCATCCGTCGCTTCTTCAAGCCCCGCCGTGTCAATCACCGTAAAGCGCAGATCACCCAGCCGCGCCTCGCCTTCGCGCAGATCGCGTGTCACGCCGGGCTGGTCATCAACCAAGGCCAGACGCTTGCCCACCAGACGGTTGAACAGCGTGGATTTACCAACATTGGGACGGCCGACAATGGCCAGTGTGAACGACATTTCCGCGACTCCGGCAGTATCAGGCCTGCCGCTTACAGTATCGCGGCGATGACGGAAAGCCCGCTCTTAGCGGAACGCGTGCAACTGCCCGCGGCCCGAAACCAGATATAGCGTGCCGTTTACGACAACCGGGTTCGTCGTGGCCCCGCCCGGGATATCCGTTGTCGACACCAGCGCGCCTGTCGCCGGATCAAAGCTGCGGATGACACCGTCGCTAGAGGCAACGATCAAACGACCACCCGCCAGCACAGGACCATAATGCGCGAAGACAGCTTTCAGACGGCGCGGACGCTCCTTGCGGAAATAGGGCAGATCGACAGACCAAACCTCTTCACCGGTTTCAGCTTCAAGGCGCACCAGCTTGCCTTCGTCCGACACCAGAAACACGGATCCCGCCGTGGGCCAAACCGGGCTGTAGGCGCCTTCCTTGGCTGTCCAGATCCGCTCACCGGAACCGGCGTTCAGCGCCACGATGCGGCCGGACTGGTTGGCCGCATAGATCACATCGCCATCAATAACCGGATCGCCGGTGATATCAGTCACCGTCGCATAGGCACGGCCCTGCCGGGCCCCCGACACAGACGAATTCCAGACCTGCACACCGCCTTTGCGGAATGTGCCAACCAACTCACCCGAGCCAAAGGCAAAAACCGCAAGTTTGTCGCCAACAACGGGACCGGCACCACCGACCATATTGCTGGTGCTTGGCGTGCCTGTGACCGACCATTCGATGCGCCCGGTTGCCGCGTTGATCGCCCAGCCCTGACTATCGCGCGAGATGACATAGACCAGACCGTCACGCACGGTGGGCGCGCCCGTGGTGGCGCCGTCAAGGCCTTGCACCCACTTCTCCTCGCCTGTGGCGACATCAAGCGCGCTCAACTCGCCAAAGCCCGTGGTGACGTAGACCGTGTCGCCATCAACGGCCAGACCGCCACCTGATGCGTCGGATGAGCGATCTGTCGGCGGTGTCAGATCCCGAGACCAGATACGTTCACCACTGGTCGAGGTTGCGCTGACCGTCGCCTGACTGTCCAGCGTAAACACCCGCCCGGCACTGACAACAGGATCGGCTGTGATCCGGTGCTTGCGGCTGTCGCCTGAGCCGATATTAGCGGACCAGAGCGATGCAAGACTGCTGCCCAAAGCCGGATGCTGAATGCGGTGCGAGGCGGTTCCGTTGCGATGCGTCCACTCGGAATGATTGACCTGCGCCGGCAACGTGATCTCTGTCGAGGGCGGCGCAGCGTCTTCGACCACCGCGCTTTCAGGATCAAGCGACGCGCGCAGATCAAGCCGCTCGCCCTCAAGAATAACCTCGCGGTTGCCGCAGGCGGCCAACAAGGCCAAGGCCCCCAAAAGACAAATCCGGCGTGCGTGCGTCACTGCGAAACCCTCATTCCTGTCATTGCCGGGGGGCCAGAAAGCCTGCCCTGACGTCGTGTATTAATTCCCGTCCGGCGCGGCTGCATCAGACGATTGCGCGCTCAGACCCAGCGCCAGTTTCAACTGCTCGACGCGCAGGCGCAAGCCCACACTTGCTTCAGCATCGGCCTCGATCGCATCCAGACGGGCCGCAGCCGCGTCAAGATCGCCCGTTTCAATATCGACCAGCGCCAGTTGCTCTTCGGCCAGCAGGCGCAACGGGTTACCCGGCGCGCTGAGCCCAACAAGGCGCGTGCGCTTGTCATCGGCGCTCAATGTCTCGGCGCGCAGCATGACCGATTTCAAGGTCGCCACATCGCGGTAGATGATCGGCGCCTCGGGCGTGCTTGCAAGCTGATCGAGCAGCGTCGCCGCCTCCTCCAGCTTGTCTTCTTCCTCAAGCGCGGCAGCCGCCAGCATCAACGCCGGGACAGACCCGTCCTCAGCCACAGCGGCCAAAGCGGCGCCCGGCTCGGATTGCTCAAGCGCGCCAAGCAGCGCATCCCCGCGTGCCTGCGCTTCGGCGCGGTCCGAAGCTTTGCGGTATTCGTTGAATGCAGCGCCGCCAACAACCAACACGACCAAAGCCGCTGCGATCCAGCCATACCGGCGCAGCAAGTTGAAAAGACGGTCCCGACGGACCTCTTCACTGACCTCTTCGATAAAGCTGTCTGTATCGCTCACGGACTGCCTCCCACCCGCATTTTTCCCCTCTTACCGTGACTTCTGCACGATTGCCAAGACGCATGTGTCATTGCGCACAGTGTAAATCTTGCTCTGAAGGGCAGAATTTTATAATCTGAACTGGTTGGTTTACCGAAAAACAACTATGTGACTATTATTCACATGAGGGATTCTGCGGCGATGTTACGCCCATGCCCCCTTAAAATACGACTAAACGAGGCATTGAATGCGACTCATTTCACTTCTCACCGCAATCTTGGTGACCGCCAGCCTCTATCTTCTGGTGTTCGAAAGAGACGCGTTACTGGCCTTCGCGGCCGTCTCCGAAGAGGAAACGGCGCAAGACGACGCTGTTGCAGAGGCGCCAAACCGCGTGTCGGTCGTGGCCATGCGGTCAGTCGCACAGGAAATTGACAGCGCCGTGTTGGTCCGTGGGCGCACCGAAGCCGCAAGGCAAGTTGACGTTCAGGCCGAAATCTCGGGGTTGGTGGTGTCTGAACCGCTGCGTAAAGGCGCCTATGTTGAAGCCGGGCAACTGTTGTGCCAGCTTGACCCCGGCACCCGCGAGGCGATCCTGGCCGAAGCTGAGGCCCGCTTGGCCGAGGCCGAGATCAACAATACCGCCGCGGCCCGACTTGCCGAAGGCGGGTTTGCCTCGGAAACCCGCGCCATTGGCGCACAGGCCACACTGCAATCCGCACAAGCGGCGGTCAAAGCCGCCCGCAAGGATCTGGACCGCCTCAACATTACGGCCCCTTTCGCAGGCCTTCTGGAAAGCGATGCGGCAGAGCTTGGGACGTTGCTGCAACCGGGCGGACATTGCGCCACCATCATCCAGCTTGATCCGATCAAACTGGTCGGCTTCGTGCCGGAAACCGAAGTCAATCGTGTCACTGTCGGTGCACCTGCAGCTGCAATGCTTGCCACTGGCGAACAGGTCGAAGGCCGCGTGACGTTCCTGTCGCGCTCTGCTGACAATATGACACGTACCTTCCGTGTCGAAATCGAAGTGCCCAATCAGGATCTGACAATCCGCGATGGGCAAACGGCCGAAATCACCATCGCCTCAGACGGAGCTGATGCGCATTTGATCCCAGCCTCGGCCATGACATTGTCAGACGAGGGCACGATCGGCGTGCGCATCGTGCAGGATGGGATGGCAAAATTCAGACCCATCACGTTTCTGCGCGACACGATTGATGGCGTCTGGGTCACCGGGCTGGCGCCTGAGGCTGACATTATCACCATCGGACAGGAGTTCGTGATCGACGGTGTTCCCGTCGATGCCACCTACCAAGAGGTCACCCAATGATCGGTGTTGTTGCCTGGGCCGCCAACCGTGCGCGGATGGTTATGGCCTTTATCGCGCTGTCGATCCTTGTGGGCGGCTTTGCATATGTGGGCCTGCCCAAGGAAGGTGAGCCTGACATCGAAATCCCGGCGCTTTTCGTGTCGGTCCCCTTCCCCGGCATCTCGGCCGAGGATTCCGAGACCTTGCTCGTCAAACCTATGGAGACTGAGCTGTCTGATCTGGACGGCTTGAAAACCATGTCCAGCACCGCTGCCGAAGGCTATGGCGGTATCGCGCTTGAGTTCGAATTTGGCTGGGACAAGACCAAGATCATGGCCGATGTGCGCGACGCAATGCAAAAGGCGCAGGCAGATTTCCCCGATGGGGCCGAGCAGTATTCGATCAACGAGATCAACTTTTCCGAGTTCCCGATCATCATCGTGAACCTCACCGGCGATGTGCCCGAACGCACGCTGCTGCGTGTTGCGCGGGATCTACAGGATCGCCTTGAAAGCCTAGAACCGATCCTCGAAGCCGGTCTGGCAGGACAGCGCGACGAGATGCTTGAAGTGGTGATCGATCCGCTGCGCCTTGAAGCCTATAACGCCACCGCCTCTGAACTGATTGACGTTGTCACCAACAACAACCAACTGATCGCTGCCGGTGAAGTCGAAACCCAAAGCGGCGCCTTTGCCGTCAAGATCCCGTCGTCCTTTGATGAGCCGCGCGATGTCTATGACCTTCCGGTTAAAACCGAAGGGGACCGCGTCATCACGCTGGGCGATCTGGCCACGATCAACCTGACCTTTGAAGATCGCGAAGGCACTGCACGGTTCAACGGCGTCAACACAGTTGCGTTGCAGGTCGTCAAACGCAAAGGCTTCAACCTGATCGACACTGCCGATCTGGTCAAATCCGAAGTCGAACTTGAACGTCAAAGCTGGCCACCCGAGCTGCAAAGCGCCATTCAGGTCGGCACCTCCAACGATATGTCCCGGCAGGTCGCCTCCATGGTCAGCCAGCTTGAAGGTTCGGTGCTGACGGCCATCGCGTTGGTGATGATCGTGGTTCTGGCCTCGCTTGGCTCGCGCTCGGCGCTGCTAGTGGGCTTTGCGATTCCGACCTCGTTCCTGCTGTGTTTCGCATTCCTTGCGGTGATGGGTGTTTCGATTTCAAACATCGTGATGTTCGGCTTGATCCTTGCCGTCGGCATGTTGGTCGATGGCGCCATCGTGGTGGTCGAATATGCCGACCGGCGCATTAAGGAAGGCTCTGGCCCGATGGCGGCCTATGTCGAAGCCGCCCAGCGGATGTTCTGGCCCATCGTCAGTTCAACCGCGACCACGCTTTGTGCCTTCCTGCCGATGCTGTTCTGGCCGGGTGTTCCGGGCGAATTTATGGGCATGCTGCCAGTAACCCTGATCTTCGTTCTGTCCGCCTCGTTGGTCGTGGCACTGATCTACCTGCCCGTGATGGGCGGTGTGACAGGGCGCATCTCGCGCGTGATCGGTTATGCCTCTGACTGGCTGCGGGGCTATCGCTGGATAACCCGCGCGGCGTTGTTGATCCCCGTGCTTGCGCTGGTCTTTATGGGGGCGATGCAATTGCTCAACCCAGCTTATCTGCTGGGCGCCGATGCGGGCGGCTTTGGCACTGCATTAGGTGTTTTGATGTTCCTGATCGGTGCGCTGTCGCTCTCGGTGGTGATGGGCGCTATCGAAATCAGACGCTCGGCCCGCAAGATCAATGCCGGTCATCAGCGCACCGGCTTTGGCCGCTTTATCAGGCTGATCGCAGGCAATCCGATCATGCCGATCCTGTCGATTGCCGCCATCGCGGGCTTTGTCCTGGCGGTGTTCATCACCTTCACCCAGAACAACAACGGTGTTGAATTCTTTGTGGAGTCCGAACCCGAACAGGCCATCGCCTATGTCCGCGCCCGCGGAAACCTGTCGCTTGACGAAAAAGACGATCTGCTGCGGCAAGCCGAAGACATCGTCAAAGCCCATCCGGGCGTCGTGAACACCTTTGCCTTCGCCGGACGCGGCGGCCTGAATACAGACGCCTCCGGAGCTGCCACGCCGCAAGATAGCGTCGGTCAGATCCAGTTTGAAACAATACCGTGGGAAGACCGCGCCGATGACCCGACGCTGGACGGCAATGTCGTGATCGATGAGCTGGCCATACAATTGGCCACAATCCCCGGCATCCAGACCGAAATTTCAGAGCTCGCTCAAGGTCCCGCCTCGGGCAAGCCGGTGCACCTACGGCTGAAAGGCGACGATCTTGACGAACTGGCCCAGGCTGCGCTGCTGGTCCGCGCACGGTTTGAACAAACCGAAGGCCTGACGCTGATCGAAGACACCCTGCCCTTGCCCGGCATTGACTGGCAAATCGATGTCGACGTCGAAAAAGCGGGCCGCTACGGCGCCGATGTGCTGACCGTGGGCGCCATGGTGCAACTGGTCACGCGCGGCATTTTGCTGGACACGATGCGCGTTGACAGCTCTGACGAAGAAATCGACATCCGCGTGCGCCTTCCCGAACAAGACCGCGTGCTCTCCACGCTGGATAACCTCAAGGTACGCACCTCAGACGGGCTTGTCCCACTGTCAAACTTCATCAGCCGAAAGCCCGTGGCAAAGCTGGCCCAGATCGACCGCGTCGATCAGCAACGCTTTTATGATGTAAAAGCAGATGTCCTGCCGAACCTGACCAACGAGGACGGCGCGCCGATCAACCCCACCGAACGCATCGGTGCGCTGAACGATTGGCTCGACGGGGGCGACGTCCTGCCCCAAGGGGTCAGCTTTGAATGGACTGGCGATCAGGAAGAGCAGGAAGAAAGTGGCCAGTTCCTTATCAGCGCTTTTGCAGGCGCGCTGGGGCTGATGTTCATCATCCTGCTGGCGCAGTTCAACAGCTTTTATAATGCCGTTCTGGTCCTGCTGGCGGTGGTCTTGTCCACAACCGGCGTGCTGATCGGCATGCTGGTGATGGATCAACCCTTCTCGATCATCATGACGGGCACGGGGATTGTGGCGCTGGCCGGGATCGTGGTGAACAACAACATTGTGCTGATCGACACCTATCAGGAATATTCCCGCTATATGCCCCGGATTGAGGCGATCGTGCGCACGGCCGAGGCGCGGATCCGACCGGTCCTGCTGACCACGATCACCACCATGGCCGGGCTTGCACCAATGATGTTTGGCCTCAGCCTTGATTTCATCGGGGGTGGATACTCCCTGAACAGCCCAACCGCCTTGTGGTGGAAGCAACTGGCCACCGCCGTCGTCTTTGGCCTGGGCATCGCGACGGTGCTGACGCTGGTCTTTACGCCGTCCATGCTGGCACTGCGTGTTTGGGTGACCACATACGCCCGCTGGCTGGCACAATTGCTGGCCAAGATGTCGATGGGCAATTCCAGCAAGGCCGCGCAAGACTGGGCATTGGCCCGCGAAGCAGGCCGCGTGAAAGCGCCTGAAATCCTGTGGGACGATCCCGACGGACCAACCCGCGAAGTTGCCCCGCTCAAAGCGGCAGAGTAGCGCCCATCGTCTGTCCGTCACGCGCTTGTGACGGGCCGCCTGGCTGTGGATCAGTCATAGTGTTCCTCTGAACAATCAGGAGACATGTTCTATGACTTTACGATCTTTCCTCTGCGCACTGGCGCTGTGTGCTGCCGCCCCCGGTGTCAGCGCTGCTGATCTTGTGAGCAAACCCAGCCCGCACAGCGTGGCCGAAACCCTTGATCGGCTTGAGGCCGCTGTCGGCAATGCAGGCGCCACGGTCTTTGCGCGCGTCGATCACGCCAAAGGTGCCGAAAGTGTCGGATCAGAGCTGGCTCCGGCGCAGATGCTGATGTTCGGAAACCCCAAGCTGGGCACGCCCGCGATGCAGGCTGCCATTACCGCAGGGCTTGATCTACCGTTGCGCGTGCTGGCCTATGAAGACGCAAGCGGGCAAGTGCAGGTCGTCTATCACGACCCCGCCGGACTGGCCGCCACCCACAACATTGCGGCCGATGCCGAAGTCATCAAGATGATGACAGGGGCTTTGGGCAAGCTGACGGACGCAGCAGTCGCAACCGAATAATCCATCCGCGCACGGGGGCACCTGCCCCGAGCGACCATATTTAGGTTTAGATTAGAACAGCAGGGGCTGCATGGACCGTGAAACAGGTTCATGCAGCCTCTTCGCGCAGTTGACGGGCCCACATTCGGGCGTAGCGCCCATCAGCGGCCAAAAGCGCAGGATGTGTGCCTTCTTCGACAACGCGTCCATCATGCAGCACATAGATGCGATCCGCGCTCACAACGGTTGAAAGCCGGTGTGCAATCACCAGGACCGAACGCCCCTCCCCCATCCGGTCCAGCGCGTCCTGAATGTCACGCTCAGTTTCGGAATCGAGCGCTGAAGTTGCCTCATCCAGCAGAATGATCGGCGGGTCTTTCAGCAGCGTGCGTGCGATGCCCACGCGTTGCTTTTCCCCACCTGACAGCTTCAGACCGCGTTCCCCGACATATGTGTCAAAGCCATCGGGCAAGCTCATCACGAAGTCATAAATCTGTGCCGAACGCGCCGCATCCTCGATTTGTTCGGCGCTGGCAGCGGGGTTACCATAGGCGATGTTGTAGCCAATCGTGTCGTTGAAAAGCACAGTGTCCTGCGGCACGACGCCGATATTTTCCTGCAGGCTTTGCAAGGTCACATCGCGCACATCCTGCCCATCGATCAACAGCGCCCCTTCGGTCACATCGTAAAACCGGAACAACAGCCGCACGATGGTCGACTTGCCCGCACCGGACGGCCCGACAATGGCAACGGTTTCGCCTGGGCCCACATGAATGTCGACGCCTTTCAGGATCGGACGATTGGCATCATAGTGAAAATGCGCACCTGTCAGCGTCACCTCGCCCCGCGTGACAGTCAGATTGCGCGCATCCGCTTTTTGGGACACCTCGGCGGGACGATCCAGAAGGCCAAACATCTCGTCCATATCCACAAGCGATTGGCGCAGCTGCCGATAAATCCCGCCCAGAAAGTTCAGCGGTCCGATCACCTGCAGCATATAGGCATTGACCATCACGAAGTCGCCCACCGTCAGCGTGCCGTTTTCAACCCCAAGGGCCGCAAGCGCCATCACTGCGACGAGCCCCGTGGTAATCAGGAACGCCTGACCGAAATTCAACGCAGCCATCGAATACGTTACCCGAAGCGAACTGCCCTGAAAGCTGCGCAGCGCTGCCTCATAACGGGCTTCTTCGCGGTGAGACGCTGCAAAATATTTGACCGTTTCAAAGTTGAACAGGCTGTCCATCGCCTTTTGGTTCATGTCCTTGTCGCGATCATTCATCTCGCGGCGCAGCCCGACGCGCCATTCGCTGACGACAAAGGTGAACGCGACATAGGTCACGATCGTGACGGCCACGATGCCCACAAACCGTGGGTCAAAGACCGTCACCAGCACCCCGCAGATCAGTACCAGCTCAAGGATCAGCGGCCCGGTGGAAAAAAGTGCGACGCTCAGCACCGTTTGAATGCCCGCGACACCGCGGTCGATGATGCGTGCTAACGCCCCGGTCTGCCGCGACAGATGATAGCGCAAGGACAACCGATGGATATGCGCAAAGACCGCAAGCGCGATGCGCCGCGAGGCGCGTTCAGTCACCGGCGCAAAGATAACCAGCCGCAGTTGCTGAAACCCTGTCGAGGCAAGCCGTGTCACGCCATAAGCCAGCGTCAGCCCAACCGCGCCATATGTCAGCAAGATCGTCGGGCTTTGAACCGCCTCTCCGCTCAGCGTGTCGACGGCCAACTTGAAGACATAGGGCGTTGCCACCGCGATCAGCTTTGAGACCACGAGCACCGCAATCGCCAGCACCAGCACCACCCGCACCCGCATCGCAGGTGCATCCCTAGGCCACAGATAAGGCGCCACACGCCGCAAAATCGACCAGGCACCGGCACGGCTGC
>CAKZXZ010000092.1 GCA_937883775.1 uncultured Paracoccaceae bacterium
GTATAGCTGTGGATCGTCGTCATGATGCCGCGCTCGATCCCAATCGCGTCGTTCAGCACCTTGGCCAGCGGGGCCAGACAATTCGTTGTGCACGACCCGTTCGACACCATCGTCTCCCCGCGCTGCAAATCGCGGTGGTTCACGCCGTAAACAACCGTGCGCTGCACGTTCGAGGCAGGGGCCGAGATCAGAACCGACTTCGCGCCACGCTCCAGATGCACCGCCGACTTGCCGCCATCATTGAAATTGCCGGTGCATTCCAGAACCACGTCGCAGCCAGACCAGTCCAGTTCCTGCGGATCATAGGTCGAGAACATCTCCATCGGGCCGCGGCCCAGATCCATCGTGTTGCCTTCAACCCGAACTTCGCCGGGGAAGCGGCCATGCACAGAGTCAAATCGCAACAAATGCGCGCTGGTCTCTAGCGGGCCGGTCGCGTTGATCTTGACGACCTGCACGTCATTGCGCCCGCTTTCCGCGATATGCGCCAACGTGCAACGCCCGATCCGGCCAAATCCGTTAATCCCGACTGTGACGGTCATGCGACGTGCTCCTACGATGCGGTATGCATTAGTATTCTTGGTCAGGATATAAGTGCTGCGACGCGGCGAACAAAGGAAAAAGCGCAGACCAGTCAATATGTTAGCGATAAACGTGACAGGCCCGCGCATGGTTGCGCTAACGACAGGCGCAACCCTTGCGTGATTGGTGCGTTAACCTCGGCTATATCTTCACAATGTCCCGATTCGGCACAAACGAGCGGGTGGCGCAGGAATAAAGGTGAGATAAGATAATGAGTGGACTTCTGGCGCTTTTGGATGACGTGGCAGGGATCGCAAAGATCGCTGCGGCGTCGGTGGATGATGTGGCGGCGCAAGCGCTCAAATCAGGCTCGAAGGCCGCTGGTGCCGTGATTGACGACGCGGCCGTCACCCCGAAATATGTGCAAGGCTTCGATCCCGCGCGCGAGTTGCCGATCATCTGGAAAATCGCGCGCGCCTCGCTGTTTAACAAGCTGGTGTTTCTGCTGCCTGCGGGCATGGCGCTGAACACCTTTGCGCCTTGGGCGATCCCGATCCTGCTGATCCTTGGTGGTGCTTATCTGTGCTTTGAGGGGGCCGAGAAAGTGCATCACTGGCTCTTTCCCCATGACGAAATGGCCCACGGGGTCGAAGATGTCGGCGATCCCGCGCATCTTGAAGAAGAAAAAGTGAAAGGCGCAATCAAGACCGATTTTATCCTATCCGCCGAGATCATGACAATCGCCTTGGCTGCGATCCCCGCCAGCACCTTCTGGTTCGAAGCTGCCACCCTCGCCACCGTTGCCATCGGCATCACGCTGGCGGTCTACGGCTCGGTCGCGTTGATCGTGAAAGCGGACGATCTGGGCCTGCTGATGAGCGCCAAGGGCCGTATGGCGTTCACCCGCGCTTTAGGGCGAGGCATCGTAAAAGGCATGCCCAAAGTGCTGAAATTGCTGATGATTATCGGCACCGCTGCGATGCTTTGGGTAGGCGGAAACATCATTGTCCATTCGCTTGCCAATCTGGGCTATCACGGGCTTGAAGACGCGATCAAAGGTGTTGCCAAGCTGGGCGCAGGCGCGGTCGATGGGGCCTCGGGTTTTGTGAACTGGTTCATCGTGGCCGGGCTGGATGGCATTTTCGGCTTGATGATTGGCTTTGGCTTGATCCCGCTTGTCACCAACGTGATTGTACCTGCTTGGACGCGGCTTTTCTCAAAGGCGTAAGCCTGCCGATCACAGGCCTGAGGGCGGCGAACAGCCGCCGCTCTGACCATTTTGAAACAATCCAACGGCGGAGGCGCGCTTGCCATGCCCGGCTTTCCGCCGGAACGGCCCGCGCCGTCAAACCGGCCTTGCGCGATGACCCCAACGGCAGACTTTTGAAGCTCTACATAGCTATTGAAAGGTGCTTATTCATGTCACTTTTACATCTTCTGAAACATTCCGCTGCCGCGCATGTCTGGTCCCGGCTGCATCTTCCCGCGCTCGCCTTGGCAATCCTTCTGGGTTTTGCTGCCCACGAGGCCGAAGCACAAAGCATGGTCAGCGATGTTCAGGTGAACGCTGATTTGACCGTCATCCGTGACGCCGACGCCGCCCGTCAATGGACCCGTCTTGAGGCCGATCTGGAAACTGCAATTGTCGAGCGATTGGTTGGCCGCATTGCCGAAGAAGGTCTTGTCATTCTAATTGATATCGACTCGCTTGAGCTGGCCAACATCTTTGAAACACAAGCAAATATCGAAAGTTCGGCGCTTTCAGGCGACGTCCGCTTTCAGCGCGACGGGCTGCTGAATGACACCAACTATCAGCTTCGGGTCTCGGCATCGCAGGCGCAGGTTTTTCTGCCCGCGGGCAGCAACGTCACACTCATTAACCCCAGCAGTGCCGAGTTTTATCAGGCGATGGTGACCAGCTTTGCTGAAAACGTCATCAGACGCCTTGACCAGTAAGAGCAGGAGGGCGCTTTGCGATGTTCCCCGTTAACCTGTCTTAATCAGTAGAGGGGTGCGTTCGCACCGACAGCCCTCAAAAGAAGGGGTCCGCACAATCTGCGTGGGCCCCTTTGTTAAGACATATGTTGCACTGTTCCCCACGGGGAACATGCTATTTAATCAAGGACTTGGCCTTATCTGCCACCGCCTGCGCTGTGATCCCAAACTGCTCATAAAGCACCTCTGCAGGGGCCGACGCGCCAAAGTCATGCATGCCGACAAAGCCCGACTTCTCGCGCTTGCCACGCTCGCCATAAAGCCAACGATCCCAGCCAAAGCGGATCGCCGCCTCGACCGCGACGCGCACCGGACCGCCGGGCAACACGCGCTTGCGGTAGCTTTCGTCCTGCTCTTCGAAGAGTTCCCAGCAGGGCATCGAGACAACCCGCGTGCCGATCCCTTCGGCCTGCAAGATATCTCGTGCTGCCATCGCGATCTCGACCTCGGATCCGGTCGCCATCAGCAAGGCCTGACGTTTGCCTTCTGCATCGGCCAGCACATAGGCTCCCTGAGCGACCATGTTCTTGGTCTTGTGCTCGGTCCGCAGGGTCGGCAAGCCCTGACGGGTCAGCGACAGCACCGATGGGGTTTCCTTGGAGGTGAAAGCCAGCTCCCACGCCTCTGCCGTCTCGACCGTGTCACAGGGGCGGAAGACATTCATGTTCGGCGTCGCGCGCAGCATCGCCAGATGCTCGACGGGCTGGTGGGTCGGGCCGTCTTCGCCCAAGCCAATCGAGTCGTGCGTCATCACATAGACCGTCGGCACTTTCATCAGCGCAGACAGGCGCATCGCGGGGCGCGCGTAGTCGGTAAAGCACATGAACGTGCCCGAATAGGGGCGCATGCCGCCATGCAGGACCATACCGTTCATGGCCGACGCCATGCCGTGCTCACGGATGCCATAATGCACGAAACGCCCGCCACGGTTTTCCGGATCAAAGACGCCCAGATCAGCGGTCTTTGTATTGTTCGAGCCGGTCAAATCCGCCGAGCCACCCACGGTTTCCGGCAGGATTGGGTTGATAACCTCCAGCACCATTTCCGATGACTTGCGCGTTGCGACCTTCGGAGCGCTCTCGCTCACTTGCTTTTTCAGCGCTTTGACCACCGCGCTCAGCTTCTTCGGCGCGTCCAGCGCATAGGCGCGTTCGAACTGTTCGCGTTTGCTTTTGGATATACCCGCCAAGCGGTCTTCCCAGGCGGCGCGATCCTCAGCACCCCGGCTGCCGATTTCTTCCCAAGCGGTCTTTGTCCCCGCGGGGACCTCAAACGGGCCGGTCGTCCAGCCATACGCAGCCTTGGCATCTGCGATCAGCTTTTCATCCGTCAGCGCGCCATGCCCTTTCGACGTGTCCTGAGCCGAAGAGCCCAACGCAATATGCGTTTTGCAGGCGATCATCGTGGGCTTGCGTCTGGATTTCTTGGCTTTGGTTATCGCGTCGTCGATCTCAACGGGGTCATGGCCGTCAATTTCAATTACGTTCCAGCCCGACGCCTTGAAGCGCATCACCTGATCCGTGCGATCCGCCAGATCAACGGTGCCGTCGATTGTGATGTTGTTGTTGTCCCAGAAAACGATCAGCTTGCTCAACTCCTGACGGCCTGCCAGCGCAATGGCTTCCTGGCTTACGCCTTCCATCAGGCAGCCATCGCCTGCGATGCAATAGGTGTAGTGATCCACGACCTTCTTGCCATACATCGCGCGCTGGATCTCTTCTGCCATGGCGAAACCAACCGAATTGGCGATGCCTTGACCCAGTGGACCTGTTGTCGTTTCGACCCCCATCGCGTGGCCGTATTCCGGATGACCCGCCGTGATTGCACCCCATTGGCGGAAGTTCTTGATCTGATCGAGGGTCATGTCCTCGTAGCCGGTCAGATGCAGCAGCGCGTAGATCAGCATCGAGCCATGGCCCGCTGACAAAATAAACCGGTCGCGGTCAGGCCATTGCGGAGCCTTGGCATCAAATTTCAGATGTTTTTCAAACAGAACCGTGGCGACATCGGCCATGCCCATCGGCATCCCTGAATGGCCGGAACTGGCGGCGTGAATGGCATCCAGCGTCAGCGCGCGGATGGCGGCGGCTTTGGACCAGTGATCGGGGTGCGCGGCGCGCAGGGCAGAAATGTCCACGGAGGTGATGTCCTTTGGCGACGAAAACAGATGCGTGGGGTTTACCAGCCAAGGGCCGAAGTTCAAGCGTTCCCGGCAGGCACTTTAATGCCGTCCCGTAAGCCCTTGTTCGCAAAGGATGGGCAAAATCGCATGTGGTGCGTTACACTTGGATAACAACCGGAACGGGTTTGATTCGGCCAACGTGTCGAAATGAATGAGGACCAGAGCAGAAGGGGCCCCAGACCATGAGCAACCTTGCCGAATACGAACGGCGGATCAGTGCAGCACTTGAAAAGATCGGAGCAGGGGTTGAGACACTCTCAAAGCCTGTGGCAGCACCGCAAACCAGTGGTCTTGAGGCCGAACTGGCTGGTTTGCGCGCCCAGTTGGAAGACGAAAAGACCGCCAATGCCCAACTTGAAGAGCGTATCCGCACCTTGAAGGCGCGTCAGGACAATGAGGTTGCCGGTCAAGGGGAGGCTCTTGCTGCGCAAGCTGAAAAAATCAGCAATATAGACAAAGAGTTACAACACCTTCGTCAGGTAAATGCTCAACTGCGCGAAGCGGTCTCTGCCCTGCGCGAGGCCAATGCCGAAGGGCTGGCCGAGCCGCATTTGATTAACAAAGCGATGCTGACCGAATTGGAAGCACTGCGCGCTGTACAGGCCGCAGATGCTGCCGAGGTCGACGTGATCCTCAACGAATTGGCACCGCTGATGAAGGAGGGCGCATGATGGCTTCGGTAGATGTGGAAATCGGGGGGCGCAGTTTTAACGTCGCCTGTCAGGACGGCGAAGAGGCTTATCTGAAATCCGCTGCGAAACTGCTCGATATTGAGGCATCTGTGCTGACCAGCCAGATCGGGCGGATGCCCGAAAGCCAGATGCTGCTGATGGCGGGGCTGATGCTGGCGGATAAGACCGCAGGGTTGGAAGATCAGGCCCATGGCTTTGGCGCCGAAAAAGAAGAGCTTGAGACCCGTGTCGCGGCACTCGAAAAGCAGTTGTCAGAGGCGTTGAACCGCCCCGCGCCTGAACCCGAAAAGATCGAAGTGCCGGTGATCCCGCCGCAGGTCGAAGAGACGATGGCCGAACTGGCCGCGCGCGCCGAGGCGGTCGCCGCATCGGTTAACGAAAAGCTCGGGTAGGGGAAGGTCATGCCCGCTGATCCCTTCGATGGAGACGATCTGAGCGGTCGGCATTTTCACCGTACCAAGATGGCAGGCGCGCATTTCGACGGTGTTGATCTAAGCAGCGCGCGTTTCTTTGCGGTTCTCGAAGGTGCGCAGTTTACTGACACCAACCTTGCCGCTGCCCGGTTTAACGATGTGAACCTCAGCGGCGCGACCTTCGACAATATCAATATGTCCGGCGGGTCGGTGAATAATGCCAATCTATCCGGCGTCACGATCACGGCAGCCAACTTGAGTGGGATGCAGATTGATGGGGCAGATCTTACAGGGGGCGATATCCGCAATGCCAATCTTGAGGGCATGCGGATCGACGGCGTTCTGGTTAGCGATCTGTTTGCGGCTTACGAGGGACATAAACGCTAGGTGACCCTGCCTCGGACATGATCCGGAGCCTCGAATAGATCAATACGCTAGCAACAGACCGCGAGGTCCCGGATCAGGTCCGGGATGGGCACGCTTTAGGCGTTGGCTTCCCGGATCTTGTCGGCAGCATCCTTGTCAAAGCCCACGCCGTTCTCTGTGAAAAGCGTGTCGAGCTCTCCGGAAAGTGTCATTTCGGTGATGATATCGCAGCCACCGACAAACTCGCCTTTAACGTAAAGCTGTGGAATGGTGGGCCAGTCGGAATAATCCTTGATGCCTTGGCGCAGGGTTTCGTCCGCCAGCACATTCACATCGGCAAAATCAACACCCATGAAGTTGAGTACGCCTGCGACACGACTGGAAAAGCCGCATTGGGGCATGGATTTGGTGCCCTTCATAAAGAGCACCACGTCATTGGCGGTCACGGTGTCTTTGATTTGCTCGGCGGCGTCGGTCATGTGTTTGTCCTAGCGTTTATCGTGTGGCACGAAAGTTTTTGCATATTCCTGCGGGTCGCGGGGTACTCGGATCTGGCTTTGCTGTCCGCCAAGACCCGAAGAATAATCTACGTCTATGATATGGTCTCCGTCGCCGGGTTCAAGCCCGCGTTCGGTGTCGTGGTCTTTGCGGATCGCGCGGGCAGCTGTGATCCATAGAACGATCGCGATGGCCACGCATAGGCCAATGATGATCGCCCCATCCATCTATCCGGGCGCTTTGGTGGTCAGCGCCAGCGCGTGCAAATCTCCGTTGCTGCCATCCATCTTGCCTTTCAGCGCGGCATAGACGGCGCGTTGTTGTTGCACGCGGTTCTTGCCCGCGAAGGAGGGGTCGATGACCTCGGCGGCGAAATGCGCGCCGTCGTCGCCCTGCACGGTGATCTGCGCATCCGGAAAGCTGTCGCGCAGCAGGGTTTCGATCTCGTGGGCGGTGATGGGCATGGCTGGCTCCGCGATTGGCTTGGTTAAAATGTAGAGTGCAGGCTGCGGCCAAGCAAGCGGATCATGCAACAGCAGCTGCGAAAGAGGTGCGGAAAATCTGGGTGAGTTCGCCAAGTGGCGCATCACAGCTGCCGATCTTGACGCTGCTGCCGGTGAACCGCCCAACCGATGCGATGGGCACGCCTGCGGAGGCTGCGGCGATCATCAGGGCTTCGGCCTGATCGAAATTGCACGCCACAAGGTAGCGGGCCTGATCTTCGCCAAAAAGCGTTGCGGTGTCTGCGGCGTCAAGCTGCACGCCGACCTGGGCTTGCTCGGCCAACTCAAACGCGGCCAGCGCAAGGCCGCCATCGGCCAGATCGGTGCAGGCCTTGATAAGATCCCGATTGGCACGGATGAAGTCACCATTACGTTTCTCGGCTTCCAGATCGACATGGGGCGCGTCACCGTCTTCGCGGTTGAAAACCTCGGCCAGAAGGGCGGATTGGCCGAGATGGCCGGTGGTTTCACCGATCAGCAGGGCGACATGCCCCTCGCGGACAGTGTCGCAGATCATCTCGTCTTCATTGGCCAGCAGGCCGACCGCGCCGATGGTGGGCGTGGGCAGGATGCCGGTGCCGTCGGTCTCGTTGTAGAGGGACACGTTACCGGAGACGATGGGCATATCAAGAGCTGCGACGGCGGCGCCGATACCTTTGATCGCGCCGACGAACTGGCCCATGATCTCGGGCTTTTCGGGGTTGCCGAAATTGAGGTTGTCGGTTGTGGCGAGCGGGGTCGCGCCGACGGCGGTCAGGTTGCGGTAGGCCTCGGCCACGGCTTGCTTGCCGCCCTCGAACGGGTTGGCTTTGACGTAGCGCGGGGTCACGTCGGAGGTGAAGGCAAGGGCCTTTTCGGTGCCGTGGACCCGCACGATGCCCGAGCCGAAGCCTGGCGCGCGGGCGGTGTCGGCCATGACCATATGGTCATATTGCTCATAGACCCATTGCTTGGCGGCATAGTTAGGGCTGGAGAGAAGCGCCTTGAGACCGTCGATGGGATCAATCTCAGGGATGTCGCCAAGGGGGTCGGCGGCGTGCGTCTCGACCCACGGGCGGTCATATTCGGGCGCGGTGCCGGAGAGGGCCTTGAGCGGCAGGTCCGCTTTCATCTCACCGTTATGCATGATGATGAAGCGATCTTCGGCGATGGTTTCGCCGACGATAGCAAAGTCGAGGTCCCATTTGTCGAAGACGGCTTTGGCTTCAGCTTCAAGCTCGGGTTTCAGCACCATGAGCATGCGTTCTTGGCTTTCCGACAGCATCATCTCATAAGCGGTCATGGCGTCTTCGCGGACGGGCACGTCGTTGAGGTTCAGCTTGACGCCAAGGTTGCCCTTATCGCCCATTTCCACGGCAGAGCAGGTGAGGCCGGCGGCACCCATGTCCTGAATGGAGATGACAGCGCCGGTCTGCATCAGTTCCAGCGTGGCCTCCATGAGGCGCTTTTCGGTGAAGGGGTCGCCGACTTGGACCGTGGGGCGCTTTTCCTCGATTGTGTCGTCGAATTCAGCGCTGGCCATCGTCGCCCCGCCGACGCCATCGCGGCCGGTTTTGGCACCTAGATACACGACGGGCATGCCGACACCGGAGGCGGCGGAGTAGAAGATTTTGTCGGCATCCGCGAGACCGGCGGCAAAAGCGTTTACTAGGCAGTTGCCGTTATAAGCGGCGTGGAAGCGGACCTCACCGCCGACATTAGGCACGCCGAAGCAGTTGCCATAGCCGCCGATGCCTTCAACGACGCCATTCACAAGCTGGCGGGTTTTGGGGTGATCGGGTGCGCCGAAAGACAGCGCATTCATCGCCGCAATGGGCCGCGCGCCCATCGTGAAGACGTCGCGCAGGATGCCGCCCACGCCGGTCGCCGCCCCTTGATACGGTTCGATGTAGGAGGGGTGGTTGTGGCTCTCCATCTTGAAGACGACGGCCTGACCGTCGCCGATATCCACGACGCCCGCATTCTCACCGGGGCCGCAAATGACTTGGGGGCCGTCCGTGGGCAGCGTCCGCAGCCATTTCTTGGAGGATTTGTAGGAGCAATGCTCGTTCCACATAGCCGAAAAGATGCCAAGCTCGGTGAAAGAGGGTTCCCGTCCGATGATCTCGAGGATGCGGTCATACTCATCCGGGCTGAGGCCATGAGCGGCAATAAGGTCGGACGAGATGGCAGGCTCTTGCATGGTGGATTCCCCGAGGTCGGCTTTTGGATGGGTTCTTAGGGCAAGGGCGCGCGAGGGGGAAGGGGGTCTGGGCCATTGCGAAAAGCGATGCCGCGATGTTAGTGTGGCGTCGCTTGAGAGATCGCCTGACACGAGTGGACAAGATGCGCGTAGACCGTCTGACACGAATGATCCCCTTGGCCCGCCGGTGCCGTACGGTGGCTGCGGCACTTGTCGCGGCGTTTTGGCCCGGCAAAACTGGCACGCAGGTCGAGGGCGTGATCGCCGCCTTGCCGCAAGTCCAGCAGATCAGCGTTGTCAGCGGCGTTTTGGCCCTTCTTTTCCTACTAAGCCTGTTTGCCGCGCAATTTGGCGTACTGGGCCTGGGCCTTTTTTTCGCGCTTGTGATTGTCATTCTGCGTTAGCTGTCTTGCGGCTAACCCAAGGTCAACATTGCAAAAATCCCGAGCGCTACATTCGGTATACGTATGTATGCTATTGAAAATACTCACTTATTTTTCGTTTTCTTTGATCTGGTCGAAAACTGGCAGCGTATTCTTGTCATAGCCACATCAGCACGAAAGGGAACGACATGGACTTTGGACTTGGACTACTGACTTTCGGCACTTTGGGATTTGTCGCTGTTTTTGGATATGTCAGCGCACGTGAAGCGGAAAAGCGGCGTAAGGCCGGTGGACCGAAATCATCGCTGTCTCGCGATGGCGTGGCCGAGCGTATGGCGCAAATGCGCACCCCCGCAGAGTAACATCGCAATCAGCCAGTTTTTTTGAGACAGGACCTGTGCCGGGTGGCATGGGTCCTGTTTCGTTTTCGGGGTTGGCTTTGTTCGGCGTCAGGCGCGACAGGCCTGTATCAGGATCAACCACAAACCCATTGGCACGGTCAGCGTCAATAATTGCCCAAGGGTGATCGTACCAGTGCGCCTGTAGCTCCGCATGCCGATGGCTGCCTTGACGGTGTCTTTGAGCGAAAAGCAGTTGATGCGGCGGATCATCAGGATTGTCACCAACGCACCCAGCCAGAACAAAGCGAAGGGTAGGATCATCGTGTCTTCGACGCAGCTGTCCATTGTCTGCTCCTGTACGGGACTGTGGACTGTTTTCTGACATACGGCACAGAGGTGGCGCAAACGCAATTGTCGCGTTATGGTTGTCGCAAATCGGCAACGCGCTTTCGGACTTGTGGGTGTGCTGGCGAAAGAAAAAATCGCAAACGCCTTAGATTTGCCATACCGTTTCTCAAAACAAAATGGAAACGGCGCAAAGCTGGTCCAAGACGAAACGAGGCTGTGATGAGTGAAACACCCCCCAGGGCGCCTGCGCCCAGTAAAGAGCTATTTGAAACACCGGGTCGCGCTGCGTCGCGCAAGGTGATTACCTACGGCACTTTCGATCTGTTCCATGTGGGGCATGTCCGCCTGCTCCAGCGGTTGGCGGATTTGGGCGACCATCTGACTGTCTGCGTGTCGACTGATGCGTTCAACGCAATCAAAGGCAAACACGCGACCATTTCATATGAGGATCGCGCCGAGATCGTTGAGGCCTGTTCCTATGTCGATTGCGTCTTGCCCGAAAATGACTGGCAGCAAAAGCGCGGCGATATCATCGCGCATGGGATTGATATCTTTGCGATGGGCGATGACTGGATCGGTAAGTTCGATCATCTGTCGGACCTGTGCGAGGTCGTTTATCTGCCCCGCACCGAAGAAATCTCGACAACGTCACTGCGCGCTTATCTGGGCGCGCAAGAGGCGCCCAAAGCGGATGTGTCGGCCTATCGCCCCAAGCATCGTACGTCGTCGTCCAAGGTCGCTTGAACGCGACGCTTGCTTTGATGCTTTGATTTTACCCTAAGGACGACGGTTCATGTTGCACGACCCTTCTTTCATTCCCAAGCGGATTCCCAAACGCCCCACGACGCTCACTCCCGAAACGCAAGCGGTCATTGACGATGCCGAAGCCTATATGGCGATGCTGCGCACGAAAGGGCCTGACGTAAAGCGGCAACGCAAGGTCTTCAAAAAGCATTTGTCGGCGCTGAATTCTGCAGGTGTTGACGAGCGCGGGTTTCAATGGCTGCGCACGCGTACGCTTTTATGCGCGTTTTTTCGGACCGACGACAGGTTTGTCCGCCGGTTCAACACTAAGATCATCCAATATCTCGAAGCGCGTGAGGGCCCGGAAGCGGCTGGCGCTTTCAAGGCATCGGTTCACGAGGCGATGGCGCCCTATAGATTGTCGGCGCATGGCTATTGGGTACCGTTCAGCGCGCGTGATGGCGCCGCAATTGCGCAGGTTTTGAAGGATCGCATGGCCGAGATCGAAAAGATCACAGGCTGCAAGGTTTTCATCAACTCGGGGACGCTGTTGGGCGCGCTGCGCAGCGGTACATTCATTCCGCATGATGATGACATCGATCTGGGCATTCATCTGGGTGACGAGGGTGAGGGGCCTGCCGTCGCCCGCTGGCGAGAGGCGATCGAGAAGCTGAATGCCGCAGGTTACATGAACAAGAAAAACATGAATATGGCGCTGGTGAAGGTGAAGCCGATTGACGGTATCAAGATCGATATCTTCCCGGCCTGGTCGTCCCAAGGGCGGTATTATGTCTGGCCGCATACCTACGGTGATGTGGCAGAGACGGACGTCATGCCGCGCAAGAAGATGGCGCTTCATGGCGTTATGCTGGATGCTCCGGCCAATCCCGATCCATTGATTGCGCAGAATTATGGGCCGAACTGGAATGACACCGACGATGACTTCCGGTTCAGATGGCGTCGTGCGCGTCAGCGGTTCGCGACGTTCTTTGATCTGTGGAGAGACGCGCAAAAAGCGGATTGATCTGTTGGCAAAAAAAAGGCCGAGCGCGAAGCTCGGCCGAAGTCCAACAGGGAGGTGAAGCGCACAATTCCTGCGCTTCGATGATGCATTTAGGTGCGGTTTGGAAACCCAACAAGAGGGTTATGCGCCAAATCTTGGCATACCCGCTATGCGGTTACTGCATGGATCATCAGAATATACTCTTGAAGATATATGCCTCAGGAAGTATATGATATCTATCACAAGGATGAGGCCTTGAAGTGAAACGCGCTGTTGAACCGGTTGCAGCTTATTTTGCAGAGGTTTTGGCAGAGTTCGATGCGCCGTCCACACAATGTATGATCGGCGTTGATCTGCTGCTTGAAGAGCTGGAGTTGAGCGATCCCGATCTGACAGAGCGGTGCGGTCTGTTAGCGGAGCGCTATGAGGTTTATGCGATTGAAATTCCGCGATGCGCTCATCTGAGGTTGGCGGTATCGCTTGAGATTACAGCGCAAAAGCCATGGCCTTGCACTGTGCATGGTCTGGTGCGCACCAAAGAGCATCCCTGTGAAGCGGCACGCCGCAAGGCAGACCGCCATTTCGAATTGATCCATCCAAGCTGGGAGGCAGCCCATGACAACGACAAGCTTTAGAACCCGGATGCGCAGCCGTCGCCCTGACGTTGTTGCACAGGCAGAGACGCATGAGTTCAAGCGCAAGCTTGCGCTGGCCTTGCGTGCATTGCGCAAGGAAAAGCAGCTGACACAGAAGGATATCGAGGCACGGTCGACGTTGACGCAGCCGATGATCTCGCGGCTAGAGGCCCCAACGGGCGGTTTGCCCAATTGGGACACGGTGATGCGCTATGTGCAGGCCTGTGACGGGCATATGCTGCTGGGCTTTTCGGGATCGGAGTTCGATGAAAGCGCCTTTGTGAGCGCGCCTTCGGCAGCATCTGAAGACGTTGTATCGGCTGTCGCGATGTGATGACGCCCGACAGTGCCCATTGGTGGTTGAACCTGATGACGCTGGTGGGGATCGCGGTGCTGGCCGTACCTGTCTGGTCGCTGAACCGCCGCCGCAAACGGCTGAAAGAAGTCCGCGATTTGCTGGAAGAGACACCAGCCAGCTTCAAAAAGAAAGTGCGCAGCATCGTCGTGGATAAGCAGGACCGCGATGTCAGCGACTGGCGGCGGATTGATGAGATCTGCCTTGTTGTCGGCTATGGTGCGTTGCTGGGGGCTGCGGTCTTACGGTTGTTAGTCCCCGTCGGATGACACCACTTCAGCAAACCGCACAGCGCCGTTCAAGGCCACTGTGCGGTCTGTCTTTATGCGTTGGTCAAACGACCATTGGCGCAATTAAAACTCTGATTGCACCTCACGGCTTTCTTCAGTGATGGCATCTCCGGCGTTCGAGATGTCTTGACCCGCCCCTTGGACGGTTTCGCAGCCCGCAAGGGCGATCACGGAAAAGAATAGAGCGAGACTGTAGGATAAACGCATAGCAGACCCTTTCGCGTTGTTTGCCAATACGCAGTGAACCGATCAGGGCGCAATTGGTTCCATCGCGATGCGCTGGGCAGCCGTTTATCGCTGGTCCCAGGCGTTTAATCCCCGCGGGCTGCGCGCATCTTTTTGCGGTGAGCAAAGATTTCATCCTGCACGAAGTCGCGGAAGGCAGCGATGCGTTTGGACTGGCGCAGCTCTTCGGGATAGGCGAGGAAGACTGGCACGTCGGCGCTTTCCAGTTCGGGCAGCACAGGCACCAGATCGGGGAAATCTTCGGTCACGTAGTCCGGCAGTACGCCGACGCCAAGATTGTGCAACACGCCTTGCAACGCGCCGAAGTAGTTGTTGACTGTTAGCAGGGACGGAATGTCGTAGGTCATCAGGTGCTGTACCAGCGTGGCCCCGGCAGCCACCTGCGCGGTCGACGGCGACTGGCAGATCAGCCGGTGTTGCGCGATATCTTCGATCTTGGCAGGGACCGGGCGTTTGGCCAGGTATTCCGGTGAAGCGAAAAGCTTCATCTTCACGGTCATCAGCTTTTTGCGGATCAGATCGGCCTGCGAGGGTTCCTTCATGCGGATCGCGACATCAGCCTCGCGCATCGGCAGATCC
Organism: uncultured Paracoccaceae bacterium; assembly: GCA_937883775.1. Taxonomy (GTDB): domain Bacteria; phylum Pseudomonadota; class Alphaproteobacteria; order Rhodobacterales; family Rhodobacteraceae; genus JAHTBL01. Next base: position 14,278 of record CAKZXZ010000092.1, read on the forward strand.
AGAACGCGTTCTTCAAGCATCAGGTCAATCTTCAGGTCGGGATACTTTTCGAACAAGGCAGGCAAGCGGGGGGCCAGCCATAAAGAGCCAAAGCCGGTCGTTGTGGTGACTTTAAGCTCGCCAAATACTTCTTCCTCGCTGTCCTTGATGCGGGCGCTGGCGGCATCCAGGCGTTTCGACATCGCCGCGGTGGCGTCAAACAGCAGTTCGCCCTGTTCGGTCAGGATCAATCCGCGGGCGTGGCGGTGAAAGAGGGTGGTATTCAGCGAATCCTCAAGCGCGCGGATTTGGCGGCTTACGGCAGATTGCGACAGGTGCAGCGTATCTCCCGCGTGGGTCAAAGAGCCAGCATCGGCCACTGCGTGGAATATTCTGAGCTTGTCCCAATCCATCGTCGTGGTCCCGTTGCCAATGTTGGCGCTAACCTAACTTTTCTGCGCTGCAGAGGGGAAGCGGAAAATGGCGCGATTAAAATTCCCACTTTAAAGGTCAGAGTTTTTGACCTATATTAAGGCAAGCCGCTTATCACGTCTGGGAGGATCGTCATGGGCCAGCCAAAGATATCGCTTCACGATAAGTTCGACCTCGATAAATCGCCCATTCTTTTGAACGGCACGCAAGCGCTGGTGCGTCTGATGATGATGCAGCACGCCCGCGACCGCGCTGCCGGACTGAAAACCGCCGGGCATGTGACCGGCTATCGCGGCTCTCCGCTGGGGGCGGTAGATCTGCAGATGATGCGCGCTGAAAAGGACCTCGCTGCGCATGATGTCACGTTTCAGCTTGGGCTGAACGAGGATCTGGCGGCGACCGCGCTTTGGGGGTCGCAACAGGCCGAACTGCGCGGTGAAGGACGTTTCGATGGTGTCTTTGGGCTGTGGTACGGCAAGGGGCCCGGTGTTGACCGCTCTGGCGATGTGATGCGGCATGCCAATATGGCGGGCACCTCGCCTCATGGTGGGGTGCTGATGGCGATGGGGGATGACCATACGGGCGAAAGCTCGACCACGTGTCATCAAAGCGACTGGGCGATGATCGACGCCTATATGCCGGTGCTGTCGCCGGCGGGCGTCCAAGAGATCTTGGATTACGGGCTTTATGGTTATCAGTTGTCGCGCTTTGCCGGGGTTTGGGCAGGCCTCAAGCTGATGAAGGATACGGTCGAGGTCACGTCTGTCGTGGACGGACGCCCGGATCGGATGTCGTTCATCACTCCCGATTTCGACATGCCCGACGGCGGGCTGAACATTCGATTGAACGATCACTGGGTCCCGCAGGAACAGCGGATGATTAACTACAAGCGCTTCGCGGCCGAGGCCTTTGCCCATGCCAATGGCATCGACAAGCGGGTCTGGGGCAAGCCAGGCGCCAAGATCGGATTTGTCGCGGCGGGAAAGAACTGGCTTGATCTGATCCACGCGTTCTCGCTTTTGAACATTGATGCGACAGAGGCCGAAAGGCTGGGGCTGACGGCTTACAAGATCGGGCAGACCTTCCCAATGGATCGCAAAGGCTTTCACGACTGGGCCGAAGGGCTCGACCTGATCGTGGTGGTCGAGGAAAAGCGCAAGCTGATCGAAGTGCAGGTCAAGGAGGCGATCTTTGACGACCGGCGCGGGCGCCGCGTTTATGGATGGTACAAAGGTGGGCAAAGCGAAGAGTTGTTCCCGACCCACGGGGCGTTGGACCCGATCCTGATTGCTGAAAAAATAGGCAACATCCTGTTGGAAGAAGGGCGCGAGACGGAAGGCATCCGTTCGGGGCTTGCCCGGCTGGACGAGGCGCGCCGGGCGGATAACGCCGATGACGTGGCAACCCGTTTGCCGTATTTCTGTTCGGGCTGCCCGCATAACACCTCGACCAAGGTGCCTGAGGGCAGCCGCGCTTCTGCCGGGATCGGCTGTCACATCATGGCGCTTTGGATGGATCGCGACACCTCGGGCTTTACCCATATGGGTGGCGAGGGGGTCAACTGGGTCGGTGAGGCGCCGTTCTCGACCCGAGAGCATATCTTCCAGAACCTTGGCGATGGCACATATAACCACTCCGGGGTGCAGGCGATCCGGGCTGCGCTGATTGCGGGCACAACGATCACCTACAAGATTCTTTATAATGACGCGGTCGCGATGACCGGTGGGCAAAGCAACGAGGGCGGTCTGTCTGCTCCACAGATTGTGCGCGAAGTTCTGGCGATGGGGGTCAAGGACGTAGCCGTCGTCTATGACGCCAAAGAGGACGTGATGGCGGCAGAGTTTCCCGCAGGGGTCGCGTTGCATGAACGTGAGGCGCTGGGCGCCGTGCAAGAGGCATTCAGCAAGATCAAAGGCGTGTCGGTCATTGTTTATGTCCAGACCTGTGCCGCCGAAAAGCGCCGTCGCCGCAAACGCGGCACATTTCCAGATCCGGACAAGCGCGTCTTCATCAACACGGATGTTTGTGAGGGCTGTGGTGATTGCGGGGTGCAATCCAACTGCGTATCGATTGTTCCGGTCGAAACAGAGCTGGGCCGCAAACGCGCGATTGACCAATCCTCTTGCAACAAGGATTTCAGCTGTGTGAACGGCTTCTGCCCGTCCTTTGTGACCGTCGAAGGGGCCACAGTGAAAAAGGACGCGCCTGCGGATTTTACGCTACCTGATCTGTCGGACCCTGCGCTGCCTGCGATTAATGGCACGCATAATGTGGTCATCACCGGGGTTGGGGGCACAGGCGTGGTGACGATTGGCGCGGTGCTGGCGATGGCGGCACATCTGGATGGCAAGGGCGCAGGCATGATCGAGATGGCGGGCCTTGCGCAAAAAGGGGGGGCCGTGCACATCCACCTGCGCCTGGCCAACCGGCCCGAGGATATCAGCGCGATCCGGGTGTCGACCGGCGAATGCGACGTTCTGATCGGGGGCGATCTGGTGGTCAGTGCAGGGGCCAAGACACTGGGCTTGTTAAGGTCCGGCAAAACCGGCGCGGTCGTCAACAGCCACGAGATCGTCACCGGCGATTTTACCCGCGACACCGAATTTCGTATTCCAACAGATGATCTGTCGATTGCCCTTGAGCGCAGGTTGAAGAAAGACCTGCAACTCTTTGATGCCTCTGACCTGTCCAAGGCGCTTCTGGGAGATTCGATCTATTCGAACATCATGGTGCTGGGGGCCTGCTGGCAACGCGGTCTGATCCCGATTGGTCATGAGGCCATCACTGGCGCAATCGAGCTGAACGGCGCCGCTGCAGAACGCAACAAGCGCGCCTTTGAAATCGGGCGCTGGGCGGCTGAGTATCCCAAAGACGCCGCTATCATGGCAGCGCCCAAGGTCGCTGCCTTGCCCAAAACGCTGGATGACAAGATCGCGTTTCGCACCGATCACCTGATTGCCTATCAAGGTAAACGTCTGGCCAGACGGTATCGCAAACTGGTCGACGGTGTTCAGGACGCTGCGCTGAAAGAGGCAATTGCGAAGGGCTATCACAAGCTGTTGGCGTACAAAGACGAATATGAAGTCGCGCGGCTTTTGCAAAGCTCGCAAGACAAAGCGCGCGCTCAATTCGAGGGGGATTTGCGGTTCACCTATCATCTGGCGCCTCCCTTCCTTAGCAAGCCCGGCCCGGATGGACGCCCCAGAAAACGTGCGTTTGGACCTTGGATCTCAAAGGCGTACGGCCCGCTGTCAAAGCTGAAGATCCTGCGCGGAACGCCTTTTGATCCGTTCGGCTACACGTCTGAGCGCAAGATGGAGCGGCGCCTGATAAAGCAGTATGAGCAGGACATGAAACGCGTGCTGCGCGAAGGGAACCATGCCAATCACGAGATTGCCCTGAAACTTGCAGAGCTTCCGTTAAGCATCCGCGGATTTGGCCCGATCAAAGAGGCAAATGCCGTCAAGGCAGAGGCAACACGCGCGGCGCTTTGGGCGGCATTTGAGGCAGGGCCGGAGGCTTTGCAAACTGCGGCGGAATAGAACTGGATCGAGATCGGGCAGCGACGTATACACACGCCCATGAAGGCGAGAGCAGCCACCAAAGAGATCAGTTATTCCGGTTCGGCGCAGACACGTGGCGGGCGGACGTTGATCCGCGTGATGGAAAACGTCACCGGGCGGATGCGCCTTATCAAGCGCGCAGAAGGCTATGAGCACGAAGTTGCAGCCGGCAAGGATTTCTGGGCGGTCATGGTTGAACGCTATGGGCTCAGCCTTGAGGTGACCGGCGGTGCGCTGGAAAACATCCCCGACAGTGGTCCGTTGATTTTGATCGCAAACCATCCCTACGGCATCCTTGATGGGTTGATGATGGGCCATATCCTGAGCGAGATCCGCGGCGATTTCCGAATCCTGGCCAATAACGTCTTCAAGAAAGCCGAAGAGCTGAACCGTATCGTGCTGCCTGTCAGTTTTGATGGCGATCGCAACGCGTTGGCGTTGAACTTGCAGACCCGCAAAGTGGCGCTGGAATATCTGGCGCAAGGCGGCGCGATTGGCGTGTTTCCGGGCGGTACGGTGTCGACAGCGGCCAAGCCTTTTGCGACCCCGATGGATCCCGGCTGGCGGTCATTCACGGCAAAAATGGTGGCCAAGTCGAATGCGACGGTTGTGCCGATCTTTTTCGAAGGGCACACCTCGCGGCTCTTTCAGATCGCAAGCCACATGCACAACACCTTGCGGCTGGGCCTGCTGATTAAAGAGTTCAAAGCCCGCGTGGACGAGCCCGTCAAGGTCGTGATCGGAAAGCCACTGTCGCAAACGACATTGGGCGATCATCGCAAAGATCCCAAGGGGATGATGGATTATCTGCGCAAAGCGACATATGAATTGTCGCCAACACCGATCAACCCGCTGGCACGTGGGTTCGAGTTCGAAGAGCGGTACAAAGCGCAAGGTTAGGGCAGGCCCATGGCGGTTGGCATTTTCGATAGCGGTCTGGGCGGGCTGACCGTGCTGGATGCGGTGGCCGAACGGTTGCCCGATCTGCCGTTGGTCTATCTGGGCGACAGTGCGCACGCGCCTTATGGCGTGCGCGATGCCGATGACATCTACGATCTGACAACTGCGGCGGTGCAGCGGCTTTGGGATGAAGGGTGCGATCTGGTCATCCTTGCGTGCAACACGGCTTCGGCTGCCGCGTTGCGGCGGATGCAGGAAAGCTGGATTCCCACCGACAAGCGCGTTTTGGGCGTGTTCGTGCCGCTGATCGAAGCGCTGACTGAACGGCAATGGGGGGACAACTCGCCCCCGCGCGAAGTGGCCGTAAAACATGTGGCGCTTTTTGCAACGCCTGCCACAGTCTCTAGCCGCGCGTTTCAGCGCGAACTGGCGTTCCGTGCGATCGGCGTCGATGTCGAAGCACAAGCTTGTGGCGGTGTGGTCGATGCCATTGAAGATGGCGATATGATCCTCGCGGATGCGCTGGTGCGCAGCCATGTCGACGCGCTCAAGCGCAAGATGCCCAAGCCGGAAGCGGCCATTCTGGGCTGCACCCATTACCCCCTGATGCAGGATATCTTTCAATCAGCATTGGGCGACGGCGTGAGCGTTTACAGCCAAGCCAGTCTGGTGGCTGAAAGTCTGGCCGATTATCTTGACCGGCATCCCAACATGCGCGGCTCTGGCGAGCGGTCGTGCTTTTTGACGACCGGTGATCCTTGGCAGGTGTCCAACCGCGCCACCCAGTTCCTGCGACGAAAGATCGAGTTTGAAGCCGCATGATTGCGGCGGATAAAAACTTTGTCTAAATCGCGCGCAGGAAGGGATCCTGACATGAGCCATAACGTCATTATTTTGGGGGCCAGTGGATATACTGGCGCAGAACTGGTCCGGCTGATTGCCACGCATCCGTCGATGAACATCGTTGCGATGTCGGCGGATCGTAAAGCAGGCATGGCCATGGGAGAGGTGTTTCCACATCTGCGCCATCTGGACCTGCCACAGCTGCAAAAGATCGACGAGATCGACTTTAACCGCGCCAATCTGGTGTTTTGCGCGCTGCCGCATGCGACTTCGCAGGCCGTCATCCGGACGCTGCCGGGGGACATCAAGGTGGTGGACCTGTCGGCCGATTTCCGGTTGCGCGATCCCGACGAATACGCACGCTGGTACGGCAAGGATCATGCTGCGCTCGATCTGCAGTCCGAGGCGGTTTATGGCCTGACCGAATTTTATCGCGACCAAATCGAAGGTGCGCGGCTGGTGGCGGGCACCGGTTGCAACGCTGCCACCGGGCAATACGCGCTGCGGCCGCTGATTTCGGCGGGCGTCATCGATCTTGACGAGATTATCATCGATCTGAAAACCGGCGTCAGCGGGGCGGGGCGGTCGTTGAAGGAAAACCTGCTGCATGCCGAGCTGTCTGAAGGTGGCCACGCCTATGCGGTCGGCGGCACGCACCGGCATCTGGCTGAATTCGATCAGGAATTCAGTGCCTTGGCTGGTCGGCCCGTGAAAGTGCAGTTCACGCCGCATCTGATCCCAGCCAATCGCGGCATCCTTGGGACGGTCTACGTCAAGGGCGATGCGCAAGTGATCCACGACACGCTGATGGCGGCTTATGACGAAGAGCCCTTCGTCGAGGTGCTTCCTTTTGGCGCGCACCCCTCGACGCGGCATGTCAGAGGGTCTAATTTCTGTCATATCGGTGTAACAGGTGACCGTATCGAAGGTCGTGCGATTGTGATCGCGGCCTTGGATAACTTGACGAAAGGATCGTCAGGGCAGGCGCTTCAGAATGCCAATTTGATGCTGGGAGAGGAAGAGACAGCCGGTCTGATGTTGGCGCCGGTGTTTCCATAAAGCAAATGCGTGGACTGAAAAAACAGCGACGGATCCAGGTGATTATCCTGGCGTTTGTAGCCATGATCGGGGCCACCGGGATGATGTGGTGGGCCAGTCAGGATGCCTTTCAGTTTTTCCGCACGCCCACCGAAGTCGCCACAGAGCCGCCGCCCCCCTACGAGGTGTTCCGCATCGGCGGTCTGGTCGAGGTAGGCACATTGTTGCGCGGCGAAGGCGAGACGATCACATTCATGGTCACCGACACCAATATGTCCGTGCCGGTCGCATTTACCGGGGTCTTGCCTGATCTTTTCGGGGAAGGCGAAGGCATGGTGGGAACGGGCTCGTTTGTGGACGGTACGTTCAAGGCGACGGAAATTCTGGCCCGTCATGACGAAACCTACATGCCCAAAGAGGTCACCGACGCATTGAAAGAGCAGGGCGTCTATGTGGCACCGGACGGTGAGGTTGCCACGAATTAACCAATTGCCATGAGGTTTATCCCCGCACGACGAGGGGTAAAACCATGCAATCGGTTCAAGATATCGCAACACAGATCGTTGCCCGTGAGGGCGGCTATGTAAACGACCCTGACGATCCCGGCGGGGCAACGAAATACGGTGTGACCATCCACACGATGCGCCGGCTTGGGCTGGATCTGGATGGCGACGGCACCGTGACGTCCTGGGATGTCAAACGGCTTAGCCGTGAAGATGCGACCGCAATCTTCATCGAACATTATTTCACGCGCCCCCAGATCGCGCAGCTCCCCGACATCCTGCAAGCAAGTGTCTTTGACATGTATGTCAATGCAGGCGCCAACGCGATCAAAATTCTGCAGCGTTTGCTGGGTCAGATGGGCTTTCCCGTTGCCGTTGACGGTGTGTTGGGGCCCAAATCGCTTCAAGCTGCAGCACGGGCGGCCAAATCCGCACCCTACCATCTGAACGACGCCTACGGCATCGCGCGGCGCAATTACTACTACGCCTTGGCCGACCGCCGTGTCGCCAGTCGTAAATATGCGCGCAGGCGCGATGGCGGGAAGGGCGGTTGGATCATTCGCGCCGAGGAATTTCTTTCGCCGCAGTACCGCTTCACCGCTGAACAGCATCACGAAAGGACCTCGGGATGGGATTGATAGACCGCTTGTTCGGCCTGGTCTTTGGATCAGGCAATGTTGTCCGCGAAACCGCCGAGGTTTTTCGCGAAAACGCCGAAAATGCAGCGCAACGGGGCGCAGATTTACGCGCGGCTGCGATGACGCAGTTTGGCGCTGAATTTGCCGTGGCACGCAAAGGGCGGTTTGACCGTTTCGTGGATGGGCTGAACCGGCTGCCGCGTCCGGCGCTGGCATTTGGCACGCTGGGTCTGTTTGTGGCTGCAATGATTGACCCAGTGTGGTTTGCAGCCCGCATGACCGGGCTGGCGCTGGTGCCCGAGCCACTATGGTGGCTGCTGGGGGCGATTGTGTCGTTCTATTTTGGCGCGCGTCATCAGGTGAAAAGCCACCAGTTTCAACGCAGCATCGCCACAACGCTGGCCCGTGTGCCCGATGTGATCGAAACCCAACGAGAGCTGGCCATACGCACCGACCGCTCCCCTGGCGTTGCAGCTACGGGGCCGGATGCGCCTGTCGCGCTTGCAGCGCTGTCACCGACCCGAAACGCCGCTGTCGAGCAGTGGCTGGCGCAACGTCGTGGCGTCAAGTCTTCCCGTTGAAAGGAGGTCCCGCATGGATCCTGAAGTTCTGCGCGCCATAGACGCGCGCCTGCACACTCTTGAGACAAAGGGGGCCGTCGATGAAGTGCATCGAAGCAACGTCGAAAACCGGCTGAGCGGGATTGAGGACACGCAGAAATGGCTGGTCCGCCTGATCTTGGGGGCATGGATCATGTCCGCCGTGGCATATGCGATTAAAGGAGGGTTCGTCCTTGGTTAAGATACTTGTGTTCTCGTTGTTGCTTAGCTTTGCCGTCTTCATCCGCAGTGTCGGCGGTCATATCGAGGGCTATCTGCTCCCCGTGGCAACCCTTGCCCAGATCGACCACATCGAAGAAGTCGAAGGTTTCAGCATCCGCATCTGGGGGCAGTCGGCACGGTTGCGTCAATGCCAGTTCGACCGCCTGGAATGGCGTTTGGGCGATGAACGCGCCTATTCGGTCGTCGATCTGGTTTTCGAGGAATCTTCGAAAGTACGCGATGCGGGCGATTTTTCCTTTGGGCCATGGCGCTTGCACCTGACCAAAAAGCAGTTGCACGAACGCTCGTATGCGTGGGTTTATCATCGCTGCCATTGGCTTTGGCACACCCGAAGCCGCTTTTACGGCTGACCCCACATATTTTTGAGCGCCCTGCGACACCATCGCGGGGCGTTTGCCGTTGCGCTATGACGTGCGGGCTCTAAATTCGAAGCATGATTACAGAGCTTGGTCACTTCGCCCTCGTGCTGGCCTTCGCAGTTGCGATTGTCCAGATGATCGTTCCTTTGGTCGGCGCCCAAAAGGGCTGGCGAAGTTGGATGGCCGTGGCTGAACCCGCCGCAACGGCGCAGTTTTTGCTGACCGCGTTTTCGTTTGCGGCGTTGACCTATGCGTTTGTCGTGTCTGACTTCTCATTGCGGCTGGTCTTTCTGAACTCCCACACTGACAAGCCGATGCTGTATAAAGTCACCGGTGTTTGGGGCAATCACGAAGGATCGCTGCTGCTTTGGGTGGTCATCCTGACCCTGTTTGGCGCCATGGCCGCGTGGTTTGGGGGCAACTTGCCGCCGACCTTGCGCGCTCGTGTTCTGGCCGTGCAATCCTCGGTCGCAGTGGCGTTCTTTGCGTTCATGATCTTTACGTCAAACCCCTTCCTGCGCCTCGCGGTGCCGCCTTTTGACGGCCAAGACCTGAACCCGCTGCTGCAAGACCCCGGTTTGGCCTTCCATCCGCCTTTCCTGTATCTGGGCTATGTCGGCCTCTCGATGAGCTTTTCCTTCGCGGTCGCCGCCTTGATCGAAGGCCGCGTTGATGCCGCATGGGGCCGCTGGGTGCGCCCGTGGGCGCTGGCCGCGTGGCTTTTCTTGACCATCGGCATCGGCCTTGGCTCGTGGTGGGCCTATTATGAGCTTGGCTGGGGCGGTTTCTGGTTCTGGGACCCGGTCGAAAACGCGTCCTTCATGCCGTGGCTCATCGCGGCAGCCCTGTTGCACTCTGCCATCGTGGTTGAGAAACGCGAAGCACTGAAAAGCTGGACGATCCTGCTGGCGATCCTCGCCTTCGGCTTCTCGCTGATCGGCACATTCATCGTGCGATCGGGTGTGCTGACATCCGTCCACGCCTTCGCCAACGATCCCGAGCGGGGGGTGTGGATCCTGCTGATCCTCGGCATCTTCATGGGCGGCGCACTGATGCTCTACGCCTTCCGGGCAGGCACGATGGAGGCGAAAGGCGTCTTTTCCGTCGTCTCTCGCGAAAGCGCGCTGGTGATGAACAACCTACTTCTGGCCGTGGGCTGCTTCGTGGTCTTTATCGGCACGATCTGGCCGCTTGTGGCCGAGTTGTTCCTCGACCGCACGCTCTCCGTCGGACCGCCCTTCTTCGAAATGGCCTTCACGCCCTTCATGGTGGTTCTGGCCGCCATTCTACCGCTGGGTTCGGTCCTGCCGTGGAAACGCGCCAAGCTGGGCAAACAAGCGAAAGCCCTTTGGCCCGTGTTCTTCGTGGCACTTGCCCTTGCGTCTCTCGCTTGGGCCATGCAAACGGGCCGCTCCGCCCTTGGCCCCGTCGGCGTCTTCCTAGGCGCATGGCTTGTCTTCGGCGCCGCAGCCGAGCTTTGGACCCGCTCCGGCAATGGCAGCAACCGCTTGCGCCGCCTCAAGAACCTGCCGCGTGCGGATTGGGGCAAGGCCGTCGCTCATGCGGGCTTTGGTGTTACCTGCCTCGGCATCGCAGGCCTCATGGCGTGGGAGATTGAAGACATTCGCGTCGCCCAGATCGGCGAAACCTACACCGTCGGCAATGTCGAGGTGACCCTGCAGGATGTCCAGCAGGTTCAGGGGCCGAACTATATCTCGAGCATGGGCTTTGTGGCGTTTGGACGTGATGGTGAGCAATTCAGCCAGGTCACGCCGGAAAAACGGATCTATCCTGTGGCCTCCATGCCCACGACTGAGGCGGGCATCGCAAACGGCTTCCTACGCGATGTCTATGTCGTACTGGGTGATCCGCAAACCAATGGCGGCTGGGCCGTGCGCACCTATATCAAGCCGCTGGCCAACTGGATTTGGGCAGGCTGTATCATCATGTCGCTGGGCGGGGCACTGAGCCTGACCGACCGCCGTTTCCGCGTCGCCGCAGGCGCGCGGCGCACCCGGCGGACCCCTGACGCCGTGCCCGCCGAATGATCCGTGCACTGCTCATCTGGGTGCTGCTGGCCACACCGGTCCTTGCCCTTGATCCGGCAGAGCTTCTGGACGACCCCGTTCTGGAAGACCGCGCGCGCGAGATTTCCAAAGGTCTGCGCTGTCCGGTCTGTCAAAACGAGTCCATCGACGAAAGCAACGCCACCGTCGCCCAAGACCTGCGCGCGCTCGTCCGCGAACGGCTGCTCGCAGGCGACAGCAACACCGAGGTGGTGGAGTTCGTCGTCGCCCGCTACGGCGAATACGTGCTGCTGAACCCGCAAACCACGGGCGCAAACCTCGCGCTTTGGCTTGCAGGCCCCGCCATGCTGCTGCTGGGCGCTGGCATGGCCGTCGTCTATATCCGACGTCGCGACACGCAGCCTAAAGACCAATCCGATGGATTGAGCGCGGAAGAAGCCGAACGGCTCTCAAAGATTCTCGACGACTGACGCACGGTTTCGCTTTCGCGATCTGAACTGGTCGGTATGGTTCCTCCAAGAAATGAGGAGCCACCATGGACTACACCGCCATCACCTACACCGTCCGCGACGACATCGCGGTGCTGACCCTGAACCGCCCGGACGTGATGAACGCGCTCAACAGCCAGATGCGCGCTGAAATTACACATGCCGTCAAAGCCGCCGCCGAGGACGCGCGCGTGCTGGTGATGACCGGAAGCGGCGCGTCCTTCTGCTCAGGCCAGGATCTGGGCGATAGCGGCTCTGCCGCCAACCTCGATCTCGAACGGACCCTGCGCGACGAATACGTCCCGATGCTGCGCGCGATCTTCGACAGCCCGATCCCGACGATCTGTGCGGTCAATGGGGCGGCAGCCGGGGCAGGGGCCAACCTTGCACTGGCCGCCGATGTCGTCATCGCCACCGAAAGCGCCTTCTTTCTCCAAGCCTTCACCCGCATCGGCCTGATCCCCGATGCTGGCGGCACCTATTGGCTGCCGCGCCAGATGGGCGCTGCCAAGGCCATGGGGGCTGCGCTTTTCGCTGACAAGATCACTGCGACCCAGGCCAGCGATATGGGCATGATCTACGAAGCGATCCCCGACGCCACGTTTGAAGCCCATTGGATGGCCCGGGCTGCCAAGCTCGCAAAAGGTCCAACTGTCGCTTACGAGCACCTCAAAACCGCGATCCGTGGGTCCTTTGAAAACTCGCTGGACGAACAGCTCACCCTCGAAGCCAAGCTCCAAGGCGCCTGCGGCAAGACCCGTGATTTTCAGGAAGGCGTCATGGCATTTCTTGAAAAACGCCCCGCCCATTACGAAGGCCGCTGATCTTCTTTTGTCGGTAAATACCGTCGCCGAAGGCAAAAAAGGGCCCTATCAAGGGCCCTTTTCCAATCAATAAAAAGAACGCGCGTCAGCGCTCAATCGGATCACGTTTGCCTTAACGGGTCTCGATATCGGTATAACTGCGGGCCATTTCACCCTGATACAGCTGACGCGGGCGTCCGATCTTCATCTGCGGATCCGAGATCATCTCTTTCCATTGCGAGATCCAACCAACTGTGCGGCTCAGCGCAAAGATCGGTGTGAACATCGAAGTCGGAAAGCCCATCGCTTCAAGAATGATACCCGAATAGAAATCCACATTCGGGAACAGCTTCTTTTCAGCGAAATACGGATCAGCCAATGCCGCCGCTTCAAGCTCCTTGGCGACCTGCAGCACCGGGTTGTTCTCGACCCCCAGCAATTCAAGCACTTCATCAGCCGATTGCTTCATCACCTTCGCACGCGGATCGAAATTCTTGTAGACCCGGTGACCGAAGCCCATCAGACGGAATGGATCGTTCTTATCTTTCGCGCGGGCGATATATTCAGGGATACGATCAACCGAGCCGATCTCTTGCAGCATTTCCAGACACGCCTGGTTGGCGCCGCCATGGGCGGGGCCCCAAAGACAGGCGACACCAGCGGCGATACAGGCAAACGGGTTTGCACCGGAAGAAGACGCCAGACGCACGGTCGAGGTTGACGCGTTCTGCTCGTGATCTGCATGCAGCGTGAAAATCCGGTCCATCGCCCGGCTCAGGATCGGGTTCACCTCGTAATCGGCGGCGGGTACTGCAAAACACATGCGCAGGAAGTTTGACGCATAATCCAGATCGTTGCGCGGATACACGAAGGGCTGCCCGATCGTGTACTTATATGCCATCGCAGCAATGGTTGGCATCTTGGCAATCAGCCGGATCGAGGCCACTTCGCGTTGCCATGGATCGGCAACATCGGTGCTGTCGTGATAAAATGCAGACATCGCACCTACCACGCCGACCATGACGGCCATCGGATGCGCATCCCGGCGGAAGCCGCGGAAGAAATTCAGCATCTGCTCGTGCAGCATCGTGTGATTGGTCACACGGCTTTCGAAATCCTCAAGCTGCTCGGGAGAGGGCAATTCGCCGTAAAGCAGCAAATAGCACACTTCAAGGTAGTGCGATTTGCCGGCCAGCTGGTCAATCGGATAGCCTCGGTGCAGCAACTCACCTTTGCCGCCATCAATATAGGTGATGGTGCTGTCGCAAGCGGCGGTTGACGTAAAGCCCGGGTCATAGGTGAACAGGCCCGTCTCGCCGTAGAGCTTGCGGATATCGATCACATCAGGGCCGATTGTGCCCGAATGGATGGGCAACTCATAGGATTGACCGTCAATCGTGAGAGTTGCGGTTTTCGTGCTTTCGGCCATATCTGTCCCTCTTTCAAGGCGCGGGGCGAGGGCCTCGCGCGCTGCGTTTGGCTGCCTGACAGGGTGAGACCAAAGCGGTTACCACGATACGTCAGGTGCTTGCATCTGCAATCCGGTCGAGGGTTTCCTCCCGCCCGATCACAAGCATCATGTCGAAGACGCTGGGGGTGACGGAGCGCCCGGCCAAAGCCGCGCGCAGCGGCCCTGCGAGCTTGCCCAGCTTGGTGCCATTTGCCTCGGCAACGGCAGCAACAGCCTCCTCCAGAGTGTCTCGCAACCAGCTAACATTTTGCAGATGCGGCGTCAATTCTGACAGTATACCACGGGATACATCGTCCAGTTGTTTTGCCGCCTTCTCATCGGGTTCAAAAGGCCGCGAACCCAGAACAAAATGAGCTTTTTCAAGAAGTTCTGGAAATGTCCGCGCGCGCTCCTTGAGGCAATACATCGCATCCCCCAAACCCGACATCTGCGTTTCCGTCAGGGCAGGCTGACCGCTTGCCACCAGATATTCCGCGATTTCACGCTGCAATGCAGCATCATCCGCTGCCGCGATATGTTGCCCACTCAGGTTCTCGAGTTTCTTGAAGTCGAACCGGGCCGGGGATTTGCCAATGCCATTGGTGCCAAACCATTCGATGGCCTGCGCGTCAGTAAAGAACTCGTCATCCCCGTGGCTCCAGCCCAGCCGCGCCAGATAGTTGCGCATGCCGGCGGCCGGATAGCCCATCGCCTGATATTCTTCGACCCCAAGCGCCCCGTGCCGTTTGGACAGCTTCTTGCCGTCAGGACCATGGATCAGCGGGATATGTGCATAGACGGGCAGGGGCCAGCCCATGGCGGTGTAGATCAGCGACTGGCGCGCCGCATTGGCTAGATGGTCATCGCCGCGAATGACATGGGTCACCCCCATATCATAATCGTCCACGACCACCGCCAGCATATAAACCGGCGATCCGTCCGAACGCAGCAAGACCATGTCGTCAAGCTGGTCATTTTGCCAAGTGACTGTGCCTTGCACCTCGTCCTCTATTACCGTCGCCCCCGCGCGTGGGGCCTTTAAGCGCACGACAAACGGCGCGTCAGGATGCTCCGCCGGGTCCACATCACGCCAGGGCGACCGGAACAGCGTCGATGTCCCGTTTGCTTTTGCAGCGTCGCGAAACGCCGTGATCTCTTCCGGGGTCGAGAAGCATTTATACGCAGTGCCGTCGGCCAGCATCTGATGGGCCACCTGCGCATGCCGGTCACGCCGCGCCCATTGGCTGATGGCTTCGCCGTCATGCGCGAGCCCCAGCCACGCCATGCCGCGCAAGATCGCGTCTGTCGCTTCGGGTGTTGACCGCGCGCGGTCGGTGTCCTCGATGCGCAACAAAAACGTGCCGCCCCGCCCACGCGCATAAAGCCAGTTGAACAGCGCCGTGCGCGCCCCGCCGATATGCAGATACCCCGTCGGAGACGGGGCAAAGCGGGTCACAACGGGTGTATCGGAAACGGTCATGGTTAACCTTTCGGTAAGGCAGATTTGGTTAAGAGGGGATTAACGACAGCTGAATAGGATCACAAGGCATGAGCTTGCCCCTGCGCGCTCTCTGGGTCGCACGCCTCACCAACGCGCTTGAGACGCAGCGCGGGCACCTGTTTTGCTGGGTGCCTGTGGCAATGGGGTTGGGGATCGGTGCGTATTTTGCGCTTCCGTTTGAACCATCTGGCGGCTTGCTGGCCTGCGCGGCCTTGATCGTTTTGGCAGGCGCGTCGATCTATTGGCGCACAAGGGAGGGCTGGGGCGTCTTTGCCCTCGCGATCGCCCTGATCGCATTGGGCCTTCTGGTCGCCGCCCTGCGCGCGCATTCCGTCTCTGCCCCCGTGCTCGGCTACCGCTATTACGGCCCGGTCGAGGGGCGCATCATCGCTATTGATCGCTCGGTCTCGGACAAGGTGCGCATCACGCTTGATCGCGTGGTGCTGGCGCGGATGTCGCCCGCGCGTACCCCTGATAAGGTGCGTGTCTCGCTGCATTGGCCAAAGCCGGTTATCGTGCCTGAGCCGGGCCTGCGCGTCATGCTGACGGCGCATTTGTCCCCACCCCAAGGCCCTGTCGAACCCGGTGGGTTTACGTTCCAGCGCATGGCCTGGTTCAAGGGCCTCGGTGCGGTGGGCTATGCGCGCACCCCGCTTTTGGCGTTAAGCGCCAGCGATCCGCAGGCCGATCTGTGGGTGTATCGTCAGCGCATGGCCTTATCACAAAAGGTTCGCGACCGGCTGGACGCGCCGGTGGGCGGCGTCGCGGCGGCCATTGTATCCGGAGATCGATCCGGGATCGCCGCGGGCACGTTGACGGACCTGCGCGCGTCGAACCTTGCGCATTTGCTGGCCATTTCAGGGCTGCATATGGGGCTGCTTACAGGTGTTGTCTTTGCCATGCTGCGCTTTGGTCTGGCATTCAGCCCTTATGCTGCACATCACTGGAACACCCGCAAGATCGCGGCCGTTGGCGCCTTGATCGCGGGTGCGGGGTATCTTGCGCTTTCCGGCGGCTCTGTTGCGACCGAGCGTGCGTTTATCATGGTATCGGTGATGTTTGTCGCTATCCTGTTGAATCGTCGCGCGCTCACCTTGCGCGCGGTTGCAATGGCAGCTGTCATCGTACTTTTGCTGACACCCGAGGCCTTGATCGGTCCGGGCTTTCAAATGTCATTTGCGGCGACAACGGCGCTTGTGGCCGTTTTTGGCGCGCTGCGGGGCCGGTCGTGGCACCATATCCCCAAGCCGTTACAAAAGATTGGCGGCGTCGTGTTGTCGTCCTTGGTCGCCGGCCTCGCCACAGCGCCATTCGCCGCCGCACATTTCAACCAGATTGCGCATTTTGGCCTTCTGGCCAATGTGTTGAGCGTGCCGATGATGGGAGCCGTCGTAATGCCCGCAGCTGTGCTTGCAGCCCTTTTGGCGCCTGTTGGCTTGGCTGGGATTGGCCTGTGGATTATGGGGCAAGGTCTGCGCTGGATCCTCGCTGTGGCCCATTGGGTGGCAGGCATGGAGGGCGCGGTGGGCAAGATCCTGACACCGATGCCTTGGGTATTGCCATTGATCGCGCTTGGCGCGCTGTTTGTGATTTTGTGGCGGGGGCGAGAACGCTGGATGGGTGTGCTTCCGCTTATGCTTGCAGCGATCCTATGGGCCGCGACAGAGCGGCCAGTCGTCCTGATTTCAGACAGCGGTGGGCTCATCGGCGTGATGACGGCCGAAGGGCGCAGCGTGTCGAAAGAGCAGGGCGAAAGTTTTGTTGCAGGCAACTGGCTTGAAAATGACGGCGACCCTGCCGATCAGGCGACCGCCTATGCGCGTTCGGCGGTGTGGGACACGCGGCTGCGCCATTTCGATCTGGCGGGCCATAGCATTCATCACGCAACCGGCAAACGCGCGACGCAAGCGCTGCCCGCATGTGCCGGGGGCGTTTGGCTGGTCAGCAACCAGCCGATTGCACGCGCCGGTGCCTGCCGGGTCCTTGATCCAGTGGCTTTGCGCGACACCGGCTCGATTGCGGTTTATGCCGATGGGCGCGTCGTCACAGCCTATGCACAAAGTGGCGCACGCCTTTGGACCCCGAAACGCAAAACGGCGCGGAAGACCCGCGCCGCGCAAACAGCGTCAAACGCTGATTAATAGGTGCGGATCAGTCCGACCAGACGGCCTTGCACCTTGACCTGATCGTCGCGGAAAACGCGTGTCTCATAGGCGGGGTTTGCCGCTTCAAGCGCGATGGCATTGCCGTTGCGCCGATACCGCTTCAGCGTGGCTTCATGATCCTCGACCAAAGCAACCACGATATCACCATTATCAGCCGTTGAACTTTCGCGGATCACAACAACATCGCCATCGTTGATCCCGGCCTCGATCATCGAATCGCCTTTAACTTCAAGCGCATAATGATCGCCTTTGCCGCTCAGCATGGTGCCCGGCACGGCGACCGAATGGCTCACCTGATTGATCGCTTCAATCGGCACACCAGCCGCGATCCGGCCCATCACGGGCAACTCTACAGCAGCGCCCGTCACAGTCATCGCGGATGGCGGGGGCGGTGTGTCAGGCTTGTCGCCATCAATGACGCGCGGCGTAAACCCTGCAGGTTCTCCCATGGCATCAGGCAGCTTCACGATCTCGATTGCGCGGGCGCGATGCGCCAGACGGCGAATAAAGCCACGCTCTTCCAGCGCCGTAATCAGCCGGTGAATGCCGGACTTCGAACGCAGGTCCAGCGCCTCTTTCATCTCGTCAAATGAGGGGGGCACCCCATCACGCTGCACGCGCTTATTGATAAATTGCAGCAATTCCAATTGCTTCTTCGTCAGCATCTGCTCGCCTCCGATCCCTGTGGACGGCGCGGGTTCTCCACGCCTTACCAGGTTTGTTCTAGAGATGTTCTTGTTTTGTGTCAATATGTTCCGTTTAGATCGGAAGATAGGACACCACATCACCGACAGGCCGCGCCGGGTCATCGACCGAGCGCACAATCAAAGCGTTGGCGTCCGCAAGAACCGTCAGCAACGAACTGTCTTGCCGATCAAAGGCGGCGATGCCCTTGGGCGTCAGCCGTGCCCGCATATAGTGCTCACGTCGCCCATTGGCGGAAAGGGGCGCGGTCAGCGGCGCGCTTTGCAGCACAGGCGCTTCGGTTGGCAGGCCCAGCATCTTCTGGATCATAGGCAACATAAATAGCTGCCCGCAAACCATTGCAGACACGGGATTTCCTGGAAGACCCAGCATCGCAGATCCCGCCAGATGCCCTGCCATCAGCGGCTTGCCCGGCCGCATGGCGATCTTGTAAAATGCACGCTCTAGTCCCAGCTCGGCTGCGACGCTGCCGACAAGATCATGATCGCCCACTGACGCACCGCCAATCGTGACGATCAGATCTGATCCGCGGGCCAACTCGAACGCTGTTTTTAACGAGGCCTGGCTGTCGCGCGCAATCGGAAGCAGTCTTGGATCTCCGCCTGCTGCCTCGACCATCGCATGCAGGCCAAAGCAATTTGAGGCGATGATCTGGTCCTCGGCAGGGCTTTCGCCGGGCATCACCAACTCGTCACCTGTGGCGATGATGGCCACGCTCGGTTTGCAGCTGACAGGTATGTTGTTCAAGTTCATTGCAGCAAGCAACGCCAGATCGGCGGGAGCCAGCAGGCGCGGCGCGGAAAGGCGATCGCCGACCGTGAAATCACCACCTGCAGGGCGAATAAAGTGGTTTTCCTCCAGATGCTTGGAAAGCGTAATTGAAGTTCCATCCCGTGTGACATCTTCCTGAATGATAACACGCGTGGCCCCTTGCGGGATCGGTGTCCCGGTAAAGATACGCACTGCTTCACCGGGCTTGATCGCGCCAGTAAATGCATGGCCTGCAGCGGCCTCACCGACAACGCGAAGCACCGCGTCCGGCGCCGCATCTTCAAGGCGTACGGCATAGCCGTCCATCGCAGAAGCGGCGAAGGGGGGTTGCGCCCGTTTGGCTACCGCGTCCCGGACCAAAACGCGCCCCCGCGCTTCGATCAGCGGCACAGTTTCGATGTCTTTTTGCGCAACCAGGGCCAGCGTTTTCGCGCGCGCCTCGGCGACAGAAATCATTTGGCGCTGTAGCGGCCCGATTTGCCACCATCTTTGAATTTAAGGGCGATGCTGCCGATCTCCATGTCCTTCTGGACGGCTTTCACCATGTCGTAGACCGTCAGGGCAGCGGTCGAAACGGCCGTCAACGCTTCCATCTCGACGCCGGTCTGGCCGGTGGTTTTCACCGTTGCCTCGATCCGGATGCCGGGCAGGCTGGGATCCGGCGTCAAATCCACCGCGACTTTAGTGACAGGCAGGGGATGACAAAGCGGGATCAGATCGGCGGTGCGCTTGGCCCCCATGATCCCGGCCAGCCGTGCCACACCAAGCACATCACCCTTCTTCGCAGATCCTTGCGTAATTATATCAAGCGTTTGCGATGACATCTTAATGTAACCCGCTGCAATCGCAGTCCGCGACGTCACCTCTTTTTCCGAGACGTCGACCATGTGGGCAGCGCCCTTGCCGTCAAAATGCGTCAGCGCCATGCTACATCCCTCCGCCAGCCGAGGTGAGCGGGTCTGACACCAACGCGCGCGTTGCTGCGGCAACATCGGCCTGCCGCATCAGGCTCTCACCAATCAGGAACACCCGCGCCCCATACATTGCCATCTCGGCCAGGTCCTCGGGTGTGTTCAATCCGCTTTCGCACACGATTGTTCGATCAGCAGGCACCAGTTTCGAAAGCTGCTTGGTCACATTAAGAGAGGTCTCAAACGTATTGAGATCACGGTTGTTTATCCCCATGAGCGGCGATTTTAGCCGGGCCGCGCGGGCCAATTCAGCCTCGTCGTGGACTTCAAGCAAAACGTCCATGTCAAGCGCCATCGCCGCGTCTTCCAATTCAACCGCCTGCGCGTCTGAAACGGACGCCATGATTATCAGAATACAATCAGCATGCAGCGCGCGGGCTTCGACAACCTGATAGGGATCATACATGAAGTCCTTGCGCAGCGAAGGCAGGCTGACGGCATCACGCGCTTCGGTCAAAAAGGCGTCGGCGCCTTGGAACGACGGCGTGTCCGTGAGCACCGATAGGCAGGTCGCGCCGCCGTCGGCATAGGCCTGGGCAAGCGCTGGCGGATCGAAATCAGCGCGGATCAACCCTTTGGAAGGCGATGCCTTCTTGATCTCGGCGATCAGGCCATAGCCTTCGCGGGATGCATCCTGAAGTGCGCGCGCAAATCCGCGTGGTGCAGGAGCATCGTCAGCCAGCTTTTGCACATCTTCAAGTGACGCCGTGGCTTTGCGTGCTGCGATTTCTTCAAGCTTGTAAGCTTTGATCTTGTCTAGAATGGTTTCGCTCATGCAGCCTCCGATGTGAGTTTTGCAAGGGCAGAGACTTTCGACTTTGCCGCACCGCTATCAATGGAAGTAGACGCCATTTCAACACCTTGTGGTAAGGAGTTTACCTTGCCCGCGATCATAAGCGCAGCCGCTGCGTTCAGTAAGACCGCATCGCGATAGGCCGATGTCTCGCCGTCCAGCAAGGCACGGAACGCCACCGCGTTCTCTTGCGGTGATCCGCCAAGCAGGTCTTCAAACGGATGCACTGGCAGACCGGCATCCTCGGGATGCACTTCGTGCTCGGTCACTGTGCCATCGTCCAGCGCCGCCACGTAAGAGACACCCGCGACCGACAGCTCATCCGTGCCGTCGCCACCATGGACCAGCCACGCCTTCTCGGCGCCCAGAGCGGCCAGAGTTTCCGCCATCGGGCGGATCAGATCGCGGCTGAACGCACCAGTGAGCTGCCGTTTGACACCGGCAGGATTGGTCAGTGGACCCAGAATATTGAAGATCGTGCGCGTGCCCAATTCCGCGCGCGTCGGCATCACATGGCCGATCGCAGGGTGGTGCATCGGGGCCATCATAAAGCCGATGCCGATCTCATTGATCGCGCGGCTTGCGACATCGGCGCCAACCATCACCTCGATGCCCATCTGGCCCAACGCATCCGCCGCACCGGATTTCGAGCTGAGATTGCGGTTGCCATGCTTGGCCACGGTCACGCCCGCACCCGCCACAACAAACGCCGTTGCGGTCGAGATGTTCAGCGTGCCTTTGCCGTCACCGCCCGTGCCGACGATATCCATCGCGCCTTCAGGAGCCGTGACCGGGGTGCATTTGGCACGCATCACGGCGGCAGCGGCGGCGTATTCCTCGACCGTTTCGCCGCGTGTGCGCAGCGCCATCAGCAGCCCGCCGATCTGGCTGGGTGTCGCCGCGCCATCAAACAGGATTGCGAAAGCCTGTTCGGCCTCAGCCTTGGTCAAAGGGCGGTCTGCTGCGGCACCGATCAGGGGTTTCAGCGCATCACTCATACAGGTTCGCTCACAGTGTTCAGAAAGTTTTTCAACAGCTTATGCCCATGTTCAGAGGCAATGGATTCGGGATGAAACTGCACCCCGTGGATTGGCAGATCCCGGTGCTGCAGCCCCATAATGGTGCCGTCCTCAAGCTCTGCTGTGATCTCAAGACAGTCGGGCAGGGTGGCGCGATCGACGACAAGCGAATGATAGCGCGTCGCTTCAAAAGGGCTGGGCAGGCCTGCAAAGAGGCCGGTGCCCGTGTGGCGCATCTCGCCCATCTTGCCATGCACAATTTCATGGCAGCGCACGACTTGTCCGCCAAACGCTTCGCCAATAGCCTGATGGCCAAGACATACACCCATAAGCGGCGTGCCCGTCTCGGCTGCGGCATGTGTCAAAGCCAGACAGATACCCGCTTGGGCCGGATCGCAGGGCCCGGGCGACAGCAAAATTGCCTCTGGGCTCAGGGCCATCGCCTCTTGCGGGTCCAGTGCATCGTTGCGTTTGACAACGACATCTGCGCCCAGTTCGCCCAGATAATGGACAAGATTATAGGTGAAGCTGTCATAGTTATCGATCAACAAGAGCATCGCAGAGGGCTTTCGGGATTTGGGGCTGGGCAGCCCCGTCAAGGTCGCGGTATACATGCGGGAAGCAGCGCGGGAAGGTCAAGGCCAGACCGCGCCGCCGGACGAAGGAAGAACCTTCGTGCGCAGAGGTGACGAACAGGAGCGGCAGCGGTGGGACGCGGTATTTTCTTTGGATTTATCTGGGGCGGGCTGGTGTCTGTGCTGGGACTGTCGGTGGCCTCTGTTCT
Source organism: uncultured Paracoccaceae bacterium (assembly GCA_937883775.1). GTDB lineage: Bacteria > Pseudomonadota > Alphaproteobacteria > Rhodobacterales > Rhodobacteraceae > JAHTBL01. Next base: position 36,852 of record CAKZXZ010000092.1, read on the forward strand.
GGGCGACGGCCCGTCAGAGCGCGCAGCAGAGCCTATGGCCCTGCAAGACCCCGCACCGGTCGCGCGCACAGATCCCGCCGCAACAGCGCCTGCGCCCGAACCAATGGGTGTCGATCAACCCCAGGCCCCTGTGGCCGATACCAGCCCTGCCGCTTTGCCCGAAACTGGCGAAACGCTCCCAGCGCCTGCCGCACCCGTCGTGCAAGACGAGAGTGCCCAACCTCTGACCGAAGAAGAACCCGTGCTGCCCAGCCCTCAAGCCATGGCGCCGGTTGTGAGCAGTGACGACGCCGTGCCCGATGTCGCAGCGCAGACACCACCTGAAGACGCGCCCGTCGTCGCCCAAGAGCAAACCCCGCAAGATCAGAGCGCGCCTGCGTCAGATACTCAAGATACCGCGCCTGACGTGGCCTCGGACGCGCCCCAGGCGCCGCCCGCACCGCAAGCCGACAGCGCTGCGGTGGATGATGCGCAAACACCAGACCCAGCGCAGGCAGACGTTATACCTGACGCGCAGCCCGAGGGCGCGCCCGAAGACAACGCGGATGCCGCTACTGATGACGCAATGCAAGCGCCTGCCACAGAGGATCCAGCACCCGAGCCCCGCATCGCGCTGCAAAGTGAGCAGGGCAATTCGGTCGGGCAACCGGTCGGCACCTTTGGTGACCGCGCGCGCAACGTCGAAACCGGACGCTTGCCGACGATCACCACTGATACCGCCGAGGACGCTCCGTCCGAAGACACCGTCCCCGCGGATAGCGCCGATACCGCCCAACCCGACCCCGACGCCCCGCCGTTAGAGCGCTTTGCCGCCGCTTGGGAAAACCCTGAAAACCGCCCGCTGATGTCTATCCTTCTCATTGATGATGGCTCCAGCCCCATCGGGGCGGATGCGTTGCGGTCTTTTCCTTATCCGATCACGTTCGCGGTCCGTGCCGGCGCCCCGGATGCCGCCGGGATGATGGCGAAATACCGCGACGCTGGCTTTGAGGTTCTGGCGTTGGTCGATCTGCCCGCAGGTGCCGCGCCAACCGATATCGAGGTGGCGCTGGATGCCTCGCTTGGCAATGTGCCCGAGGCTGCAGGCGTGTTGATCGCTCAGGACGTGCCCGGTGGGCGGCAGGGAACAGAGCAGTTGATCGAACGGTTGGGCGCTGCGGGCTATGGCCTTGTCACCGCAAGCAGTGGGTTGAACGCGACCGCGCAGCTGGCCGAAAGCACGGGCTTTCCGGCCGCAAACATCTTTGATGATATGGACAGCGAAGGCCAGACGCCCACCGTGATCCGCCGCTTTCTGGACAATGCCGCCTTCCGCGCCGCCCAAGGGGAAGAAGTCATCATGATGGGCCGCATCCGCCCCGATACGATCTCTGCGCTGCTGCTCTGGGGGCTTGGCGACCGGGCAGGGCGCGTGGCGCTTGTGCCGGTCTCGGCGGTGCTGACGGCGCCCTAAGCGGGAACCAAGCCGGGCGTGCGACGTTGGACTGACACCAGTTCAAGGAGCACCCCATGGCCAAGACGGACCGATCCTCCATCAAGGATGAAGACACGTATGAGGCTTTGCGCGACAAGGGCTATAACAAGTCCAAGGCCGCCGCGATTGCCAACGCACAAGCCAATGACGATATGTCCCCGTCTGAGAAGGGCGGCAAAGCGCCCCCCTATGAAGACTGGACCAAGGACGATCTGATCGAGCGCGCAGGCGAGCTTGAGATCGAAGGCCGCTGGGACATGACGAAAGACGAGCTTATCAAAGCCCTGCGCGACTGATTATTCAGCCTCGGTCGAAAGCGGTTTAGCTGTTTGAGCCGGTAAACCGCGCAGCACCTGCCGCCGCCTTGCGGATCGCCTGCGATTTATGGACGGTCTCCATATATTCGGCCTCTGGATCGCTGTCATAGACGACGCCACCACCAGCTTGAATATACAGCTTTTCATCCTTCACCAACGCCGTACGCAGCGCGATGCACATATCCATGTCACCATTGGCCGCGAAATACCCGCAGCCACCGCCATAAACGCCGCGCTTTTCAGGCTCCAGCTCGTCGATGATCTCCATCGCGCGGACCTTTGGCGCGCCTGAAACCGTGCCTGCGGGCAAGCCCGACAAAAGCGCCGACAGGGCGTCTTGATCTTCCGACAACTCGCCCACCACATTCGACACGATATGCATCACGTGGCTGTAGCGCTCGACGATGAACTGTTCGGTCGGGCGGACCGTGCCGACCTTTGAAACCTTGGCGGTGTCGTTGCGCCCCAGATCCAGTAGCATCAGATGCTCGGCCTGCTCTTTCTCGTCGGCCATCAGATCCGCCTCAAGCGCGCGGTCCTCTTCGGGCGTCGCGCCGCGTGGGCGGGTGCCTGCGATGGGGCGGATGGTGACCTCATTGCCGAAAACCCGCACAAGAATTTCCGGGCTGGCCCCGATCACCTGAAACGCGCCGAAATTGAAGTAAAACATGAACGGCGACGGGTTCGTGCGCCGCAAAGATCGATAAAGCGCGAAAGGCGGCTGTTTGTAGCTTTGCGTCCAGCGTTGCGAAGGCACGACCTGAAAGATGTCGCCTGCGCGGATATACTCTTTGGCCGCTTCAACCGCGTCTTTGTAGCCTGCACGGGTGAAGTTCGACACTGGCTCTGGATCCTCCTGTGCCTCACCCAGGGCCCGGTCCAGCGGCACCGGACGCTCCATCTCGCGGACGGCGTCCATGACGCGCTCGGCGGCCTGAGCATAGGCGGCCTTTGCCGATTGCCCTTGTGTGACCCAGGCAGGCGAAACGACAGTTACTTCGCCCTTCACCCCATCCAGAACAGCGACCACCGTGGGGCGCAGCAGGATCGCATCCGGCACGCCCAGAGGGTCGGGGTTCACATTTGGCAAATGCTCGACGAGCCGGATCATGTCATAGCCCAGATAGCCGAAAAGCCCCGCCGCCGAAGCGGGCAGGTCCTCTGGCATCTCGATCCGGCTTTCCGCGATCAGCGCGCGCAATGTGTCCAGCGGATCTCCGTCCAGCGCCTCGAACGCGTCAGCGTCTATCTTGGCGGTGCGGTTGATGCGGCTGCTTTTGCCGTCGCAAGCCCAGATCAGATCGGGCTTCATCCCGACAATCGAATAGCGCCCGCGCACTTCGCCGCCGGTGACGCTTTCCAGCATAAAGCTGTCCTTGCGTGCCCCCGCAAGCTTGAGCATCAGCGATACCGGCGTGTCCAGATCAGCAGCCAGTCGCGTGTAGACCACTTGCGGTTTGCCAGCAGCATAGCCGGCCTCAAACGTGGCGAAATCGGGGGTGAGTGACACGTCAGGACGTCCTTACATACCGCCATGCCCGCCTGCGCCAAAGCTGGCGTTGACGGCATCCAGCGCCCGCTGGTCAATTTCGATCCCGGCCCGTGATTGAACATCTGCAGCAAACGCGCCCAGAATATCGCGGCCCAGACCGTCTTCGAGCTGCCGGGTCAGCGCATTGTTCAGCACAGCACCGTTTTCGGCATCCGGATCGGGCGGCGCAATCGCGTCCAGCCGCACCAGAAAGACCCGCGCGCCTGCGTCGATCACCGAACGTGCACCGGGCTCCATCTCGAAGACGGCGTCGATAAAGCTGCGCGGCAACCCTTCGATAAAGTCCTGCCGGGTGATGTCGGTCTCGATGGTGGCGGTCAGACCACTCGCAGCCAGATCGCCAACCTCGCTCAGACTTTCGGCAATTTCATTTGCCTGTTCGCGCAGCATCCGGTTCACCATCCGCTCGCGCCACAGCGCGATCACCTCGCCGCGCACATCCGCCAACGGCTGTAGGGTCGGCGGGACGACTTCATCAAGGCGCAATGCGGCAATGCCGCCATCCTCAAGCGCGATCACTTCGGGAAAGTCATCCGCCGTGACGGCTTCTGCAGCGGCACGGAACGCTTCATAGGCAGCGGTCGCCTCAAGGCTGTCTTCGCTGAAATTCATCTGGTTGAGGGTCATTTCAGTGTCGTTGGCCACATCTTCCAGCGTCGCGCCGCCTGCCAGCATATCGTCGATCTCTTGGGCCATCACTTCGATCTGGCGCCGCGCTCGGTCCAGTGCCAGTTCAGTGCCCAGGTCATCGCGGGCCTCCTCGAACGTGGTTTCCTGAGCGGCCAGGATCGCGTTCATCCGAAAAAGTGCAGGTCCCAAAGTGCTGGGAAGGGGCCCGACAACACCGGGTGCCTCCAGCGCAAAAATCGCATCCGATGCAGCGTCCAGCTCACCTTCAACCACATCGCCCAAATCGATATCGGCCAGGGTCAGGCCGCGTTCGGCCACCAGTTCGGAAAAGCTGATCGCACCGCTATCGAGCCGCGCTTTAGCCGCTTGTGCGTCCTCTTCGCTGCCAAAGACCAGACGCTCGACCAGTCGGCGCTCGGGTCGGACAAACTCGGCGCGGCGTTCGTCGTAAAGCACTTGCAGCGCATCATCGCTGATCTCGATCGTATCGAGGATCATGTCCGGCGTCAGCAATGTGTAGGTGATCGCTTTGGCCGCGGGAGCCGTGAACGCATCGGGATTGTCGTCATACGTGCTTTGGATTTCAGCCTGCGTCGGGGTCGGCACAGCGCGGGTCAGATTGTCTTCGGTCAACTGCGCCCAGGTAAAGTTGCGCCGTTCGCCATAATAATTCGCTAAGGCCTGCCCATATGACGCGGGCAGGCGAACGGCGCCTGCCATGCCCGACTGCAGCAAAGTACGGGCACTGTCGTCGCGCAGGCTTTCTTCGAATTCGGCCTCGTTGAGGCCCGAGCGGTTCAGTGTAAAGGCATAAGCTTCGCGGTCAAACTGGCCGTTCACTCCCTGAAATGCAGGGATCTGCATCAGCTGGTTGCGTACTTCGGCGTCCCCGACCGACAGGCCCATCACGCGGGCCTCGTGATCGACGGCGGCCTGGCTGACCAGACGGCCCAGCACCGATTGCGTCAGACCAAATTGTTCGGCCTGTTCAAACGTGATCGGCTGGCCGGTTTGCGCCTGCAGCGCACGCAGCTCGGATTGCACTTCATTGACATAGTTGTTCACGGTGATCGGCTCATCGCCCACCTTGCCCACGGTGCGGATCGTACCGTTGAGCCCTGAGGCGCCAAAGCCTGCCAGACCGATGATGAGCAGGACCAGAATGATCCAGACGAAAATGTTTGATGACTTGCCTTTGGCCATGAGGCTCTCCCTACCACTCGCGTCTTCCCTTGGGGGTGTTTAGGCGGTTGGGCGGTGGGCGGCAAGCCTGTCAAACAGCGTTGCGATAACGTCTGTGTTGATATTTGCAAAAGCGACGCGCAGCTGGGTTTTTCCGCGCTCTGATCCGTCTGGCTGGAACATGGTGCCGGGCAGGCACAGGACGCCTGCCTGCTTGACCAAATCCTGGGCCAAAACATCGGAAGGCTGATCGAACGGATGCTGCAGATAAGCGAAATATGCCCCCACGCCCAAAAGCCGCCAGCCTTGCGCATCGAGCTTCGGCATGTTGGCCTCAATCGCGGCCCGGCGGGCCAGAATTTCGCGGCGCTCACCGGCCAGCCATTCACCCAGATGGCGCATCCCCCACAGGGCTGCACGTTGGCCCAACTGGTTGGGGCAAATGGTGACGGTATCAAGAAACTTTTCAACTTCGGCCATGCGGGCAGGGCTGGTCAGGATTGCACCAACGCGGTGGCCGGTCAGGCGGTAGGCTTTGGAAAAGCTGTAAAGCTGGATCAGGCTGTCATCCCACCGGGCGTCTTCAAACAGCGTATGAGGCGCGCCGGTCTGGCTGTGAAAATCGCGGTAGGTCTCATCCACGATCAGCGCAAGACCGTGCTTGCGTGCCAGATCGCGGAAGGCAGACATCAGTGCAGCCGGGTATTCCACGCCCGCAGGATTGTTTGGCGTCACCAATGCAATGGCCTTGGTGCGCGGGCTCAGCAGGGCTTCGGCCGTGGCTGGATCGGGTAGCAGATCTGGCCCGGTCTGCAATGCAACCGCCGTGACACCCGCCATGTCGAGCCACATTTTATGATTGAAATACCATGGCGTTGGCAGAAGAACTTCGTCCCCTTCGGTGCATAGGCTCGCGATGGCTGCGGCAAAGGCCTGATTGCAACCCGACGTGATCGCCACCTGTTCCGCGCTGATCTGGCCGCCATAGCTTTGCGAAAATTGTGCCGCCACTTCATCGCGCAACTCTGGCAGGCCCAGAACAGGGCCATAAAGATGCGCGTTGGGATCGGTCAAAACGATCCGCGCCATCGCCTCAAGCATCGGTGCAGGCGGCGGATCGACAGGGGCCGCTTGAGAGACATTCAACAGCGGCTGATTGTGCGGAAAATGCACCCCCTCAAGCCAGCGCCGGGCCTCCATCACCGGGGGAGAGAACGTGGCCGATGTGCGGCTCATGCATCCGTGCCGCGATAAGGCTCCACATATTGCAGCGCCATATCCCATGGGAAAAAGATCCACGTATCTTGCGACACTTCGGTGATGAACGTGTCCACCATCGGGCGGCCCTTGGGCTTGGCATAAACGGTCGCGAATTGCGCCTTTGGATAATGCGTGCGCACCAGTTCAAGGGTTTTGCCGCTGTCGACCAGATCGTCGACGATCAGAATGCCGGTGCCATCGCCCATCAGATCGGCGTCCGGCGCTTTCAGCACCACTGCATCGGCCTGTTTCTGGTTGTCATAACTTTTGACGCTGATCGTATCGACAACGCGGATGTCCAGCTCGCGTGCGACGATCATCGCAGGTGCCATGCCACCGCGGGTGATCGCGACAACTGCGCGCCACGCACCTGCATCAGGCCCATGCCCATCCAACCGCCACGCCAGGGCGCGGCTGTCGCGGTGAATTTGGTCCCAGCTGATGTGGAAGCCTTTCTCGTGGGGCAAGCGGTCGGTCATGGCAGGGTCCTTAGGTCAGGGCGATTTTTAAACCGAAAACCGCAATCAAACCACCAAAGAGGCGGTCAATCGCGGTCTTCAGGCGCATATAGGCCGCGCGGGCCTGCGCAATCGAAAACGCGCGGGCCACAAAGACATACCACAGCGTTTCATTGATGAAGATGAACGCAAGAAGCGCGATCAAGGTTGGCAAGGGCGTGCCAGCGGGGACCAGTCCGATAAAGACGGCCCCGAAAAAGATCGCCGGTTTGGGGTTGGCGAACTGTGTCATCAATCCCAACCGCACCGCCGACAGCATCGAGCGGGGCGGGGCGTCTGCTTCGATGTCGGCCAATGGCTCGGCCGCGTGGCGCCACATCATCAGCGCGATAAAGCATAAGAAAAGCCCGCCGCCGATCTTCAGGATTGTCAGCAGCACTGGCGCAACCTCGAACAACAGCGCAAGCCCGGCAAGGGCGGCGATGGCCCAGATCATGGCGCCCAGACCAAAGCCCACAGCCAGTGCGGCGGCCACTTTGAACCCTTCGGAGGCGGCGGTCCGGACCGACACCACAAAAGAGGGGCCCGGGCTGATCGCCGCCGCCAGATGGATCAACAAGACCGATAGGAAAGCGGCGGCCGTCATCCTTTGGACATATCCGGCGCATCGACCGCTTTCATGCCCACCACGTGATAACCCGCATCCACATGCAGATTCTCGCCCGTGACGCCGGACCCCAGATCCGACAGCAGGTAAAGTGCGGATTTGCCGACGTCTTCGGTCGTCACATTGCGCCGCAGCGGTGAGTTATATTCGTTCCACTTCATAATGTAGCGGAAATCGCCAATGCCCGAGGCGGCCAGCGTCTTGATCGGTCCGGCAGAGATGGCGTTGACGCGAATGCCGTCCTTGCCCAGATCCTCGGCCAGATAGCGGACCGAGGCCTCCAAAGCGGCTTTGGCAACACCCATGACATTATAATGCGGCATCACGCGTTCGGCGCCGTAATAGGTCAGCGTCAGGCACGACCCGCCGTCGGTCATCAGCTTTTCAGCGCGCTGCACAACGGCCGTGAAGGAATAGACCGAGATATCCATGCTCATTTGAAAATTGCCGCGGCTGGTATCAACATAGCGTCCGCGCAGCTCGTTCTTGTCGGAAAATCCGATGGCATGAACCAGAAAATCAAGCTTACCCCATTTGGCTTCCAGCGCTGCAAACAAAGCGTCCATCGACGCTTCGTCTGCCACGTCGCATTCCAAAACCGTGTCGCTGCCCAATGAGGCGGCCAACGGCTCGACCCGCTTTTTCAGCGCATCGCCCTGATATGAAAATGCCAGCTCGGCGCCTGCATCAGCGCAGGCTTTCGCGATGCCCCACGCAATGGATTTGTCATTGGCGAGGCCCATAATCAGCCCGCATTTTCCTTGCATCAGGTGTGTCGACATCCCGCGTCCCTTTGGTCTTTTGTTATATCATGCCCGTGTAGGCCAAGCGTCCTGTTGCATCAAGGCTCTGCATGCGGTGTCGTGATCGGCTGTTTTCCGCCACCCCGGGGTTGCCTTGCGCGCAAAGACCCCTAATCCTGTCGCGAAGAAACGGGGTAGAGCATGTCAGATAATAGCAAACGTACAGGTATTTTTGCGGGCGATGATCCGTTCGCTTTGGCGCAATCATGGCTCAACGATGCCACCGCGACCGAGCCGAATGATCCCAACGCCATCGCTTTGGCAACCGTTGATGCGGACGGGCTGCCAAATGTCCGCATGGTCCTGCTCAAAGAGATCGAGGCCGCAGCCTTTGTCTTTTACACCAACTATGAAGGCAAAAAAGCGCAAGAGATCCTCGCGTCGGGCAAGGCCGCCTTTGTCTTGCATTCCAAGACCCTTGGACGCCAGATTCGCGTGCGTGGGCTTGTCGAAAAGGAGGACGGTCCGCAGGCAGATGCTTATTACGCCTCGCGGTCTTTAAAATCACGACTTGGCGCCTGGGCATCGCGTCAAAGTCAGCCGTTGACCTCACGTGCGGCCTTGATGGCCGAAGTTGCAAAGGTTACGGCACAGCATGGGACGGCCCCGACACGACCTCCCTATTGGGGAGGCTTCCGCATTTTTCCGCTCGAGATTGAGTTTTGGGCCGATGGTGAATTTCGGCTTCATGACCGGTTTCGGTGGAGCAGACCAGAAGTTGAAAAGCCATGGAATATTACACGTTTAAACCCCTGAATTTCACGTCACGTGAATGACAGGCCTATGAATTTGAATTGTTTTTAGCCTTGAACAGGTCCATGCTTAAGCGCATAGACATTATATACACACTTGCCTGGAATGGCCTCAATGTCAGATCAACGCGAAGACGCCACACCTGTGGTGCATGGTGTTGTTAAGTGGTTCGATCCTGCCAAAGGATTTGGTTTTATTCTTTCAGATGCCGGTGGACCGGACATTCTGATTCACGCCAATGTTCTTCGGAACTACGGCCAAAGCTCGGTCGCTGATGGGTCCGAGATAGAAGTGCACGTTCAGCACACAGATCGCGGCGTTCAGGCGACCGAGGTTATTGTGATCCGTGCGCCCGAAGGGGCTGCCAAGGCTCCGCTGGAAGATTTCCAGCATTTCAACGAAGCCGAGCTGAAGGACATTCCGTGGCAGCCTGCGCGCGTGAAGTGGTTCGACAAGGCAAAGGGCTTTGGGTTTGCAAATGCCTTTGGCTGCGCCGAAGATGTCTTTGTGCATGTCGAGGTTCTGCGCCTGTCAGGGCTTGCCGACCTGCAGCCCGGTGAAGCGGTCGCGATGCGCGTGGTCGATGGACGCCGTGGCAAGATGGCGGCAGAGGTTGTTGCATGGGATGTCATAAGCCGATCTTGATCGCGTGGGCGCTGGCGTGGTTGGCGCCTGCCGCCTTTGCAACGTGTCAAGAGAATACGGTGGATCTGAAGGGCGACTGGGGTCAGGCGCGCTTTACCATCGAAGTGGCCGATGACCCTGAAGAGCGCAATCGCGGGCTGATGTTCGTCAAAGAGATGCCGACGATGTCGGGCATGCTTTTTGTCTACGAGCGCCCGCAATTTGCGTCCTTCTGGATGAAAAATACGCTGATCCCGCTCGATATGATCTTTGTTGATGTCACCGGCACCGTGCGGCACGTCCATGCCAACGCGGTGCCCCATGACGAAACGCCGATTCCCGGTGGCGACGACATTTTCGCCGTCCTCGAAATCAATGGCGGCATGTCCCAGCGTCTTGGCATCGCGCCGGGGACTGTGCTGCGCCACCCCGCCTTTGAGGCCCAAACGCCCGCGTGGCCCTGCGTCGCACAATAACGGTCGCTTGGGGCTTTTCTTTTCGGAATTGTCCGCCTAAAGACATCGCACAGTTCGGGGCGTAGCGCAGCCTGGTAGCGCGACGGTTTTGGGTACCGTAGGTCGCAAG
>CAKZXZ010000093.1 GCA_937883775.1 uncultured Paracoccaceae bacterium
CTTGATGACATCAGACATGAGCGGCGCGATCAGATGTAACTAAAATTGAACCTAACCCCTCCGCTTTTTCACTGTTGTTCACGGAAGCCGCCTTCGCTTTTTCCCTGTCATTTACGGAAGCCGCTTTCGCTTTTTCCAAATATCCGCGCCACAGGCAAAAAATCCTGCTGTTGGAGGCTTCGCCGAGGATATTTAAGAAAAGCGAAAGGATTGCCGTATATCCCGGAATGGCGGAACAGGCTGGGAAGCCGATGGCCGTAAAAGCGAAAGCGCTCTGGTCCGCAAACCGGACCGGAGCGTGACCGCGTCTTATTCCCATTCGATCGTGCCCGGCGGTTTGGACGTTATGTCATAGGTCACCCGGTTGATGCCTTTGACCTCGTTAATAATGCGCGTGGCGGTCTCGCCCAAAAACTCATGGCTGAACGGGTAATAATCTGCCGTCATTCCGTCGACGGACGTCACTGCGCGCAAGGCGCAAGCATAATCATAGGTGCGGAAATCGCCCATCACGCCGACCGTGCGCACGGGCAGGATCGCGACAAAGGCCTGCCAAATCTCGTCGTAAAGCCCGTGCTTGCGGATCTGGTCGATGTAAACAGCATCGGCTTTGCGCAGAATATCAAGCTTCTCGCGGGTGATGTCCCCGGGGCAGCGGATCGCAAGGCCGGGGCCGGGGAAGGGATGACGACCGATGAAACTATCGGGCAGGCCCAACTCGCGCCCCAATGCGCGGACCTCATCTTTGAACAGCTCGCGCAGAGGCTCGACCAGTTTCAGGCCCATCTTCTCGGGCAGACCGCCCACATTGTGATGGCTCTTGATGGTCACAGACGGCCCGCCAGAAAAGCTGACGCTTTCGATGACATCAGGATAGAGCGTCCCTTGGGCCAGGAATTTCGCGCCGCCCACCTCGGTCGCGTGTTTCTGGAACACGTCGATAAAAAGCTTGCCGATGATCTTGCGCTTGGTTTCTGGGTCAGACTGGCCCTCCAACTCGCCTAGGAACAGATCGCTCTCATCCACGTGGATCAGCGGCATGTTATAGTGGTCGCGAAACATGGTGACGACCTCGTCCGCCTCGTTGTGGCGCAAGAGCCCATGATCGACAAAGACGCAGGTCAGCTGATCGCCAATCGCCTCGTGGATCAGGACAGCCGCGACCGAGCTGTCCACACCGCCCGACAACCCGCAGATCACCTTGGCATCGCCCACCTGTTCGCGGATCTTGCGGATCGCTTCCTCGCGATACGCGCCCATCGTCCAGTCGCCGGTAAAGCCCGCGAGCTTCACGAAATTCTCGTAGAGTGTCTTACCATTAGGTGTGTGGTGCACTTCGGGGTGGAACTGCACAGCAAAGAAATTCCGCGCAACATCCGCCGTGATCGCAAACGGCGCATTGGGGGAGGTGCCGTAAACCTCAAACCCCGGCGCGATCTGGCTGACATGGTCGCCATGGCTCATCCAGACCTGTTCTTTCGCCTCTAGGAACCAGCCATTCAGCAGATCAATCCGTGCATCCGACGGTGTCACATAGGCGCGACCAAACTCAGCGGTGCCGTGGCCCTGTTCGACCTTACCGCCCAGCATGTGCATCATCACCTGCTGACCATAGCAAATGCCCAAAATCGGCACGCCCATCTCAAAAACAGAGGCAGGCGGCTGCGGCGCGCCGTCATCAAAAACAGACGCAGGACCGCCTGAGAAAATCACCGCTTTCGGGGCAAACTCGGCCAGAAATGCGTCGGTCACATTCTGATAGGGGTGGATTTCGCAATAGACGTTCAGCTCCCGCAGGCGGCGCGCGATCAGTTGCGTCACCTGGCTGCCAAAGTCGATAATCAGAAGGCGGTCATGGGATGTATCAGACATGCGCCATCTGGTAGCCTTGGATGGCAGGACACGCAATGACTGCCGCGCATTTTCAGCACGCATCGCACAGGCGGATGTCGCTTTTCCCCCCGAACCGCCGTTATCGCGGCGCGGGGGGCCATCCAAACCGCGTATCAAGAGAGACATCTTCGGGCTTTGCGAGAAAGTAAGGGTGGTCTCATGGCGGAAGCACAGACAAAACGGCGCGCGCGTGGCGGCGGCGGGGCAGCCCGCAGGGCAGAGCGCACGGCGGTTAAGATCGAGACTGCAAAATATATCGAGCGCAACATCCCCGTGACCGAGCTTCTTTCGGAAGATGCTTTGTCGATCATCGAAGCCAATGCCGAAGTGCTGCTCGAAGAGGTCGGCGTCGCCTTTGTCGAGAACCCTGAAGCGCTAGAGCGTTGGAAAGCCGCAGGTGCCAATATCAACGGTGAGCGCGTGCGCATTCCCAAAGGCCTTGCCCGCAAGCTCTGCGAAACAGCGCCCTCCAAGTTCACCCAACACGCCCGCAATCCGGAACGGAATGTCGAGATTGGCGGCAACACCCTTGTGACCGCGCCCGTCTACGGCCCGCCTTTCGTGCGCGATGCCGAAGGCGGTCGCCGTTATGCCACGATGGACGACTTCAAGAATTTCGTGAAGCTCGGCTATATGTCGAAATACCTGCACCACTCGGGTGGCACGGTGTGCGAACCCACCGACGTGCCGGTCAACAAGCGCCATCTAGACATGCTGCTGGCCCATATGACGCTGTCCGACAAGCCCTTCATGGGATCGGTGACAGAACCATCCCGCGCCCAAGACAGTGTCGAGATGTGCGAGATTCTCTTTGGCAAAGACTTTGTCCAAGAGAACACGGTGATGACCTCGCTCATCAACATCAACTCGCCCATGACCTTTGACGCCACAATGATGGGCGCTTTGGAGGTCTACGCCGCCAACAATCAGGCCTGCATCGTTTCGCCCTTCATCGTCGGCGGGGCAATGGCGCCTGTGTCGGTTATGGGCACGCTCACCCAAGTGCTGGCCGAAGTGATGGCCGGGATTGCCTACAGCCAGATTATCCGCCCCGGCGCACCGGTCATCTTCGGCACCTTTGTAACCTCCATCGACATGAACTCCGGCGCGCCCACCTTCGGCACGCCAGAGGCCAGCCAGATCCTTTACGGGGCAGGGCAGTTGGCCCGCCGGATGGGTCTGCCGTTCCGCTCAGGCGGAGGGCTGTGCGGCTCCAAACTGCCCGACGCGCAAGCGGCCTATGAGACGGCGCATACCCATAATGCGGCCCTTATGGGCGGCGTGAACTTCATGCTGCACAGCTGCGGCTGGCTCGAAGGGGGGCTTGTGTCCTCCTACGAGAAATTCGTTATGGATGCCGACCAGCTTGGCACGCTCCAGAAAATGGCCGCTGGCGTCGATACTTCGGAAGAAGCCCAAGCCATGGACGCGATCCGCGAGGTCGGCCCCGGCGGGCACTACCTTGGCTGCGCCCATACCCAAGCCAATTTCAAAGAAGCGTTCTGGCGCACCGACCTGCTGGATTACAAACCGTTCGAGACTTGGGACGAAGAAGGCGCGCGCGACACCCAAGCGCTTGCCTCGGCGCGGGTCAAAAAACTGCTTGCAGACTATCAACAACCCCAGCTTGATCCTGGTATCCACGCCAAGCTGGTCGAATATGTCGAAACCAAAAAGGCCTCGATGCCTGACGCATTTGTCTGAACCTCAGGGCAGCGGAGCGCGCGCGGCTTGAACCATGCGCGCTTCGCCCATAATCGCAATCATCACCATCACATGACGCGTCAGGTTATAACGCCCGTCATCGGTCACGCGCTGCTCTTCCAGAGCGCCTTCGATATCGATCAACAAGGTTAACGCCTCGACCGGACCGATCATCCGTTCGCTTTGCAAAATCCGCGCCAGATCGCGGGTGCGGCGATACTCCAGCACGCCAAAACGCGCAGCAGACATCAAAAGGCGCGGGCGGTGCAGGCACTCAAGGCGGGCAATTATATCAGTCATGTCAGGTCCCCTTCGGTTGGTGGTCTGTGTGTGGCAGCCTCACCATGACACAACCTGAACGGGTGTTGCGTCAGGTCCGGTCGCACCGTTCGGCGGTTTCCGAGTTTGTTTATCTTTCGGAAACAATCATCGCTAAGCTGCTCGATTTTAACTTCTGGGTAATAAATGCCCGTTTAGGTTGTGTTCATAAATCGGGCGGCGCTTGAACGTCGCTCGCAGGGAAGGACGATTGACGATGCCAGACGACCAGAGCGTGGAGGCTCTGTCGGTGATCCCCGGTTGGGTACCGGAGGGCGCTAGACTATATCTCACACATGTCGAAGGTGGGGTGACGATCCGGGGGCTTGCACGCTCCAGGGGCGTTCATGCCTCTACCGTGATGCGGCAGGTGCGCCGGTTTGAAGCGCGCCGCGATGATCCGCTTGTCGACAAGGCTCTACGCCGTTTGGCGGTCAATTCCGTGCGGGCGATCTCCTCTTGCTCATCAAAGGAGTGTCGCCACATGACCCCCACACTGACCCCCATCGCGCAGACGGATACCCTGCCTGATCCCCTGCTGACCGATGCCCACCGCGCATTGCGCCGTTTGTGCGAAACCGGTGCTGTTCTGGCGATTGCCGCCGACATGGAAAAGGCCGTCGTCGTGCGCAATGGCCCCGATGGCAGCAGCACGCGCACCGCTGTTATTGATCGCGCTGTTGCCGAGGCGATGGCGCTCAAGGATTGGATTTCGTGCGAAAAACCCGGCCGCATTTCGCGTTACGAGGTGACAGCCACGGGGCGCACCGCCGCGCGTGCCCTCGCCGTCGAGGAAGAGCACGACGATGCGCAACCCCTCGACGCACCTGATACGTCAAACCGGCGCGCGCGCTACGGCGCCACAGAATCGCCCCTCGTCAGCCTTGCCCGGCGGCGTGACAAAGACGGGAACGTCTTTCTGGGCGAAGACCTGGTTAACGCAGGCGAGCGCTTGCGCGAAGATTTCGAACTGGGCCGCATTGGTGCGCAAACCATCGACGATTGGGAGGCGTTCCTACGCACCCCTCAGCCGATCGCATCCCAGGATATCCGCGACGGCGTTGGGCCGGACGCCGCCCGGATGCGCGTGCAGGCTGCCTTGCATGAACTGGGGCCGGGCCTGTCCGACATTGCCCTGCGGTGCTGCTGCTTTCTTGAAGGGCTCGAAGTCACCGAAAAACGCATGGGCTGGTCTGCCCGTTCCGGCAAAATCGTGCTGCGGATCGCCTTGCAACGGCTTGCCCAGCATTATCGCGCCCAGCGTCAGGATTATGGAAAACTGATCGGATAGCCTGCGACGTGTTAGCCTTTGGACATTTTCGCCCCAGATAGTTAAGTGTTCAACAACTTTCCTTGGTGGTTCAAAAAAGGCACGCCATGAGCACGCGCGATCTGAAGATTCCGGCCCAACGCCATCCCGAAAAGGCCCATAAGGCTGACAAAACCCAGCCGAAAAAGCCCGACTGGATCCGGGTAAAGGCGCCTACGTCCGAAGGCTACAAGCAGACCCACGCCATCATGCGCGAGCATAAGCTGGTCACAGTCTGCGAAGAGGCGGGCTGCCCCAACGCAGGCGAATGCTGGAGCCAGGGCCACGCAACGATGATGATTATGGGCGACATATGCACGCGCGGCTGTTCGTTCTGCAACATCGCCACCGGCCGCCCCGACACGCTTGACGCGTTCGAGCCGGGGCGCGTCGCCCATGCGGTGCAAAAGTTGGGGCTGAACCACGTCGTCATCACTTCAGTCGACCGGGATGATCTCAAAGACGGGGGCGCCGATCATTTTGCGCAAACCATCCGCGCCATCCGGCACAGATCACCGCAAACAACGATCGAAATCCTCACGCCCGATTTCCTGAAATGCGCTCCGTCCGTTCTGGAAACCGTGGTCGAAGCGCGACCTGATGTCTTCAACCACAACCTTGAAACCGTACCGGGCCTCTATCCGACCGTGCGCCCCGGCGCGCGCTACTTCCACTCTTTGCGCCTGTTGCAGCGGGTCAAAGAGCTTGATCCCGGTATGTTCACCAAATCCGGCATCATGGTTGGCTTGGGCGAAGACCGCCAAGGCGTGCTGCAAGTGATGGACGATATGCGCGCCGCCGATATCGATTTCCTCACCATCGGCCAGTATCTGCAACCCACACCCAAGCACCACGCCGTAGACCGGTTCGTGACGCCTGATGAGTTCAAATCCTACGAAAAAGCCGCCTTCGGCAAAGGCTTCCTGATGGTGTCGGCCACACCGCTGACCCGCTCCAGCTACCACGCCGGAGATGATTTCGCAAAACTCCGCGACGCGCGTATGGCCAAACTCGAAAACGCCTGAGACTTCTTTTGTCTTTAAATACCGCGGGGGTCTGGGGGCAGAGCCCCCCATAGGAGCGACGCGCGTAAGCGCGGCGCAACCCATGCACTAGCGGATCAGTCCTCGCGTATCATTCACCGTCAGCCACTCCGGCCAGCCGATGAAATACTCGATCCCCACCAACACCAATCCCGCCGCGATGATGCCAAACACCAACTTCACCATCTTTTCCGAAGGCGGATTGCGCGCCCACTTGGCGGCCCGGACCATCCAGCGCAGGTTCATGTGAACCGCACCGCGCCGATATGCGGCAGGTTGCGATTGCGCTGCGCGTAATCAATGCCGTAGCCAACCACAAACGCATCCGGAATCTCGAACCCGACCCAATCCACGTCGACCTTCACCTCGCGCCGCGACGGCTTATCAAGCAGCACGATCGAGCGTAGCCGCGCTGGTTTGCGCGCACCCAGCAGCCCCAGCACGTGCCGCAAGGTAAATCCGGTGTCGATCAAATCCTCGACCACCAGCACGTCGCGGCCTTCGATCTGTCCGCGTAAGTCCTTGAGAATACGCACTTCGCGGCTGCTTTCCATACCATCGCCATACGAGGACGCCTCGATAAAATCGACCTCGATCGGCAGATCCAGCGCGCGCACCATATCGGCGATAAAAACGAATGATCCGCGCAAAAGCCCCACAACCACAAGTTTATCAGTATCGGCAAACTCGGTCTCGATCTCGCGCGCCAGTTCGGTGATCCGTTCCGCAATCCGCGCCGCCGAGATCATCTCGTCAATGACATATGGCCGCTGTTGCATAGGCTTCCCCTTGATTTCCGCCTTCGATTTACCGATATGGCGCTGCACTGTCACGGGGGAAAAGGACGACGGATGCCGACCCATTCGGAAACACGCACGCTGCCATATACCGCGCAGCAGATGTATGATCTGGTCGCAGATGTCGGCTCATACCCTGAGTTTATTCCGTGGTGCGCCGCGGCTCGGATCCGCACCCGCACCGGACATGCCGGCGCTGAAGTGATGGAGGCCGATCTGGTGATCTCGTTCAAGGTCTTCCGTGAACGCTTTGGCAGCCGCGTCACCTTGCACGCCGCGCGCAAAAGCATCGATACCGAATATATCGACGGCCCCTTTCGCTACATGAAATCCACCTGGGATTTTGTGGATGCGCCGGGCGGATGCGAGGTGAAGTTCTTTGTGGACTTCGAATTCAAGAACGCGGTGCTGCAAGGCATTATCGGAGTTGTGTTCAACGAAGCGATGCAGCGCATCGTGCGCGCGTTCGAGCGGCGCGCTGCCACGCTTTACACACCGGTCACATCGTGACGCCCGCCGCGCGGCTGGCGCAGTTCGCCGCAAAAGCACAACCTTGGCCTGCAAATCTTGACATGATGCGCCTGTCGCTGGCCGATTGGATGACCGTTGGCCTGGCCGGGCGCGCCGAACCGGTCGCACAGATCATCCGCCAGATGGTGCAGGACGAAGACGGGCAGGGGCCCGCATCGATCATTGGCGCGTCAGGCACACAGCCGCCGCGCGCTGCCGCGCTGGCCAATGGCACAATCAGCCACGCGCTTGATTATGACGACACACATTTCGCCCATATTGGCCATCCTAGCGTTGCCGTGCTGCCCGCCGCCCTCGCGACCGCCGAAGCGGAAGGCGTGGCGGGCGAGGCTTTCCTAAAAGCCGCATTGATCGGGGTCGAAGCTTCGATCCGGGTGGGTCTTTGGTTGGGGCGCAGCCATTATCAGGCCGGGTTTCACCAAACGGCCACCGCCGGTGCCTTTGGCGCAACGCTCGCATCGGCGCGGCTGATGGGCTTGGACCTGGTGCAGACGGAAACCGCGCTCAACCTTGTGGCCACACGCGCCTCGGGCCTCAAATCGCAGTTCGGCGCGATGGGCAAACCCTATAACGCAGGCATTGCCGCCTCAAACGGTGTGGAATGCGCCCAGCTTGCACGGCTGGGCATGACCGCAGCGCCCGACGGTATGGGGTCTGCACAAGGCTTTGGCCCCACGCATCACGGCGCGCTCGACATCCATCCCTTTGATCCCGATGGGATCTGGCATTTCGACACGATCAGCCACAAGTTTCATGCCTGCTGCCACGGCACGCATGCAGCCCTCGAAGCGCTTGGCCAAATCGTGCCGCAGCTGAAAGGCGACATCACACAGGTCAAGATCACCACCCATCCGCGGTGGTTATCGGTCTGTGATATCAAATCCCCACGCAACGGGCTTGAGGTCAAATTCAGCTATGCGCACACTGCCGCTATGGCGCTGCGCGGTGTGTCGACCGCAGCTTTGAACAGTTTCAGCGATGAATGTGCGGCAGATCCCGCATTGGTCGCGCTTGCCGAAAAGGTGATCGTGACAGCGGCCGAAGACATCGCAGAAACCGCCTCTGAGGTCAGTGTCACAACAGCTGCCGGATACCATGATGCGACGTATGATCTGGCCAACCGTCTGTCTTCAAGCGCGTTGCGCACAAAGCTCATGGCAAAATCCCAAGCCTTGCTTGGTGCGCATCTTGCCGCTGATATCTGGGCCACCTGCACATCCGACGCCGCTCCAAGCCAGATCGGCGCCCATCTGCGCGCGCTGTCCTGACCCGCGTTATGGTTCTGCCGGATCCAGCGCTGCGGCAAGCAGAGCCAATGCATGATCGCGCGCTGCGGCGCGCACCTTTGCCCGGCCCAAAGCGCCAAATTCGACCGTTTGGGTTTTGACACCCTCAGGCGTCGCCAGCCCGAAACACACCCGGCCTTCAGGCTTGAAATCAGACCCACCGGGGCCCGCGATACCGGTCACTGAAATGGCGATATCAGCGCCTGCCGTGGCACGGGCGCCTTGCGCCATCTGGGCCGCGACCTCTTCGCTGACCGCCCCTTTTGCGTCGAGCGTTGCAACCGAAACGCCCAAAAGCGCGGTTTTCGCAGCGTTTGAGTAGGTGATAACGCCGCGCTCGAACATCCCTGACGATCCGGCGATATCCGTAATCGCCGCTGCCACAAGACCGCCGGTACAGCTTTCGGCTGTGGTGATCGTGACACCCGCCTCAAGCGCGCGGGTGACGATATCTGCAGCAAGGCTCATAGCCCCAACCCCAGATGCGCAATCGCAGCCGCAGCGACCACGACGCCGCCCGCCAGGACCCCTGCGATCACGTCATCCATCATGACGCCAAACGCATCCTTGCGGCGATCAGCCCAGCCCACAGGGCCGGGCTTCCAGATATCGAAAAGACGAAAGAAAAGAAACGCTGTGACCCAGCCGGGCCAAGGAAAGCTCCACGGATCAACGCCCGCCATGCCAAGCCCGAACGACACCGGCCAAAGCGCGATCCACTGGCCAGCGACCTCGTCAATCACGATCTCAGAGGGATCATGATCCGCCATGCCGCGCGTCGCCGCGACCGTGGCCCACCAGCCAATGCCAAAAACCAGCACCGTGGCAGCGGCCAGCACAACAAATCCGCCCAACCCGTGCAGCAGATAGGCCACCGGGATCGCCGCAGCCGACCCCCATGTTCCGGGCGCAGGCCGCAACAGGCCCACATAGAAAAACGTCGCGATAAAGCGGCTCATGGCGCGATCAGCGTGGCCGTCGCAAGCGCAGCGATGCCTTCCTCGCGCCCGGTAAAGCCCAACCGCTCGGATGTGGTGGCCTTGACGCTCACCTGGGCAGGGTCCAGTCCCATAAGCTGCGCCATCCGTGCTTTCATGTCGGCGGCATGTGGCCCGATCTTGGGATGCTCGCAAATTAGCGTGCAGTCCACATTGGCAATGCGGTAGCCGCGCGCCGCAGCCAAATCCACCGCATGTTCCAGAAAGATATGGCTGGCTGCGCCTTTCCACTGCGGATCGCTGGGCGGAAAATGCTGACCGATATCACCATCCGCCAGCGCGCCATAAATTGCATCGGTGACCGCATGCATGCCCACATCGGCATCGGAATGCCCCTGCAAACCGCGCCCATGCGGCACGGATATACCACAAAGCACCACATGATCGCCTTCTCCGAAACGGTGCACGTCAAAGCCGTTTCCAAGTCGTATATCCATCTTGCGCCTCAACAGCTGCTCGGCCCGTGCAAAATCCGGCGCACGGGTAATCTTCAGGTTGGCCTCATCGCCTTCGACAATGGCGACGTCAAGCCCAGCGGCGCGGGCCACTTCGACATCATCGGCTGCGTCGCCAGGATGCGCCGCATGTGCCGCCACAATCGCGTCATAACGAAAGCCCTGTGGCGTCTGCGCCCGGTAAAGCGCCGCGCGATCTTGCGTGTCGGCAACAACGCCTTCCAAACCACGCCACAGCGCATCCGTGACCGTCAGGGCAGGGGCTGCGCCCTCTGATATCTGCAACGCACCCAGAACCCGGTCGATCACCTCAGAGGGCAGGCAGGGTCGGGCGACATCATGGATCAGCACCAGATCAGGCTGCACCGCCTCAAGGGCGGCAAGCCCGGCACGGACGGATGCATCGCGGGTCGCACCGCCCGGCACGCAAAGATGTCCAGCATCTGCAAACGCGCTGATCTGGGCGGCGTCTTCGGCTGCGTGCACGATCACCAGATGCTCAATCGCCGGATGATCCGCAAAACGCGCAACAGTCCAATCCGCAACGCGCTGCCCGGCAAGGGGTTGCCATTGTTTGGCCACGACACCGCCAGCGCGCGTACCACGCCCCGCGGCGACAATCAGCGCCGCGATAGACACGGACGGGGTCTGTGGATCAGATCTCATGCGCCATTGTCTAGGCGTTGCGCTTTGGGCAAGCAATGGCTCTCGATCAGAGAGAGGGTTTGCCTAAATTTTCATCACATGCAGATTTCTGCCCAAGATTATGGCGCGCTTCGTTGATTTCCCCCGCGCGCAACCCTACTCAGGAAGGGTCTGCGTAAGGATTAAGCACCGCACATGCCTCCCGATCACGCCCAGTTACCGCTGGGCCTCACCCCTCCTGTTCTGCTGGCCCCGATGGCGGGGATCACGGATTTGCCGTTCCGCAACCTGGTCGCCTCGTTCGGCGCAGGCCTCGTGGTCAGCGAAATGGTCGCCAGCCAGGAAATGGTGCAAGCCAAACCCGGCGTACGCGAACGCGCCGAGCTGGGTTTTGAGGCAGAGGGCACCGCCGTGCAGCTTGCAGGCCGCGATCCGTACTGGATCGCCGAAGCCGCGCGCATGGTCGAAGCCAATGGCGCCAGAATCATCGACATCAATATGGGCTGCCCGGCCAAAAAGGTGACCAACGGGTATTCCGGCTCTGCGCTGCTGCGCGATCTGGATCATGCGCTCACCCTGATTGATGCGGTTATCGACGCGGTCGACGTGCCCGTCACGCTGAAAACCCGGCTGGGCTGGGATGATGATCTGCTGAACGCGCCGACACTGGCCAGCCGGGCCGAAGCGGCTGGTATCCAGATGCTCACGATCCATGGGCGCACGCGCTGTCAGTTTTATAAAGGCCGCGCCGATTGGGCTGCGATCCGCGCCGTGAAAGAGGCGGTCGCAATCCCCGTCATCGCCAATGGAGACATTGTGGACACCGCCACCGCCCGCACCGCACTTGTGCAATCGCAATGCGACGGCGTCATGATCGGACGGGGCGCGCAAGGCAAACCGTGGCTGCTGGCCGAGGTTGCGCATGCGCTTTACGGCACCGCTGCGCCGCAGGTTCCGACAGGGGCGGCGCTGATCGACATGGTGCTGGGCCATTACAAGGCGATGCTGTCGTTTTATGGTGAAACGCTGGGCCCGCGTGTCGCCCGAAAGCATCTGGGATGGTACATGGAGCATGTCGGCACACCGGCGGGGCTGCGCAAAGCAGTGCTGACCGAACGCAATCCCAAACGGGTCTTTGCGCTGCTGAGCGACGCGTTGGACAAACGTGCAGGGGCGGCCGCATGACCCGCACCAACGCCATCTGGGCATCGCTGCCAATGCCAGCCTTGCTGATCGGGCCGCAAGACACGATCCTTGATTGCAACCCGGCCGCCGAAACATTCCTGAACCAATCCGCTAAGGCCCTGCGCGACAGCCCCGTCTGGGACCGCATCGCCGTCAACGTCCCGATCGAGGCGGCTTATGCGCGCGCCCGGCGCGATGAGACCCCGCTTTACATCAACGATGTCGAAGCGGGCGGCGGTGAGCGCCCGCCGATGGTCTCCAACATCCAGATTGCGCCGCTGCAAGGCACGCCGGGCCACATGATCCTTATCATTTCGCCTCGCGAACTGGCCAGCCGTGCCAATTCCGGCCAATCCACCAAAGCGGCGGCCAAATCTGCGATTGGCATGGCCGAAATGCTCGCACACGAGATCAAGAACCCGCTGGCCGGGATTACAGGCGCAGCACAATTGCTGTCGATGAATCTCAGCAATGAAGATCAGGAACTCACGGATCTGATCGTCGATGAAAGCCGCCGTATCGTGAAGCTGCTGGAACAGGTTGAACAGTTTGGCAACCTGCGCCCGCCGCAGCGCAAAGCCGTAAACATCCACGATCTGCTGGACCGCACCCGCAAATCCGCCGCCGTTGGCTTTGGCGCGCATATGAAACTGGTTGAAGAATATGACCCGTCGCTGCCCTCCACCTATGTGGATCCGGACCAGTTCGTGCAGGTCTTTCTGAACCTGCTCAAAAACGCGTCCGAGGCCGCCGAGCCCTCTGGCGGCACGATCAAGATCAAAACCTATTACGAGCATTCGCTGCGTTTGCGCCGCGTCGATGGCACCGGCTCCAAACTGCCGTTGCAGATCGAGATTATCGATGATGGTCCCGGCCTGCCGCCAGATCTGGCCACAAGCATTTTCGACCCGTTCGTGTCGGGCCGCGAAAACGGCACCGGGCTTGGCCTCGCGCTGGTGTCAAAGATCGTCAATGAACATGACGGCTGGATCGCCGTTGACTCTGTGCCCGGAAAGACAGTCTTTCGCCTGTCGCTGCCCGTGGCCCCCAAGGATGTAAGGAGCGAATAGATGGATGGTACTGTTCTGGTTGCCGATGATGATCGCACAATCCGCACCGTTCTGACCCAGGCGCTGACGCGCGCGGGCTGCAAGGTGCACGCGACATCCTCCCTGATGACGCTCATGCGGTGGGTCGAGGAAGGCAAGGGCGATCTGGTCATCTCAGACGTGATGATGCCGGACGGCAATGGCCTGGATGCGCTGCCTCATATTGGCCAGAAACGCCCGGGCCTGCCGGTCATCGTGATCTCGGCCCAGAACACGATCATGACCGCCATTCAAGCGACCGAAGCCGACGCCTACGACTACCTGCCCAAGCCCTTCGATCTGCCCGACCTGATGAAACGCGCCTCCCGCGCGTTGGAGGTCAAACGCCGCGCGCCCACCGCGCGGGACGAACCCGCAAGCACCGGCGATGATCTGCCTCTGATCGGGCGCACGCCGCAAATGCAGGCGATCTACCGGCTTCTGGCGCGCGTGATGAACACCGAACTGGCCGTGCTGATTACCGGCGAAAGCGGCACGGGCAAATCGCTGATCGCCCGCGCGATCCACGATTTTTCCGACCGCCGCACGTTGCCTTTCATCACCGTCAGCGCTGCCGATCTCGAAGGGGTCGACGGACCGTCTGCCGTGCTCAGCCGCGCCAAGGGCGGCTCGATCCTCTTTGATGAGGTTGCCGATCTCAGCGACGAGGCCCAAGGCAAGATTGTCCGCATGCTGGATGCGCTGGCCGACAACGCCCCGCGCATCATGGCCACCAGCCAAAGCGATCTGATGCACCGGATGGAGCAGGGCAGTTTCCGCCAAGATCTGTTTTACCGCCTCGGCGGCGTCACGCTGTCCGTGCCGTCTTTACGCGAACGCGTCGATGATATCCCGCTGCTGGCCGAGCATTTCATGGCCCGCGCCGAACGGGACGGCGCGCCGGTGCGCCGCTTCTCTGAAGACGCCCAAGAGCTGATCCGCGCCTATAGCTGGCCCGGCAATGTCCGCCAGTTGGAAAACGCCATCCGCCGCCTCGTCGTGACCTCACCTGAAGAAGAGATTGGCCGCGCCGAGGTCGAGATGATGCTGGGCAACCAGCCCGAGATCGAACCGCTTGTCGGCGGTGGCGATACCGAAAAGCTCAGCGCGTCGGTCAACAAACACCTGCGTCGCTACTTTGATCTGCATGGCGGCGTGCTGCCGCCGCCGGGCCTTTACCAGCGTATTCTGCGCGAAGTGGAGTTGCCCCTGATCGAAATCGCCCTTGATGCCACCGGCGGAAATCAGGCGAAATGCGCCGATCTGCTGGGTATCAACCGAAATACCCTCAGAAAGAAGATCACCGACCTCGATATCCGCGTGACACGCCGCCGCAAGTTGATGTAAAAGGGCAACAATAGCGTGGCCCGCAGGCGTCAGTCTGGCAGAAGGCCCGCAAATATAGCGGTATGTTCCTTTGGGAACACAGGATAAAGGAGGGTGCCGGTGGCACTCCAGCAACGGTCTGTTCTGGACCGGTTGAGTCGTTTCAAACGGCGCAGGCGGGTTCAAAACGCAGCCACATTGGGGCTGGTTCTGCTTGGGCCGATCCTGACCCTACTGACATTCATGGCCCTTGGGCCGCTGGATATGGGGGCTGCGTCCCCTGCGTTGCGTCTGATCCTATTGGCCGATCTGGTTTACGTGCTGGTCGTCGCCACGCTGGTCGCTTTCCGCATCGCGCGGATGATCGCCGCCCGCCGCGCGCGCTCTGCCGGATCGCGACTGCACCTGCGCCTCACCAGCATCTTTGCCTCTGTCGCGCTGATCCCCACGGTGCTGGTCGCGATTTTTGCGGGCCTCACGTTGAATGTTGGCATCGAAGGGTGGTTTTCCGACCGCGTGCGCGAGGTGGTGGGCTCGTCCCTCGCGGCGGCCGAAGCCTATGAGGAAGAGCAGCGCGTCGACCTGACCGAAGACGCGCGCGCATTGGCGCAATACATGAACGTCACCCGCCGCCAGTCCGGCGTCATGGCCGCCAGCGACGTGCGCCGCATCCTTGCCCAAGGCCAGACCCAGATCCAGCGGGGCCTGCGGGAGGCCTATATCATCGATGGCGACGCCGAGATCCGCGCCCGAGGCGAACGCTCGTATCTCTTTGATTTTGAAGCACCTTCGGCCAGTGATATCGCACAAGCCCGCGAATTGGGCCTGCTGATTATCGCCGATTGGGACAATAACGAATTCCGCGCGCTGATCCCGCTCACGGCCTTTCTGGACCGCTTCCTCTACGTCTCTCGCACGGTGGATGGCGATATCCTGAACCTGCTGGACGAAACCCAGGAAACCGCCGCGTTCTACAACCAGCTTGAACAGGAGCGGGGCCGGATCTTTTACCAGTTCGGCCTGATTTATCTGGGCTTCGCCGTCATCCTGATCCTTGCTGCGATCTGGTTGGGCCTGTGGTTCGCCGAACGCCTGTCGCGCCCGATCGGCGCGCTGGCGGGTGCAGCACAACAGGTCGGGACCGGCAATCTGGACATGCGCGTCCGCGAGGAAGAGGGTGACGACGAAATCGCCATGCTGGGACGCTATTTCAACCAGATGACTGAACAGCTGAAAGGCCAGCGCGAGACGCTTCTCGACAACACCCGCCAGATCGAACGCCGCCGCAGGCTGTTTGATTCCGTTCTCACCTCGGTCACGTCCGGCGTTGCGGGTCTGGACGCGGAAGGGAAGGTCACCTTTGTGAACCGCTCGGCCGAGCGGTTGCTGGATTGGGATGACACTCAGGACGCCCGCCCGCTGTCGGTTGCGGTGCCCGA
>CAKZXZ010000094.1 GCA_937883775.1 uncultured Paracoccaceae bacterium
TGGTCAAAGCTGAACGCAGGGCCCACGACCGGCAGATCAATCCCGCTGCCTGCATATTGCTTGAGGAATGAAATCCCCATGCCACCTGGCAGGAAAAAGAACACGCTGTCGGCACCCGACGCGCGAATTTGCGCGATCTCGGCGGCGTAATCCGTTTGGCCCAGCTTGGTGTAGACCTCTCCGGCGAGTTCGCCCTCATACATCCGTTTGAAGCCCTTCAGCGCGTCCTGCCCAGCCGGGTAGTTCGGCGCCAGAATGAACGTATTGCTCAGCCCGGCGCTGTTTGTGTAAGCGCCCGCAGCCTCGTGCAGATTGTCGTTCTGCCAGGCCACGTTGAAATAACTGGCGTGACAGCCCTTACCGGCCAATTGCGTCGGCCCCGCATTGGGCGAGATGTAGATCTTGCCTTGCGCCGTTGCCGCAGGCACCACCGCCAACGCGAGGTTCGACCAGACGATGCCTGTCAGGATGTCCACCTTTTCCGACTGGATCATCTTGTCAGACAACTGCACGGCAATCTCGGGTTTGCGCTGATCGTCTTCGACGACGACCTCGATATTGTCGTTGCCCGACTGATCGATCGCCAGCATAAAGCCATCGCGAATGTCGATGCCAAGACCAGCGCCGCCGCCTGTCAGCGTGGTAATCATGCCGATCTTGACCTTGCCACCATGGCCGTCTGCCATCGCTGCGGTTGACAACGCCAAGGCCGCAGCCGCGGTCCCCAATGCGCCACAGCCCAGCTTTACAATATGTTTCAAATCCATCTCATTCTCCCGGTCGGTCTGTTGTCTTGGGTTCGATGGGGGTCTTTGCGACCTCTGCGGATCGAACCGGTTTATGTGGGGCGCAGCTTTCCCCACGACGCCCCGACGCACAAGAGGCGTTTGCACCTATGCGTCAAACTCTCGGGATCGCGCCGTTGCCACAACGGCCTTCAACTGCTCCAACACGCGTTGCACCAATTGCAGTTTCGAACAATCCGCCCGCGTCAAAACCCCCAGCATGCGGCGTGGCGCATCTGGCCCCAATGGCAGCCTGCGCAGCGTGGAAAAGATCGCATCGGGCACGCAGATATTGGGGCCAACCGAAACACCCA
Organism: uncultured Paracoccaceae bacterium; assembly: GCA_937883775.1. GTDB lineage: Bacteria > Pseudomonadota > Alphaproteobacteria > Rhodobacterales > Rhodobacteraceae > JAHTBL01. The sequence continues at coordinate 1,100 of CAKZXZ010000094.1, forward strand.
GACCATGGGCAACCATGCTCACGACATCCTCGAACGAGCTCATCTCCATCGCATCCTGCACCGTCAGCTTGTGCCGCGAGAGCCACTCTTCGGCCAAAAGCCCCACAGCCGCTTTGCGCGTATGGCGAATATACGGCTGCGTCGCCAGGATCTGGCGCATATCGGTTTGCGTGACCGCCGCAGACGTCAGCAACACAAGCTCTTCCTGCACAAACGGCATCCAGTTCAAGCGCGACGGCACCCGCGCTGGCGCACTCAGCACGGCAGCATCCAGCACGCCCTGTTCGACTTGCTCCAAAAGGTCCGGCGACACACCCGGCACGACGCGGATATGCAGATCCGGATAGCGCTCGACCACCCGTTTGGCCGTCTTCGGGATCAGGCCCCGAATGGTCGACGGCACAGCCCCCAGCGTCAGTTCGCCGATCATCCGTGGATCGCCGGTCAGGTCATCCAAGATCGTGTCATAAGCCGCCACAACCGCCTGCGCCTTCGGCACCAGCGCCTTGCCCAACTGGTTCAGGCGCGGCGTCTTCTCGGACCGATCAAACAAGACCACGCCCAACTGCGCCTCCAACCGCCGCATCTGCTGGCCGACAGCGGCATCCGTAACGCTGACAACCCCCGCCGCGCGCCGAAAGCTGCCAGTCTCGGCCACAGCGATCAGCGTTTTGAACAAGGTAATCGACATGCGCGGGCCTCCTGCGCGCATAAGTAAAGTATTACTTTATCAAAAGCTAAAAAAATATGACTGGCAAAATGATCTCTTTAGGGTGCACACAAACCTCACCCACCAACCGGAGCCGCCATGTCCATCAGTTCCAAACTCGTCGATGACTTCATCGCCAATGACGTGTCCTTCATCACGACCGTGCCCTGCAAACAGCTGGCCGGTGTGATCGACGAAGTCGAAGCCCGCCCCGAAATCCACCACGTCCCCGCCAACAAGGAAGACGAGGGCATGGGCCTCTGCGCCGGGGCCTTCATGGGCGGCAAACGCCCCGCGATCATCATGCAAAACACCGCGATCGGCGTAACGATCAACACGCTTGTGACGCTCACCCAGTTCTACCGCATGCCGCTGCCCATGCTCATCAGCTACCGGGGCGAGTTGCGCGAACCGGTCGCCTGCCAGGTCGAGATGGCCGTGCATACCAAAGCACTGCTCAACCAGCTGCACATCCCGACCTACCACTTTCACCGCGAAAGTGACGCCGACGAATTCGACACGATCCTGAAATACACCTTTATGTGCAACAAACCCGTCGCGATCCTGACCGACGCATCTTTCTGGGGAGGCTATGGCGACCAATGATCCGTTCTGACGTCCTGCGCGATATCGCGCCCATCATCCGCGATCACCTCGTGATCTGTAACATCGGCCTGCCCAGCCAAGAGCTACACATGATCGACGACCAGCCGACCAATTTCTACATGCTCGGCACCATGGGGCTCGCCTCCTCCATCGGGCTTGGGGTCGCCATGGCCCAAGACAAACCTGTGATCGCGATTGACGGCGACGGCTCTGTGCTGACCAACCTTGGCACCCTACCGACCATCGCAAACAACGTGGCCGATAACTTCATTCTGCTGATCGTCGACAACGGCTCTTACGGCTCCACTGGGGATCAGCCGACCTATGCGGGCAAGAAAACCTCTCTCGCCGCCGTCGCCTCCGCCTGCGGGTGCGAGAATGTCGTGGAATGCGCGGCGGAGGAGACTGGCAAAACCCTGCAAGCCGCATTGAGCAGCGGGAAGATGACGATCATCGTCTGCAAATGCGAAAGCGGCAATATCAAGCTGCCGGTCATCACCAAAGACCCCGTCGTGATCCGCGACCGCTTCATGACCGCCGTGAAGGCCTAACCCAAGCCACATGCTGCGGAACCGATCCATCCACTGCTATGACGACGCGCGCCGCATCGCCAAGCGCCGCCTGCCGTGGATGGTCTTCGACTATATCGACGGGGCCGCTGGCTCCGGTCACGGCGAAGCCGCAGGCCGCGCCGCTCTGCGCGACACCCCTCTGCAACCGCGCATCCTGAACGGGGTTGAGCATCGCTCGGTTGTCACCACGCTCTTTGGTAAAGAAACAGCGCTCCCCTTCGGCATCGCCCCGATGGGCATGTGCAATCTCACCTCACCCCATGCAGACCGCTGGCTCGCCAAACTCGCCGCGAAACACCGCGTGCCCGTGGGCGTCTCCACGGTCGCCTCCACCTCGCTTGAGCAGATGATCGACTGGTCCGACGGCCATGCGTGGTTCCAGCTCTATGTCAGCTCCAGCACCGATGGCCCCGGCCCGCTCGTCACCCGCGCGCAAGCCGCTGGCTACGAAACGCTCGTCCTGACCGTTGATGTCCCCGAGGTGGGCCGCCGCCCGCGGGAGCTGCGCCGCGGCTTCAAAATGCCCTTCCGCATGGGCCCGCGTCAGGTCTTCGATTTCGCCTGCCATCCCGGCTGGTCGATCCCGCAACTCATCCACGGCAAGCCCGAGATGGGCAATTTCGGCGGCAAACACGGCGCGTTTGACCGCACCAGCAGCCGCGCCGGAGCCAACTGGGACATGCTCGCCAAAATGCGTGACGACTGGTCCGGCAATCTTGTGGTGAAGGGCGTGCTCAGTGCAGACGATGCGCTCAAACTGCAATCTCTCGGCGTCGATGCCATTCAGGTCTCCAGCCATGGCGGTCGCCAGCTTGACGGGGCCATCGCCCCAGCCCACGCCCTGCCCGCCATCCGCAAAGCGGTCGGCCCCAAAATGCCGCTTTTCTTCGACAGCGGCCTGCGCTCCGGCGAGGATATCGTCAAAGCCTACGCCCTCGGCGCCGACTTCGC
>CAKZXZ010000095.1 GCA_937883775.1 uncultured Paracoccaceae bacterium
TGCTGGATTGGGATGACACTCAGGACGCCCGCCCGCTGTCGGTTGCGGTGCCCGAATTTGGTCCCTTGCTGCAACGGCTCCGCGATTCCGGGGCCGAGGTTGCGCAGGAAGAAATCCGGCTGACTCGCAACGGCAAGATGGAAAACCTGCTGGTCCGCGTCTCGACCCGCCGTCGCGACGATGGCAGCCTTGAGGGCTATGTTGTCGCCTTTGATGACGTCACCGATTTGGTCTCGGCTCAGCGAATGGCTGCGTGGGGCGATGTCGCCCGCCGCATCGCGCATGAAATCAAGAACCCGTTAACTCCCATTCAGCTGTCGGCAGAGCGCATCAAACGTAAGTTCCGCAAAGAGGTGGAAGAGGCCGATCAACTCGATCAGATGACCGAAGTGATTGTGCGTCAAACCAATGACTTACGGCGCATTGTTGATGAGTTTTCCAAATTTGCCCGGATGCCCGAACCTGACCGGCGCGATCATGATCTGACCGCCTTGGTTCGAGGCGCGGTTCTGCTGCAGGATGCCGGTCAGGAAACCGTTACCATCACGGCCGATCTGCCAGAAGGCCCGGTGGTCACCTCGCTTGATGACACGATGATCTCGCAGGCGCTGACAAACTTGATTAAGAACGCCGGGGAAGCCATTGACGGATATAAAGAAAAAGCGGCTGATCCCGATTACGACGGGATCATAAAAGTTGCTTTGACGCTGGACAATGGCAAGGCCCATATCCGCATCGCTGACAATGGCATCGGGCTGCCCGAAGACCGCTCGCGCCTGTTTGAGCCTTATGTCACGACCCGCTCAGAGGGCACGGGTCTGGGCCTGCCAATTGTCAAAAAGATCATCGAAGAACACGGCGGAACGCTGACGCTGGATGATGCACCGCTGTTTGAAGACGGCGCCCGTGCCGGGGCAGAGGCGCATATCACGCTGCCTTTGCCCGCCACAAAAGACACCCCTGAACTGAAGCAAGAAGAAACTGTATGAGGCCGCTATGAGCGATATTCTGATCGTCGATGATGAACGCGACATCCGCGAGTTGATCGGGGACATCCTGAAAGACGAAGGGTACAGTGTCCGGCTCGCTGGGACCTCGGACAGTGCGATGGCCGAGATCAACAAAGAGCCGCCGGCGCTGCTGATCCTGGATATCTGGCTCAAGGATAGCCAAATGGACGGGATCGACATCCTCAAGGCCGTCAAACGCGACAACCCGGATGTGCCTGTCGTGATTATCTCGGGTCACGGCAACATCGAAATCGCCGTCGCAGCAATCAAACAGGGCGCCTATGACTTCATCGAGAAGCCCTTCAATATCGACCAGCTGATGGTCGTCATCACCCGCGCGATGGAGACGTCGCGCCTGCGCCGCGAGAACTCGGTCCTCAAGCGCAAGGATGTGGGTGAGCTTGAGATGGTTGGATCAAGTGCGTCCTTCAAGGCATTGAAATCACAGCTTGAAAAAGTCACCAAGTCCAATGGCCGCGTGATGCTGACGGGCCCTGCGGGCGTCGGCAAAGAGGTGGCCGCGCGCTATATCCACGCCCATTCGGACCGCCAAAGCGCGCCCTTTATCGTCGTCAGCTCCGCCTCGATCGAACCCGATCAGATGGAAGAACGCCTGTTCGGGCGCGAAACCTCCGAACGCGGGGTCGAGCAGGGTCTGCTGGAACAGGCCCATGGCGGTATCGTCTATTTCGACGAGGTCGCGGATATGCCCATGGGCACCCAATCGAAGATCCTGCGCGTGCTGGTCGATCAGCAGTTCCAGCGTGTGGGCGGCACCGACAAGGTGCGCGTCGATCTGCGCGTCATCAGCTCGACCAGCCGTGATCTACAGGCAGCCATCGCCGCCGACACCTTCCGTCAGGAGCTCTACCACCGTCTCAACGTGGTCCCCATCGACGTGCCTTCGCTTGAGGATCGCCGCGAGGATATCCCGGTTCTGGCCGCCTTCTTCATCGACATGTTCAACCGCGATCAGGGGCTGCCCGCGCGCGACATCAGCGACGAGGCACAGGCGCTTTTGCAAACCATGCCGTGGCCCGGCAATGTGCGTCAGCTCAAGAACGTGATCGAGCGGGTGCTGATCCTGGGCGATGGCACCGGCCCGATAGAAACCCGCGAACTGCCGGCCAATGAAGACCCCGTTGTCGACGAAGGGCGGGTGGTGCTGTCAGGCGCGCTGGCCACGTTGCCCCTGCGCGAGGCCCGCGAGCTTTTTGAGCGGGAATACCTGCTGACCCAGATCAACCGCTTTGGCGGCAATATCAGCCGCACCGCAACCTTTGTCGGGATGGAGCGTTCTGCCTTGCACCGCAAGCTGAAATCGCTTGGGGTGGTGACGTCCAACAAATCCGGCGCGCGGGTCGCGCATGTGGAAGATGACGCGTAAGGTTTGACCTTTTCGCCAAGCCATGCGACGCAACACAACCGGTAGCGCGAGGGATCGGCGATGAAGGTAATCATTTGCGGAGCAGGGCAGGTCGGCTGGCAGATTGCGCGCCATTTGTCTGGCGAAAACAACGATGTAACAGTCGTTGACAGCAATGCCGATCTGGTGCGCCGTGCAACCGAAACGCTTGATGTGCAGGGGATTGCGGGCTTTGCCAGCTATCCCGACATTCTAGAACGCGCAGGCGCCGAAGACGCCGATATGATTATCGCAGCGACCCATTCCGACGAAGTCAACATGGTGACCTGCCAGATCGCGCACTCGGTTTTTTCGGTGCCACGCAAGATCGCTCGGCTGCGGGCGCAGTCTTATCTGGATGCGATTTACTCGGATCTTTACCGGCGCGATCATCTGCCGATCGAGGTGGTGATTAGCCCCGAAAAAGAGGTGGCCGAGGCCGCCTTGCAGCGCCTTGCAGCGCCCGCGGCCTTTGACACCGAAGAGTTTCTGGACGGCAAGGCCCAGCTTTTGGGGATCACGATCGACGAGGATTGCCCGGTGGTGAATACGCCGCTGCGCCAGTTGACCGATCTTTTTTCGACGCTGCGCTGCGTCGTTGTCGGGGTGCGCCGCGATGGCAAACTTTTCGCGCCGGATGCGGGCGATCAGATCTTTGTGGGCGATGAATGCTACATCTTCACCCATACCGAAGACACCACCCGCGCGCTTGAGATTTTCGGCAAGACGACCATGCGCCAGGACCGCATCGTTATCATCGGCGGCGGCAATGTGGGGCTGGCCGTTGCGCAGGCCCTAGAGGCCCGCACAAACCGGGTGCGCGCCAAGGTCATCGAAAAGAGCCGCCACTGCGCAGAGCGCGCCGCCGACGCGCTTGAGCGCACGATTGTGCTGAACGGCGACGGTCTGGATCAGGCGCTTTTGGCCGAGGCCAATATCGACCGCGCTGATGCGGTGCTGTGCGTCACCGATGACGACAAGACCAACCTGCTGGCCGCCGTGCGCGCCAAGACGATCGGCTGCCCGATGACGATCTGTCTGGTCAATGACCCCACGCTGATCCCGCTGATGCAGCCTTTGGAGGTCGACGCCTATATCAACCCGCGCGCCACGACCGTCAGCTCGATCCTGCGCCATATCCGGCATGGTCGCGTGCGAAACGTCTACTCGATCGGCGATGCCGAGGCCGAGATGATCGAGGCGCAGGTGCTGTCGACATCGCCCATTGCGGGCCAACGGGTCCGCGATATCGACTTTCCCGAAGGCGTTCTGGTTGGGGGCATCATCAAGGGCGGCGAGATGATACGCCCCAAGGGCGGCACCCGGATTGAAGAGGGCGATGTGATCGCCCTGTTCTCGCTTGCTGCGGATGTGGGCGAGGTCGAGCGACTGCTTCAGGTCTCTATCGACTTTTTCTGATGGCGCGCTTGCTGGAATTTCCATTGCTGGTGCTGCTGTCGGGGATCGTGTCGCTGGCGATGCTGGTTCCGGCGGCACAAGCGCTTGTCGTGCGCGACTTGCACGAAGCGCGGACGTTCTTTTACGGCGCAATCCTGTTCAGCTTTCTGACGATCCTTGTGGCCATCGCCACCCGCGACAGCCCGATCCGCCAGCCTGCGCGCAATCAGTTGCTGAACGTGCTGGGGGCGTTCGTGCTGATCCCTGCACTGGCCGCAGTTCCCTTTTACGAGGCGCTTGAAACCGAGCCGTTCCTGACCGCGTATTTCGAGATGGTTTCGAGCCTGACCACCACCGGAGCGACCCTGTTCGATGACCCTACCGTGCTGCCTGACAGCTTACACCTGTGGCGCGCGCTGGTTGGGTGGCTGGGCGGCGCGTTTTTGTGGGTGTCGGCCTTGGCGATCCTTGCACCGCTCAATCTGGGGGGCTTTGAGGTGGGATCGGGCAGCGAACAGCAAGGCCGCTTTACGCAGATCAGCCAGCTCACAACGCTGTCTGACCGTCTGGCCCGCTATGGCGCGCGGCTTTTGCCAATCTACACGGTGCTGACGCTGGTGCTTTGGATCGGCCTTGTCGTGGTCGGCGAAACCCCCTTTGTCGCGATTTGCCATGCGATGGCGATCCTGTCGACAAGCGGGATCTCTCCGGTCGGGGGCGTGGCCAATGGGGCGTCGGGTTTTGGCGGGGAGATGCTGATTGTGCTTTTCTTTATCTTTGCCCTGTCGCGGCAGACCTTCAGCACCGACAACCTGACAACCTACTCCAACCGGTTGCGCGAGGATCCTGAGTTTCGCATCGGTTTGCTGATTGCCGTCAGCGTGCCGATGCTGCTGTTCCTGCGCCACTGGGTCGGGGCTTTTGAAGGCGATCAGATTGAGAACACCACCGGCGCGTTTCGCGCGCTTTGGGGCAGCTTTTTCACGACGATTTCGTTTCTGACGACCACCGGGTTTGCCAGCGAATTCTGGGGCGATGCGCAAAGCTGGTCTGGACTGCAGACGCCGGGTTTGATCCTGTTGGGTCTGGCCCTTGTCGGCGGTGGCGTGGCCACGACAGCGGGAGGCGTCAAGCTGCTGCGGGTCTATGCGCTTTACAAGCATGGCCGCCGCGAGATTGACCGGCTGGTGCATCCGTCCTCGATTGCAGGCAGCGGCGGTGACGCCCGCCGGATCAGGCGACAGGGTGCCTATATCGCCTGGATCTTCTTCATGCTCTTTGCGGTGTCATTGGCCCTTATCATGACGCTTCTGGCCCTGACCGGGCTTGATTTCGAAACAGCGACCGTTTTGACTATTGCCGCCTTGTCAACAACCGGCCCTTTGGCGACCGAAGCCGCCGCCTTTCCGATTTCCTATGCCGCGCTGACCCAGTGGGCACAGAGCATCCTGATCGCCGCCATGGTGCTGGGACGGCTTGAGACATTGGCCATTATTGCGCTTTTGAACCCCGATTTCTGGCGGCGCTGATGCTGCACCTGCAAAGTATCTGCATAACAGGCTGATATTGGGGGTGGATTCTTCCGATTTGTTGCCGCATTGTCGTGCTTGGTTGACATATTCATCGGTCCGTCCGGGGCCGTCGCAAGAAAAAAGGGCCTAAAACCATGGCTGGTGATAAACAAAATCTGCAGGATGCTTTCCTCAATCATGTCCGCAAGCAAAAGGTGCCCGTGACAATCTTTTTGGTCAATGGCGTTAAATTGCAGGGTGTTATCACTTGGTTTGACAATTTCTGCGTCCTGTTGCGCCGGGATGGTCAATCGCAGCTTGTTTATAAGCACGCGATCTCGACGATCATGCCGGGTGCGCCAATCAGCCTTTACGACGGCGAAGAATAACCGCGATGCAAGAACACGGGCGCGGTGTGACCCGCGCGTGGGTTCTACACCCAGACATCTCAAATGACCGCGGTCGGCGACTGCCCGCCCATGCGCTGGCGGAGGCGGTATCTTTAGCGGTGGCTTTGCCGGGGCTTGAGGTTGTCGGCGAAGGCGTCGTGCGTTTGCCGCGCGCGCATCCCGGTTTGCTGTTTGGCACGGGCAAGATTGACGAACTGAAGGCGGTATTTGAGGCAGAGGAGGTTGAGCTGGTTCTGATCGACGGGCCCGTCACGCCGGTTCAGCAGCGAAACCTTGAAAAGGCGTGGGGTGTGAAGCTGCTGGATCGCACAGGGCTGATCCTTGAGATTTTCTCGGACCGGGCGCGGACACGGGAGGGTGTTCTGCAGGTCGAGATGGCAGCGCTGAGTTATCAGCGCACGCGGCTGGTGCGCGCCTGGACCCACCTTGAGCGGCAGCGCGGCGGGCTTGGCTTTGTGGGCGGCCCCGGCGAGACCCAGATCGAGGCCGATCGGCGCGCGATTGATGACGCCATCGGGCGGATCAAGAAGCAGCTATCGAAGGTCGTCAAAACACGGGCGCTGCACCGGGCTGCGCGGGCGAAAGTGCCTTATCCGGTGGTGGCCTTGGTGGGCTATACGAACGCGGGCAAGTCTTCGATTTTCAACAGGCTCACAGGGGCAGAGGTGATGGCGAAGGACATGTTGTTCGCCACGCTGGATCCGACGATGCGCGCGGTACAACTGCCGGACGGGCCGGAAGTGATCCTGTCGGACACGGTGGGGTTCATCAGCGATCTGCCGACCGAACTGGTCGCGGCGTTCCGCGCGACGTTGGAGGAGGTGCTGGACGCCGATCTGATTCTGCATGTGCGCGATATCTCGCATCCTGAAAGCCGCGAGCAGGCGGAGGATGTCACAGAGATCCTGACCTCGCTCGGTGTGGCAGAGGCGGCCCCGATGATCGAGGTCTGGAACAAAATTGATCTGGTGGAGGGCGAGGCGCGCGCGGCGTTGCAGACCCAGGCGGACCGACAAGAGCATGTCTTTACCTGCTCGGCGCTGACGGGCGAGGGGATGGGACCGCTGTTGGAGGC
>CAKZXZ010000096.1 GCA_937883775.1 uncultured Paracoccaceae bacterium
TCCATCGTCACAGATGGCTGCGAACAGCCGGCCTCTCCCACGATTTTTGCAGGCACACCAGCAACGGTCTTCATCGGCGGGATATCTTCAAGCACCACCGATCCCGCAGCAATCCGGCTGCAATGCCCCACATGGATATTGCCCAAAACCTTGGCCCCTGCCCCGATCAAAACGCCATCGGCAATCTTGGGATGCCGGTCATCGTCTTCCTTGCCTGTGCCGCCAAGGGTGACCGAATGCAGCATCGAGACATTATCGCCCACAATGGCCGTTTCGCCGATGACAATCGAATGGGCATGGTCGATCATCAGACCTTTGCCGATCCGGGCCGCTGGATGAATATCAATCCCAAAGACCTCCGACACGCGCATCTGGAAGAAATACGCCAGATCCTTGCGACCCTCCTCCCAAAGCCAATGACCGATCCGGTAGGCCTGAACGGCTTGAAACCCTTTGAAGTACAGAATTGGCTGGATCAGCCGATGGCATGCAGGATCCCGCTCATAAATCGCGGCCAAATCCGCACGTGCTGCGTCTGCGAGATGCGGATCACCGGCATAGGCCTCGTCCATAATCTCGCGCAACAATTGCTCAGACATTTCACCAGAGGCTAGCTTCAGCGCAAGCCGATAGGCCAACGCGCTTTCGACGCTGTCATGATGCAACAGGCTTGAATGGATCAAGCCGCCCAGCAAAGGCTCTGACTGAACAGCCTCTTGCGCCTCTGCGCGGATGCGGTCCCAAAGGGGATCTACACTACGCAATGTGTTCTTCAACGTCGCCATGGTCAGGACCTCATTGCCGCTACTTGTCGCTTCGCTTACCCCTCAGATAAGCGAGCGTGGGCGGCATGGCAATGAAAAGGCATCCGAATGATCCCGTCAGCAAAACTGTCTGAGGTGATATCTGAGCCGAAAAGTCGCCCGCAATCGGCATCATCGATTTGAAATGGGCCCTGCTGAGACTGACCGCAATCGGATGATGACTGCGATATCAGAGGCTGGCGGCTACAGCGCATATTTAAAGCGACCCAAGCCTGTTGCAGATAGACACTGGGAACCCCGAACCCAGCTCATAAGCGGGTTACCGAGGGCGAGTGTATCCGTCGAGTTCGTATGATGAAGGCCGCGCCGCATGTGCTTTGAGCCAAATCCTACCTTGTAGCGCGGCGCACCGCATTCACACGCTCAACAGTCACATAATACGTCAAAAATGTCCCGCAAGCAGCGGCAGTAGTCACGATCTGTCAGCCAAGGTTCTGGCACCTGCGGATAGCCTGCGCTAGCGGCCATAACGCTGCCGTTCCCCAAACGGGGATGCGTCTTGTGCATGTGTCGGGCAAAATCTGCCGCAGTCCTTGCATCCTCAAAGACTTGCGCAATCAGTGCTGCCCTTTGCGCTTCTGGCGCGGCCCGCATCGCCCGCGCCAAAGCAATCACATCTCCCATAAGGAGTGGCTTCATCATGCAGCACTCGGCAGGCCAAGCTCCATATAATGGATGGCAATTCGGACCGATCCACCGCCAAAATCACCACCGTTCGCAGTGAATTTTGGCCGGAACCCGTTGTAATAGGTCTGTGGCTGTCCTGTCAGACCGCGCACCCATGCTCCCGCACCCAAGCCAAGCCCGTTGCCATAGCGATCCGTGCTGGCGCCCTCACCCAACTGCCAATCGCTTAACGTACCACTAAGCGCGCTCATCACACGCCCTGTGATACCAAAAACAAGCACCGTTCCGGGCACCTCGTCGGTGCCGTCGATTGATGCCCCACTGGCAAGTACCTGATCGTATTCCCAGATCTTCATCTGCGTCGTGGCGCCACCTGCAGAGCGTGCAACAAGGCCAACGGTGAACGCGCCGTCGACCCAATCGACGGACTGCCCTTCATCGGCAACCCACAAGCGCCAACCGTTGACCATTGGCACAAAAATCCAGCCGTTGTTCGACTGAATGGCAATTTCGCCTTCATGGCCGGTCCACGCGCCCGTTGCGCTCGCAGCGACCAGATAGCATATGCCATCCGCCACTCCGCTTGGCGGTGTGGAAACACTGCGCGACAGGACGCTGAGCTGGGTCAGACTATCAAGCCGGGCCAATGCTTCATTCACTGTCACATGCTTTTGCGCCTGTGAAGGTTGCACCAGCGGAAGTCCTAATTTCGCGGTCTCAGTCATTGATTTCAATCCTTGTGTAAAGCCCTGGCCCAAAACGCTCGGACACCTGAGCAACCTCAATTTCAAACACACCGCTTACGCCATCAGCCGCCTGCATCCCGGCTGGATAAACCCATTCGGAGGTATTCAGCTGTACTTCGCGGCGCAGGCTCCCGCCGTCGATCACGCGCAGCACATAAAGCTCAGACGCTTCGGCAAGCGGAACATCAAATCCGCTCCAACTGTCGCCCTCAAGTCGGGTCCGGCGCGTCCAATGCACCGCAAGATCACCATCATCGCGACGATATCCGCGCAGATGTGCAGGGCTAAGCGGACGCAGGCCAACGCCCTGAAATACTTCGTATTTCTCTATGTAGGCATCGTCATCATATGATCGACTTGCTGGGCCAATTCGGTAATAGCGCGCCGTATCGCGGTTCCCGACCGGCAACGAAATCTGATCCGGCATGCCATTCATCAAGACCACATAAGACCCCGCTGGCCATTGCGCTGGCATCACACCGTCGCTGCCCAACTGCCCTCGCAGCCGCTGGGATAGTTCATATACGTCTTCCTCAACCAGATCGGCCTGCGCAAATTGGAACAATTCCCATTGATCCGACGTGCCGTCACCGATGGCACACAAGTTGGCCCCTGCCCGCAAAGCTGCGTCCTCGACGGAGGACAAGTGCCCGTTGGACACCCGCACCCTGAGCGGCTCTCCTCGGTCAAACAACCCGGCCTTTGCTGCAAGCAATGGGGTTTCTGTCACCCCAATAACCGACGCCCCAGCAATGGATACGTTGCGCTGGTAGCCATTGCCTGTCACGGAACTGACCACCTCAACCGCGCCCGGCCACGGATCAGCCGTCACGGCAATATGCGGTGCATGTTCGATCTCATCTCCCGTCATAAGTGGCAGATCCAAAAATAGAGGAAAGACCGGTGCAACAGGCGTAAACGGCTTCATGACCGCGACTTCGTCCAAAGGATGCGATGCCACATAGACACCTTCATCCACGCGGGTCGCAGAACATAGCTTGACGCCAGCCTCCTCGACATGGTCGATCCGAAAATCGAAATTGCCCTCTGGCAATCCAATACGCACGACATCGCCAGCACCAAGATCCGCTTGCGATGGTGGCAATGCAAACTTCGCTGTATCGCGGGCAATCCGTGCCTCTGTTAGCCAGCGCTCCGCCATCATCCGCCCTTCGCCACGGGTCAAGGAAAGCTCCAGCTCAGACGTTGAAACCGAAGGCGTGTCATCATCTGGAAATACCGCTTCGGCCGATCGTGCCTCATACTCGCCATCCGCATCGACAAAGTTGACACGCATCCGACCCGCGACATCTGCACTTGGCGCACGCGCCAATTCCAACTCGTTCTCTTGCTCGTCGTTAAGCGCAAGCGTGTCGACATCCAACGTATCAAAGGCACGCCCATCCCGGGTCACAAAATGCAGACACCCTTCACGCTCAATCGCATCAAAGCCGTAAGCCAGCATCAATGGCTGAAGAGCCGCCCGCCCACTGTCGACATCATTCACAGAATACCCACGCACGAAGCCATAAAGCCGCGAAACGTCATAGTGGGTCACACCGGAACGGTCGCAAATCTCGGCCACAATCGAGGCCAAAGCCCGCGCTGTGACACGTCCATTTAACCAATGGCCCCGCGCATAGTTTGCGCCATCCGACCACAAAGCCAGATTGTTTGGAAAATGCGGAAAAGGCCGCGCATCCCAAGCCCAGATATGCGACCGCGATGTGTCAACCATCGAACCGTCGTAAAGACTCGAAACGGGATTTACACTTTCGTCTTCCCAATATTCTAACATCGCGCGCAGATATTGCATCTGCATCAGCTCATCCTGACGCCCCGTGGAATAGCGCGGCAAACTGCTTTCCGAAGACTTTGGGTCAACGAATTTGTTTGGCTGATTTGTACTCTTGTCTATCGCGGCACATCCAAGTTCCGTGAACCAGATCGGTTTGGATTGCGGCACCCATGCTGTCGGCTGCGGCTGGCGCACGCCATCGATACGGTTGTGATGGGTATTTTCCCAAAACCCACGGATATCCTTATAGCGCCAAATCCACGGCTCATTGTGGTCATCCGTGATCGGCGTCCGTATCTGTGCATCAGACGCCTCTTGACCGCTATAGTACCAATCAAAGCCCTCGCCGCCTTCAATATTCGATTTCAGGTAGTCCAGATCATAGATTGTCTGCGCTTTTTGCGCATCCAGATGGTCGAACCCATCACGCCAGTCCGACAGCGGCATATAGTTGTCGATCCCGATGAAATCTATAGCGTCATCGGCCCAAAGCGGATCCAGATGAAACAGCCTGTCGCCCGATCCGTCCTGAGGCATGTAACCGAAATACTCGGACCAATCCGCAGCATAGCCAATCTTCGTATCTGGCCCAAGAATGGCGCGCACATCGGCGGCCAGTGTACGTAGCGCCTCGACCGCCGGGAATGTCCCACCGGCACCCCGAATATGGGTGAGCCCGCGCATTTCGGATCCAATGCAGAACGCACCAACTTGACCTGCCAACGCACAAAGCTTGGCGTAATGCAGCACGAAACGGCGATAGCCCCAGTCATTTGGCCCGCTATAGCTCACCTGACTGCCCTGAATACTGAAATGCTGAGGCTGTGCGTTTCCAAAAAACGCAGCAACCTCTGCATCTGCACCCGCAGTTTGATCCGTGCTACCGGCCTGCCCCGGCGCTTTGTCCAGGGTGATCCGACCACGCCAGGGAAGCGCAGGCTGACTTGCTGCATCGCTCCAAGGATCGGGCTGGGTATTTCCCTCAATCTGATCCATCAGAATGAACGGATAAAAGACAACGTCCTGACCTTTGCTTTTCAGATGCCGAATGGCCTGAACGACAGATGCATCCGTGGGCGTGCCGCCATACACTGGACGTCCGTCCCGTTTCGGGACCGTCCCCGCATTTGAACGTACGCGGCCCGAAACCTGCCACGGCATCCGGGGTGCATCCTCAATCGTCTGCTCCACACGCGGGCGGACGGTGCAATGACCACACCGCAAGTCATTACCAAACCACGAGACAATCAACGAGGATGAACCGCAATTCGGCGCCTCCTCGGTCAAAGCTTGCAATGACGTCACAAAATCTGTGCGCCCTGAAGGCGTGTTTAGGTTCACAGCATGCTGCCGCCCCGGACCGCGCTCGAAGTAAACTGGTGACGTAGCCAAAACATACTCACCCGATCCCGGCATCATCGCGACTGCCTTCACAGCCGATGATATGTCCCGCGCACGCGCTCCATCCGCAACCGCCTCGGGCCGCATCACTTCAAACGAGAACTGCGGCACCCTGTTGCCAAAAGCCTCCAGCGGCAGATCCTCAATCACCACGTATGCGATACCGCGATAGGCCGGCGCACTCTCGGCGCCCTCAACAGCGGCAATCTTGGGGTCGGGCAATTGATCGTCGCTGCCCGTGTAGACCCGCATTGTCAGATCGCGCAGAGGCACTTCCTGACCGTCCGCCCAAACCCGCGCAACACGCGAAATCTCGCCTTCACACAGCGCCAACGCCAACGACACAGAATAATGATAGCTTTTGGTGGTGACCGTGCTTTTGCTGGTCGTTGTTCGGCTTGATCCGCCGCCACCGCCGCCAAATCCCTTGCCGCCACCACCGCCACCAGAGCTTGTCGTCTGGGTCGTACCGCCTGTCACCTCCGTCGACGTCCGCACCATTTCTTTGAACCGCGTCGCCCAAATCACCTGTCCACCAAGGCGGGCACGGCCATAAAGCTGTGCAATCGGCCCGCCTTCGCTGGCGCCCATCAACCGGAACCGGTCGATCCGTCCGGTTTCAACCACGCGAGAGCCGCCACCCATAACGGCTTGCTCACTGCGGCCCTGTCCGCCGCCAGCCCAACGCTGATCGATCATGCGCCCAGCAGCGGCACCAATCGCACGCCCGACAACCGCCATGGGCATGCCCAGCACCGACCCGCCAATCGCACCACCAAGCGCGCCACCTGCTGCAGATAAGACAATCGTCGCCATCAGAGGCTCCTTTCCGGAAACGCAAACCAGCCGACCACACGGCGGCGCCAAGGCGCGCTCAGCGCGCTCTCAACAACCGCATGTCCGCTATACGCATGTATGAATTTCGGAGCTGCCCCGGTCTCCGACAGGATCCCAAGATGCTTGGCAAGTGCTGTCTCTTTCATCCGAAACAGCACGACAGTCCCTGGCGTCCAGCACGGGTTTGCATAACGCTCCAGATGTGCACAAGACGCCTCCATCAACGCCTCATGGCCCTGTGGCTCGGCCCAATCGGCCGTGTAGGCTGGCACCTCGGCAGGCTCCGCACCGTATAGCTCACGCCAGACGCCACGGATCAATCCAAGACAATCTGCGCCAGCGCCCCGCACCGAAGCTTGATGCCGGTAAGGCGTCCCGATCCAACCACGAGCGGCGGTTACAACGGTGCTCATTTGTTCATGCTCCCGCCATTATTGGCAGTGCCACCGGCAGGTGATGTCATCAACCAATCCTCGCCTGGAATATGCGGGAAGCCGCGAAAATTCAGAAGGTTATTGAACTTCGCACGACAGGTCTCCATCCGCCTGTCGCAACCAGCCTGCAGCAAAACCTCGTCACCAACGGCGACAGCTGCGCGCAACGGCTCCCAAAGTTCGACATCCCGCCGACCCGCGATCACACGATCGGTTTTCACAAGCCCGACCAGCCCTTTGGCAGCCCCGCTCAAAATCTCAATGCGACCGCGATCAAACCAGCCTTCATCAAAGCCGCTCAAATCGTCAAACGCCAGCATGCGGCGATCTTCCACAGCCGTAACGAAGCCGCGCCAATGATAGCCCGGCACCGTCGCATCAAATCCACAAGCGGCATCACCAAGCAAAGCCGAACAGGTCTTTTGATAAATACGCCCTTGCGCTTGGTTCAGCCGTTCCGTCAGCCCCGACAGCTCAGCCTTGAAAACCCCGCCCGAGCGGCGAATTTCGCCCAAAGTCCCCCGAAACCGCAGCACCCGCTGGCTCACATCCGACCAATTCACAGTCCAGGCCAAAACCTCGGCCCCATCAAAGCGTCCCGCTTCGATATCTGCCTCAGACACAGACACATGGCTCAAGACACCCATGGCTTCGGTGTTGTCCACCGACAGCCCTGTCGTCTGCTCCAACGCAACCGAGGTCAGACCGGTATCGGCATGAAACACCAGATCATCGAAGCGCAGATCAAGATCGTGATCGGTAAAGCCCAACCGGACACCATCGCGTCGCTTCAGCTCCCACGCCCGACACATCTGTGTCGCACCACTTTGCAAATGCGCCTTCAGCGCCTCGGGCACACTCATACCCGCACCTCGATGATCGGCACCGATGGCACATCACCCGCATTAAAACTCGCAACCGAAGTCTGAATAATATCCGTATCGAAACGGACCGGAACATCGAACTCAAAACCTGCGGTCACTTCGGTATCCGGATCAGGTGCATCGACAAACATGATGATCCCACGTCCGGTATCCACCTGATAATGCACACCCTCTTGCAACGGATCTCCATTGACGCCGGCCCTAACGGACCCGTCCACAGGCTTCAAAATAGGCCGCGTATAGCTTTGCTCGCCGGACAGATAACGCTTGCGCAAAGCAAACTCGGTTGTCTCGCCATCCCCGGTGCCCAAAATCTGATCCAGATAAGACACATCTTCGGAATTGGGGCAGCTCTTGAAGTCCGCCCAGTCCTTCCAGCGAAACCCATAAAGCTGCCCGCGCCGCGCCTCAAAGAACGAGATCAGCGTCTCGATATCATCCAAAGACCGCAGCCCAAGCCCCGCATCATAGCGGCGGCGCGAATGCGCCCAGGGCGTGTTGCGCTCTTCAAATCCGTTGGCGAGCGTCACCACATCCGTGCGCCGCTCTGGCCCACCGACCGAACCAAAACTCAGGTTCGCTGGAAACCGTATCTCATGAAACCCCATGGCGCTGCTCCTCTTGATTGTCCGTTAACGGTTACGCTGCCCGCGTCCCAAAGCGCGGTTCATCTGCGCTGCGATCTGGCTTTGTGAGCGTTGAAAGCCCTGCACATCCGGTGTCGAAATGTTCATGATGACGGACACACCACTGCCGCCACCCGCGCGCACACCCAGCTTGCCATCAGGCCCGCGGCTCAAAGGCATGATCGCCTCAGGACCTGCCTCCCCCATCAACCCGGTACCGCCGCGCATCGGGAAGGTCATTGGCCCGCTCACGACGCCGCCCTTGGCAAATGGCATCACGCGGCCTTGGGAAAACGTGCCACCGTCCGCAAAGGGCAAAATCCCCTGCACCAGGCTTCCAACCCCTTGGCTCAACAATCCGCCCAGATGGTTTGTGACTGGCTTCATCGCCGCCGAATAGGTCGCATCCACCATCGACTTGGCGACACCTTGCATCGCATCCGACAACTTCATGCCATCAAACAACAGCCCATCAAAAGCGCGCCGCAAACCGCCTGATAGGGACGAGGTCAGACCCATCACGTCCTTGCCCGCCATACTCAGATTGTCGCGCATCAGCCCCAGATGATCGTTAAAGCTCGACGCCACATCCGCACCGCGCCCCATCGTGCTTTCCAGCATCGCCATCTGATCTTCCAGCTCATCGAGCCCATCTAGATCCTGCATGTCACTCTCCTTGCCCCGCATCGGGATAGGCCGCAGCCAACTCGTCCAACCGCGCCCGGTTCAGCGGCGCCGATCCGCCAGATTTTCCCATCAAAAACAACAACTCAGCCGGGCTAAGCCGCCAGAACGCCTCTGGCGTCAGGCACAAGCCAATCAGTCCCACGCGCATCAACCCGGCCCAATCCATCTCAGCCCTCCGGCATCGCAAAGGCGCGCGACAACAACGTCGCGGCCACTTTCGCGGCCTCCACCATACCGCCCTCAATCTCAGCCGAAATCAGGTCGCGGGCTTGGCCATCCCAGCCGCCCCCACGCAGCCCCGCCACGATCAGCGCCAGCACGTCCCGTGTTGAAAAAGCTCCCCCCTCGAACCGCTCAACCAATTCAATCAAGGTGCCGGTCTCCAGTGTCGCCTCAAGCTCCGCCAAAGCGCCAAGCGTCAGCTTGGCCACCCGGCGCTGCCCGTCGATGACCAAGGCCACCTCACCTGCATAAGGATTCCCCATCACAGCGCGTTGAAGCTGATCGCACCAGCAGACGACAAAGCGATTTCATAGGTCGCCTCCCCGTCATGTGTGCCGGAATACTCAATCGAGGTGACCTGAAACTTGCCCTCAATCACGCCAAAATCCGGCACGATCACCTGGCAATCTGGTGTGTCCCCATCAAAGAACACCTGCCGCGCACGCTCGTCCGTATCTGCATCCTTGAAAACGCCAGACCCCGAAACCGCCGCCGTCTTCACACCGGCCCCGGCCAACAACTCGCGCCACCCGCCGGTGCTTTCCAACGACGTCACATCAATCGTTTCCGCGTTGAACGAAATCCGCGTCGCCCGCAGACCCGCCACTGTCTGGAATTGACCGTCTCCGGTCATATCCATCTTAATCAATAGATCCTTGCCGTTCTGGGCACCCATGGTCCCGCCTCCATTCTTGAGAAAAATCAGGTTTCATCCACGCGGGCGCGGAAGGTCATATCAATGCGCCGGGTCTGGCCATTGCCGACCATCGCCGCTTTCGCTCGCACAAAGCGCAGCGACACAAGCCGCCCGCGCGTCAGGCTCAAAGCCGGATCATCCAGCGCATCACACACGGCCGATGCCGCCTCTTTCGCGCTCGCAAATCCAGAAGCAGCCGAAACCACCGACAGCTTGAGCAGATGCACCGCCCCACCACCCGTGAACTCGTCACGCGCCTTGACCTCTTCGCCGCCAAGGCTGACGTAAAGCGGGGGCAAATTGCCAGCCGGAAGCGCATCGTAAATCGCGCTGCCCACAATCGCGACCAGGTCAGGATCACCCACAAGCCGCTGGTAAATCGCCGCCTGAAGTGGCGCTGCACTGCCATAGCTCATGCCGCCACCTCTTCATTTGCAAAGCACATCAAGTAATGACCGCGCGGGTCGCGCTCGCTGACAGCCAAAATGCGGAAAAGTCGCGTGCCTTCGCGAAACCTTTGATCGGGGCGCGGGCGCTGGTCCGACCCAACCGGCGCACCACGTATAGTGATCCGAAACGCCATGCTGGACACGGTCGTATACGCGCCCGCCTTCTCGCGACCTGACCCGGCCTTCACCTCGGCCCAGACCGTCCCCAGCGACTGCCAGCTTTCGATAAAGCCACCGGCCCCGTCTGGCACAGTCGCAGGCGTTTCCAGCACCAGCTTGCGGTTCAAGATAGGCGTGCTCATTCGCTCGCCCCTTTGAACAAACGCACCTCACGGTAGCGCTGCAACAGCGCCGACACACCAAATGGCATGCAGCCTTCGCCCAGCCCAGTCATGTTGCGGTTCTCGTAGTAATGCGCTGCCAAAAGAAAGACCGCATGGCTTAGATCAGCAGGCAAATCGCCCCAGTCATCCGCATAGCCCGCACGGAACCGCACCTCGACCCAGCCACCACTCGGAATGCGCGGCAAACGTCCGCCCGCACCGATCAGCAGCGGGCGAAACCCATCTTCCTGCAAGAAATACTCCTGCGATCCGATCACAGTCCGCGCATCGTTTCGCGCCACCGCCGCCACTTCCAGAACCTGGCTCACCGGAGCCAACGGAAAGCTCTCGGTTACCCCGTCTTTCCAACGCGTCAGCGACCAGTTGAAGCTTTCTTTCAGCAAAACCTTTCCGGTGCGTGCCTCCACGGCAGCGATCGCCGCGCGCAGAAAACTCTCCAGGATCTCATCCTGAACGGAATCGTCGGAAAATCCGGTGCCAAGGCGCAGATGCTTTTTAAAAGCGGCAACTGGGATCGCCTCGCTCTGAACCGTATTTTCTTGAACTAACATCATGGAATTACTCCGAAATTCAGGTCTCTGCAAAAAGTGGACGCGCGCCTCCGCATTGCTCGGACGGAGGGGAGCAGCTAGACAACACGGGGGGTGTTGCGGCGCGCGCCCGGATCAGGCGACCCCCAAAGGGCCGCCCTGTCTCAGTCTCTACGAGACCGAGAATTTCAGCAGTTTGATCGCTGCAAAGTCGCTCACATCGCCACCCACACGCTTGGTCGCATAGAACAGAACATGCGGCTTGGCCGAGAACGGATCGCGCAGCACACGCAGGTCCGGACGCTCGGCAATCGTGTAGCCCGATGCGAAATCGCCAAACGCAATCGCGGTGCTATCAGACGCGATATCCGGCATGTCCTCGGCAATCACGACCGGATAGCCCAGCAAACGTGCAGGCTCACCGGCGGCCAGACCGTCCGACCATAGGAAACGACCGTCGCCATCCTTCAGCTTGCGCACCGCACCCGCTGTTTTCGAATTCATCACGAACGTCGCATTGGCGCGGTACTCCGCCCCCAGCGCATAGACCAGATCGATCACTGCATCGGCACTATCGAAATCGCCATCAGCACCCGACGCCACGGTCCCCAGTGAACCCCAATCCCAGCTCGCATCATCAACAGTGGGATGGCTCAGGAAACCCGTGGGCTTGTCCACACCATCGCCATTCACAAAAGCCGCTGCTTCGGCGCGGGCGAATTTGTCCGCAATACGGCCCGCCAACCAGTTCTCGATGTCAAACGCACTGTCATCCAGCAGCCGTTGAGAGGCTTTGGGCAGCGCCGACAACTCATGCAACGGGATGGTAATCCGATCAATCTGCGGCGTCTCGCTTTCCGCAATCGTGCCCGCTTCCGTCGCCCAACCGGAACCCATCTGGCCATGGTCAACAAGCACATCAAACGAGGTCGCCTCGACATTAACCACATTGGCAATCGAACGCACAGACGCTGTCGATTTCAGCACCGACTGGATGGTCTCCGACGTTGCCGGATCGACCAGATAGCCACCGTCGCCTGCCACAGCCGTCGACATGCCTTTGCCGTCCAGCTCCAGACCACGCAGGCCATCATCATCGCCCGAACGCAGGTAAGCGTTAAACGCTTTCTCGTGGGGTGCAGTCTCTTCTGCAGCGGTCGCCAAAGGCGCGCGCGAGGCAGTCATCGTTTTCCGATCCAGCATGGTCAGTCGCTCTTCCTGTTTGTTGAATTTCGCATCAATGTCGTTCTGAAAGTCTTTGAAGTCGCTCACAAATCCCGCCAGCGCGGTCTTCATGTCCCGGACCGGAGACACATCTTCCCCAGCCCGAGAACGCATCTCGGTTTTGCTCATCATCTTGTCCTGTGCTCAGGGGTGAACCGCTGGTCAGGCTCCTGCCAGCATGCGGCGCGCGTCCTCGAACGCATCCGCCAACTCACGCAAGTCATGGTCCGCGGGCACCTCGCCCTTGGCCGCGACACGCGCCTCAGGAAGCATCGGGAAGGTCACCAGCGACACCTCCCAAAGCTCCAATTCCGTCAGAAGCCTGCGCCCCTGCTCATCCTTACGGGCCTTCACCGTGCGGTAGCCAATCGACAGCCCGTCAATCGCCCCCGCCTCGATCAGCGCAATCGCCTCGCGCCCGCGCGTGGTGGCCTCCAGCAAACGACCCTTCACGTAAAGCCCGGTGCCGTCCTCGCGCACCTCGTCCCACACGCCGATGGGCTCTGCAGGATCATGCTGCCACAGCATCTTCACGCTGCGTTTCGCTGCCAACAGCTTGCTTAAAGAAGCTGCATAAGCGCCTTTGGTGACCACATCCCCACCTTGATCGCAGGCGCCGAAAAGCGACGCATAGCCTTCGATCCGATGCCCTTCGATCAAGCTCAGTCCAGTCTCTACCTGGCAGAACTTGCGCTCCAGCCCGCTCTCTTTGGTCTCAGCCATCCCGCAACTCCTCGCTCTACCCACGCTCATTCTTCCGCCACCGCGGGCAAGCCCAGCAAATGCCGCTTCTCCACATCCGTCAGAAACGCCGCCTCAGACACCCGCTTCCACTGCGCATCCCGCTCGGCAGAAAGTGCGGGTACTTGGTCCAGGTCCGGCTTCAACTCCAGCGCCTCCCCTGCCATCACGCTTAGCCAGTCCGACACCGCCGCCGCCACACGCGTCGCCAAAGGCAGCACCGTCAGCCGATAAAACGCGCGGTTCGCTTCCTGATAATTGGCGTAAGTCGCATCCCCCGTGATCCCCAACAGCATCGGAGGGACCCCGAACGCCACTGCAATTTCCCGCGCCGCCGCTTCCTTGGTCTTCTGGAACTCCATATCCGACGGCGAAAAGCCCATCGGCTTCCAGTCCAACCCGCCTTCCAACAGCATCGGCCGCCCCGCATTACGCGCGCCCTGATGGTGCATCTCCATCTCGGCCACCAACCGGTCATATTGCTGCGATGTCATGCCAGCCGGATCGGCCCCGTTGTAAACAATCGCCCCCGAAGGCCGCGCCGCATTGTCCAGCAGCGCCTTCGACCAAGCCGAGGCCGCATTATGCACATCAATCGCACTCGCCGCCGCCTGCAGCGCGCTCAGCCCATAGTGGTCATCCTGCGGATGAAAGCTCTTGATATGGCAGATCGGCTTGTGATCCGCCGTCATTGCAAACCGATGCTTTCGGCCTCCAACGGCATACTCATACGCCACAGGCCACCCGTCCGCCCCCGGTACAACGCTCATCCGATCCGAGCGCAGCACATGCAGCTCCACCGGCACGCCTTCGCCGCCAACAGCCTCCACATAAGCATTGCCAGACAACAGCAACTGGCCGTAAAGCGCCTCAAACAATTCCGCCCGCCCCTGCGCCGCATTAGGCCGTGTAACCAACCCCAAAAGCGGGTGCTGATCGTAACGCCGCTCTGCATCCTGCAACACCAGCGGCAGCGCCGCTGCGGCCTCTGCAATCAGCTTAACCGCCCGGAACCCCACAGGGTTGCCCGAGAAACCCGTGCGTGTCAGCGACACCGTATCGCGCGGGCTCCACGCCACCCGACCCGAGCCATGATAGGCAATCACCGGCCCTGTCGCGCTGGCCTTTTGTTCCGTTGCAGCGTTGCTGCGCCCAAAGAGGGGAAACTTCATCAGACACTCCTTTGGTCTGGCCTCTGATCTGCTTGAAAACAAATCTACCGCCAAGGAGTGCAATCGCCGTAAACCGCCCGACCGCCCTCATTACCAAAAGGTTAAAGCCCCCGCATCCGAGGCCGCGACCACAAAGCCGCAGGCTCCAGCATCAAATCGGTCAGCGCCCAAACCAGCGCATCCACCCGATCCGGAGAGCCCTTGCCCTCAAACCCCATTGACGTCATCTGGCACATCTGGTCTTCCAGCGCGCTCAGGCCGCGCACATGTTTCACCCGGCCTTGCTCATACAAAGCCGCCACAGGCTCTGCTCGGGCCGCCTTGCCGACATGCGCCCGTACCGCTCTATAGGACACCAGCGGATCCACCTGCCGCACAACCGTCTCAACCATCGCGCCACCCTGATTGACCTCCGCAACCAGACGCGAGGCGCCCCAGCGTCGTACCGCATCAGCCGCAGCCGTCGCCCATTCGGTTGGCGTACAGCCCTGCACGGTCGCGTCCTCCAGCACATAGGCCACCCAATCCAGCGGCGTCACCCCCTGCTTCACACCCGCAACGATGATCCCACACTCATCCGAACTGGCGCTGCTCCCCGCCGGAGGGTCCACAGCAACGACGATCCGATCCAACTCCGGCACGTCATCACAAACCGCACGCTCCAGCCGCGACAGTGTCCACAAAGCGCCCTCGACATCCGTCAGCAAAACACCGTCCAACTCCTGACGCCCCAGCCGCGTCCCTGCATAACGCGCCTCGACCTCGCGCAGAAAACTATCCGCCAACCAGGCACGGTTCGCTTGCGTCGATGCATGGGTCGTCACTGTCGACTCCAACGCCATCAAATCCTTCAGCACATCCACATTGCGCGGCGTTGTCGTCACGCATTGGCGCGGGTCATCTCCCAGCCGCAGTGCAAATTGCAACATGTCCCAGGCTTCCTCGCCCTTCTTCCACTTGGCCAGCTCATCCACCCAGGCAGCATCAAACTGAGGCCCGCGCAAATTCTCCGGCTCGCGCGCCGAAAACGCCTGCGCTTGAGCGCCATTCGGCCAAACCAACCGCTTCCGCGTCGCCTGCCACACAGGCCTCCGATCCGGCGGTGAACACGCCAATATCCCGCTTTCCCCAAACACCATCACATCGCGCACCTGATCCAGCGTCTCGCCCACCAGCGCCACATGCGACGCGCGCCCCTTATCTGACGGCAACGCACCTTCGACCTGCGCGCGCACCCATTCGGCCCCTGCCCGCGTCTTGCCAGCACCGCGCCCCCCCATCACGACCCATGTCCGCCAATCGCCTTCGGGCGGCAGCTGATGCTCCATCGCCCAAAACTCAAAGAGAAAAGGGAGAGCCATAAGCTCTCCCTCACAGAGATCATCCAGAAACTCCGTCTGCCGCGCTGGCGGCCCGCAAGCGATCCAGCTTGCCGGCGATACTGATCCGTTCTGTCTCAAGGTCGATGACGTCATGTTGGATACTCTCTTGCTCTTTATGGAAGGCCTCCAGATTTCGGTCGCGCTCATGCAAAAGCATTTGCCGCGTTCGATAAATCTCTCGAAGGCCTTCGCTGATTTGCTTGTTTGCGGCAGCCGGATCGTCTTCCAGCTGCTGCAGCGCTCTGTTGACGTGGGACATCCACATCATCAACTGCGCATTCAGGGTGACCATTGCGTCATGAGACACGGCCACGATTTGCTCGTAGTCTTGGGACGTAGCTTCCATTGAGATAAGCCTCTCATGTGCCCCGTCCGTGAAGATAAACACCGTGCCGTTACACGCCGCATACCTTTCCAGCAGGTCACAACCTATACGCGAAAATATGCGCAAAGTCAAGATTGGAGGGCAGGCTAACTCCCTCTAACCGTCCGGTCTTATTAAGAAAATCCTAACGCAAGCGCGTCTTATTGGTTCGCCCGTTCCGCCTCAATCTCGCGCCAACGCGCCACGTTGCGGTTATGCTCGTCCAGCGTGACGGCGAACGCGTGACCGCCCGTGCCGTCGGCCACAAAGAAGATATACGGCGTCTCATCGGGGTTCAACGCCGCCTCAATCGCAGCCCGCCCCGGATTGGCAATCGGTGTGGGCGGCAGTGCCGGGATCACATAGGTGTTCCAAGGTGTCTCGCGCTGCAATTCACTGCGTCGCAATCCGCGGCCCAAGGCGCCTTGCCCCCGCGTGATCCCGTAAATCACCGTAGGGTCGGTTTGCAGACGCATCCCTTGATTCAATCGGTTCACAAAGACCGATGCCACCTGACGCCGCTCCGCGGGAACGCTTGTCTCTTTCTCCACGATAGAGGCCAGGATCAACGCCTCCTCAGGGCTTTCCAGCGGTACTGATGCGTCGCGCGTCGCCCAGGCATCCGCAAGGATTTGCTCTTGCGCTGACATCATCTGCGCAACCAAATCGGCCCGCTGCACGCCGCGTGTCACTTCGTAACTGTCAGGCGCCAGCATGCCTTCTGCTGGAACTTCACCGGGATCGCCTTCCAGAATGTCGATCTGCTTCAGGCTTTCGATGATCTGCCAACTGGTGGCACCTTCGGCCAAGGCGATGCGGAACCGCACATCCTCTTGCGCTTTCACATCCGTGTAATCCTCGGGCACCGCATCCTCGGCCGGGTTAAAGACGACCCGCTCGACATAGCTGTTGGTCGCAGGGTCCAGCTCGCGCACCTGAACCGTCGTGCGCAAAACACCAATGCGGTACACCACTTCGGTGCCACAGGTACTCGCCCCACCGCGCGTGACACGGTCGACAATGTCCTCCATTGAAGCACCGGGCGTCACCAGAAAGCTGCCCGCTTTCAACTGGCTGGTCTTGTCCGCGTAATCGGACCCTAGCCGAAAAATCATCCCGCTTGAAATCGCGCCCTGCTCTTCCAGGTCACGCGACACCCGACTCATATTCGACCCGCTTTCAACGCGCAGGCAAATCGCATCCGTCAAAGGCCCCTCGGCCGTATATTGATTTGCACCCCACGCGATAACACCGCCTGCCAAAAACAGAACAACGACAAATAAAGTCAAAACGTTAGAGGCAATATGCCGCCACATTTAGCTGACCTTTCCAAGAACCAAAGACGCATTCGTGCCACCAAACCCAAACGAGTTCGACAGCGCCACATTGATCTCGCGCTCGCGCTTTGTATTTGGCGCAAGATCCAGCTTCGGCGTGACGTCCGGATTGTCCAGATTGATCGTTGGCGGCGCCACCTGATCGCGGATTGCAAGGATAGAAAAGATCGCTTCTACCGCGCCCGCCGCGCCCAGCAAATGCCCGATGGCCGACTTTGTTGATGACATCGTCGCCTTCGATGCTGCCTGCCCCATCATCCGCTCAACGGCGCCAAGTTCAATCGTATCTGCCATGGTCGAGGTACCATGGGCATTGATGTAGTCCACCGCCGATGGCTCCAGCCCGGCACGCTTCAACGCGGCCCGCATCGACCGCTCACCGCCCTCGCCATCCTCCGAGGGTGCCGTGATGTGATACGCATCACCCGACAGACCATAGCCCAGAACTTCGGCATAAATCTTGGCGCCACGGGCCTTGGCATGCTCGTATTCCTCCAGAACAACGACGCCTGCACCTTCGCCCATCACGAAGCCATCGCGATCCGCGTCATAAGGACGGCTCGCCGCCTTCGGATCATCGCCCCGCTTGGTGGACAGCGCCTTGCACGCGTTAAACCCGGCGATGCCGATCTCACAAATCGGGCTCTCGGCCCCGCCTGCGATCATGACATCCGCATCATCCAAAGCGATCAGGCGGGCAGCGTCCCCAATCGCATGCGCACCTGTTGAACAGGCCGTCACCACCGCGTGGTTCGGTCCTTTGAAGCCATAACGGATAGACACCTGCCCGCTCACAAGATTAATCAAAGCGGACGGAATAAAGAACGGCGACACCCGCCGCGGCCCCTTCTCCTTCAACAAAACAGCCGTGTCCGCAATCGACGACAAACCACCGATACCCGAGCCGATCATCACACCGGTGCGCAACCGATCCTCATCATCATCCGGTGTCCAACCCGCATCGCGCACCGCTTGGTCTGCAGCGGCCATGCCGTATAAGATAAAGTCATCAACCTTTCGCTGCTCTTTCGGCGCCATCCAGTCATCCGGGTTGAACGTCCCGTCTGATCCATCGCCGCGCGGAATTTCGCATGCATAGGTCGTCGCAAGGTGCGACGCATCAAACCGCGTGATGGTCCCTGCCCCCGATTGCCCGTCCAACAACCGCGCCCACGTCTCTTCGACCCCGCAGGCCAACGGCGTGACAATTCCTAAACCAGTGACGACCACTCGACGCATTGCTGCCCCCATCATTTTATCCGCGAAGGTTTCGCCTTCAATTACCCCGCAATTCAACACCGAGGCAAGCCCGCATCAGCGCAGCTCCGCTTATCTTCGTCTTTGCCTAAATACGTCCGCTGCAGACAAACCCCGCCTGCCAAAAGCAAAACGGCGCCCCAAAGGACGCCGTCTTCAAAAATCTCAAACGAGCTTACTGAGCTTCGTTGATGAACTTCACCGCATCACCAAAGGTCTGGATGGTCTCGGCTGCATCATCGGGGATCTCGATGCCGAACTCTTCCTCAAACGCCATAACTAGCTCAACAGTGTCGAGGCTGTCTGCGCCCAGATCGTCGATGAACGAAGCGCTTTCGGTCACCTTGTCTTCTTCAACACCCAAATGCTCAACAACAATTTTCTTCACACGATCTGCGACGTCGCTCATGTCTCAGTCCTCATTCTAAATAAGGCCAGCGGCCTGTTTATGGCTGCCCATGGGGGCGGTTTAGAACCCCACCTTAGGGGCAAAGAAGATGCGAAAACCAAGGTCCCCCCATCAAATCTGCGCCGCCTATATCATAGCTTTCCGTCAAGGCAAACGCTTTCACCTGTCCATTTGGACAAGCTCAGAACATGGCCATGCCGCCATTCACATGCAAGGTCGCTCCTGTGACATAGCCCGCCTCAGCACTCGCCAGATACAGCACAGCCGCCCCGATTTCATCGGCATCCCCCATGCGCCCAGCAGGGACATTTGTCAAAATGGCCGCCTTTTGATCGTCGGTCAGCTTGTCGGTCATCGCCGTGGTGATAAAGCCCGGTGCGACACAGTTGACCGTAATCCCCCGACTGGCCACCTCGTAGGCAAGGCTCTTTGACATGCCCACAACTCCGGCCTTGGAAGCCGCATAGTTCGCCTGCCCCGGATTGCCCGTGGCGCCCACAACGGAACTGATATTCACGATCCGACCCCACCGCGCTTTCATCATCCCGCGCATCACACCTTTGCACAGCTTCATCGTCGCTGTCAGGTTCACCGCCAGCACGGACGCCCATTCCTCGTCCGACATCCGCATGAACAGATTGTCCCGCGTGATGCCAGCGTTATTGACCAGCACATCAACGGAACCCATCGCCTCTGCCGCCTGCTTGGGCAGCGCGTCCACGGCCTCCATATCGCTTAGGTTACAAGGCAGCACATGCGCCCGCTCGCCCAGCTCTGCGGCCAGCGCCTCCAAAGGCTCGACTCGCGTGCCAGACAAACCAACCGTTGCACCCGCGCTATGCAGGGACTTGGCTATCTCGCCACCAAGTCCACCGGACGCGCCCGTAATCAACGCATTTTTTCCCGTTAAATCAAACATATCTGCCCCTATTCCATACTTTCCACAGCCGCCGCGATATCCTCGGGGGTGCTCAGCGCGCGCGTTGCGATCCCACGATCAATCCGGCGCACCATTCCGATCAGCGCCTTGCCAGCACCGATCTCCCAAATTTCGTCGACATCCTGTGTCGCCATCCACGCGACACTTTCGCGCCAGCGCACCGATGCGGTGATCTGCTCGACCAACAGCGTTCGGATCGTGGCAGGGTCCGCAACATCGCGCGCCAGAACATTCGCAACCAGCGGCACCTGCGGCGCCTGCAGATCCGTCTTGTTTAACTTTGTCGCCATCACCGCAGCTGCAGGCTGCATCAAAGAACAATGAAACGGAGCACTGACAGGCAGCAAAACCGCTCGCTTGGCGCCTTTGGACTTGGCGATTTCAACCGCGCGTTCAACAGCCGCCTTGTGACCTGACACAACCACCTGCCCGGGATCGTTGTCGTTTGCAGCTTCGCACACCTCGCCCTGCGCAGCCTCTGCTGCCACCTCCTGCACAGTCTCAAAGTCAAGCCCCAGCAGCGCCGCCATCGCACCAACGCCCACCGGGACAGCCAGTTGCATCGCCTGGCCCCGCGCGCGCAACAAGACAGCCGCATCGCCGACGCTTAACGTGCCAGCGGCGGCCAATGCCGAATATTCGCCCAATGAATGCCCCGCCACGAACGAAGCCGCCTCCACAGAGACGCCTTCCGCCTCCAGCGCGCGCATGACCGCCATCGACATCGCCATCAGTGCTGGCTGTGCATTCTGGGTCAGCGTCAGCGCGTCCTGATCGCCCTCCCAGATCAGCCCAGACAAATTCTCGCCCAGCGCGGCATCGACCTCGTCAAACACAGCCTTTGAGGCCGGATAGGCCTCCGCCAACGCCTGACCCATCCCAATGGTCTGCGCCCCTTGTCCGGGAAAAACGAATGCTCGGCTCATGGATGCCCTCCTCAACAGCTTTCGCCGCAAATACCGCGCCAGGTCCCAGCGCGCAATCGCCGATAGGCCTGACGCACAAATCCTGTGCACCAATGCCCCTTTGCGCCAGCAACACCGCGCCCTACCTTAGCCTCATAACCAGCCCGGAGAGCCTGATGCCCCTCGCCAACACCACCCAGCACTATGGCAGCCTAACAAAGACGTTTCATTGGCTAACCGCCGCGCTCATCATCACGCTTATCCCGCTGGGTATCATCGCCAATCAATTGCCCTACGACACATCCGAAGAATTGGCCCGTAAAGCATTTCTGTTCTCGTTGCACAAAACCCTAGGCGTGACCGTCTTCTTCGTCGCTCTGGCCCGCATCGGTTGGGCCATCAGCCAGCCCAAACCGGCCGAACTGCACCCGGATCGCAAACTGGAAACGCTCGCCGCACAAACCGCACATTGGCTGCTTTATGGCTCTTTGCTGCTGGTTCCGCTCAGCGGGTGGATCCATCACGCCGCGACCACAGGCTTTGCGCCGATCTGGTGGCCTTTCGGACAGAACTTGCCCTTTGTGCCCAAGGACAATGACCTCGCCCACACATTTGCAAGCCTGCACATCATCTTTGAACGTGTCCTCGCAGCCACCTTGCTGTTGCACATTGCCGGCGCGCTGAAACACCACTTTATCGACAAGGATCAAACCCTGCGCCGGATGCTCAGCACGCCAAAACTACCCGAGCTTGCCGCCCACCAAAGCAAAGCCGCCGCCCCGGTGCTTGCCTTGGGCGCCTGGGCCGCCGCCTTGGCCATCGGCGCCAGCATCGGGCTTTTTGCCGCCAAAGACACAGTCGCCGCTGTTCCACAGTTGCAAGAAGCGCCGTCGGACTGGGTTATCGTCACTGAAAGCAGCCGGATCGGCATCGCCACCACTCAGTTCGGCGCAACCGTCGAAGGAGAGTTTGCGCAATGGACGACCGAGATCAAATACGATCGCGACGCCCCGCCCGAGGAAAAAGGTTCAGTGCGCACCACCATCGCGATCCCCTCACTCACCCTCGGTGCCGTCACCGATCAGGCGATGGGCTTTGACTACTTCAACGCCCCTGAATTTCCGACAGCGGTTTTCGAAGCCGATATCGCAGAAGGCGGTGACAGCCACATCGCGACCGGAACTCTCACCATCAAGGACAAAACCGTGCCTATCACCATGCCTTTCGATCTGGGATTCGAAGGCGACACCGCCTTCATGAGTGGCACAATCACCCTTGATCGGCGCGAATACGGGATTGGCGATAACATGACGGATGAGGCAAGCCTTGCATTCCCGGTCACCGTCACCATCAACATCGAAGCCAACCCGGCAGAGCCCTAAGTCGATCCCGACACAAAAAAGCGCCCTGATTGCTCAGAGCGCTTCTTTTAACGTAGAGTAAGGCCATCGCCAGCCGCAGAATTAGCTGTCCGCAATCTCCGCCTCCAGCGAGATCGTCACTTCAACCTCGTCCGATACGGCCGGCGCAAACGCACCCACCCCAAAATCCGAGCGTTTCAGCGTCGTGGTCGCATCAAACCCCGCCCACTCCTTTTGCGCGCGCGGGTGCATGCCAGCGCCGTTCAGTTTGGCATCCAGCACAACACTCTGGGTGATGTCATTCATGGTCAAATCACCGGTAATCAGCGCGGTATCCTCGCCTGTTACCTCAATCGCGGTTGAGGTGAATGTCACCATATCTTCTTCGGTCGCACCAAAGAAATCATCCGACATAAAGTGCCCGTCGCGCTGCTCCCAGCCGGTGAACATCGACATAACCGGCATAGAGACCGTCACGCTTGAATTCGCAGGTTCGGCCTGGTCGAACATGATCTCCCCTTCAAATCCGGAAAACATCCCGAAGGTTCGCGAAAAACCCAGATGATCGTAGCTGAAGACGACCTGTGAATGGCTGGAATCGAGCGTGTATTTGACAGGCTCAGCGGCAACAGCCGTCGCAGTCGCAGCGGCAAAAGTGGTGGCAAGCAGGATAGATTTCATCGCAGGGTCGCTCCATGATTTGCAAAGAGATATAACTACGATGTCAGCTCTCTTGCCGCTTTGACAACACTACAAAGCTCAACACTTTGTGTTCATTGACAAACAAAAGCCCGATCAGTCGATCGGGCTTTCATGCATCTCTCAAACCTGATCTTGATGTCAGGCAGCGACGCGCTCGCGTCCGGCGCCCAGCTTCGATCCCTTGCTCAGTGCCTGCAATGACTTGCGTGGCGCAGCAATGGCAGGATTTTGCAAATCGCCTTCGATCCGGCTTTGCAACGCCTCAAGTGCCAGCGCGCTGCCTTGCGCAATTTCCATCTGATGCCGCGATCCGTCGATATGCAGGACCAGCACCAGACCGTCCGCATCTGCCAGATCAGCACGGATATCGACACTGCCGACATCGTCAAAAGACACGCTTTCCAGCAAAGTCGCCGAACCACCCCGTGCCCGCATCACTCCGCGTACTTCGCGGCGCGCCAGATCAAACTGAAACTCGGGCTTGCTGTCCCGGGTCGTCAGCCAAAAGCAAAGGCACGCGAAAGACATAAAAATCGTGGTGAGCCCTGACTTGATGACGAACATGTCGCCGTCAAACATCGCGCCCGGCATCACCCAAAGTCCCAAAGTTGCAATCAGCAGGGTGGTGCCCATGAACCAGCTCATCGCATTACGCAAGCGGATCGGCACATTGCCCTCTACGACCGATTTGACGATATAACCCCAATGGGTTTCATCAACCTGAAAGGCGGCTTTTTCCACACCACGTCTAACTGGAACACCGGACACGTCTGACATTACGTTCATCGTTTTATTCCTTTTTCATCCCTTGCAACCAAGGATTGCGCCCAAACGCGGCAGGACTTGGGCATGGTTAAGGAAAAGCGCGGGCGAGATCTCACGGCACCGGCCCTATTTCCGCCACTTGCACTTTCACCACGCTCACGTATAAGGCGGCTTCCTTTGCGAGAACGCTTGAACCGCGCAGTCTCTCGTGACCGGGCCGCAAAGGTCCATAACCCGGTCTTTGAAATGCGCTTGATATATGATTGGAGTGCGCATGCCCCTTTATGAGCATGTCTTCATTTCGCGTCAGGACTTGTCCAACGCGCAGGCCGAAAGCCTCATCGAACATTTCGGAACAGTTCTCTCGGACAACGGCGGTACGCTGGTGGACAATGAGTATTGGGGCGTCAAAACGATGGCCTACAAGATCAACAAAAACCGCAAGGGCCACTACGCCTATCTGCGCACCGATGCCCCCGCACCGGCCGTGCAAGAGATGGAACGCCTGATGCGCCTGCATGACGACGTGATGCGCGTTTTGACCATCAAGGTCGACGAACACGCCGAAGGACCTTCGGTCCAGATGCAGAAACGCGACGAGCGCGACCGCGGTGACCGCGGCGACCGCCCGCGCCGCTGATCTTGAGAAAAGGAGCCTAACCCATGGCAGCCAAACCGTTTTTCCGCCGTCGCAAAGTGTGCCCCTTCTCTGGTGAGAACGCACCCGCGATTGACTACAAAGACACACGCCTCCTGCAGCGCTACATCTCTGAGCGTGGCAAGATCGTGCCGTCCCGCATCACCGCCGTCTCGGCCAAGAAGCAGCGTGAGCTGGCCCGCGCCATCAAACGCGCCCGCTTCCTCGCCCTGCTGCCCTACGCCGTCAAGTAAGGAGAAAGCACATGCAAGTTATCCTTCTGGAACGTGTGGCCAAGCTTGGCCAGATGGGCGACGTCGTCGACGTAAAGCCCGGCTATGCGCGCAATTTCCTTCTGCCCCAAGGCAAGGCACTGTCGGCGTCCAAAGCCAACATCGCCAATTTCGAGGGTCAGAAAGCGCAACTCGAAGCGCAGAACCTCGAGACTAAGAAAGAAGCCGAAGACATGGCCGCCAAACTGAACGGCCAGCAGTTCATCGTGATTCGTCAGGC
>CAKZXZ010000097.1 GCA_937883775.1 uncultured Paracoccaceae bacterium
CTGTGCCGGATGGGGCGGCCTGAACCTTGGGTTTTGGGTAGCTGGCGCGCGGGGGGCTGTAAGGCTCTGGCAAACGGCTGGCTGCGCTGGCCGCGATTTTGACAGACGGGGACCTCTCATGGCGGGCAAAACACGAATTGTACTTTCAAGCGATCACGCGGCGATTGAGCTACGGCAGGCGAGGGTCGCATATGCAGCAGAGCGTGGGTGCCGGGTGAAGGTCTGGCGCTGGCGGTAGTGGATGCGTTTTTAGCGGCGGAGTTTGAAGGCGGGCGGCATGGGGTCAGGGTAGATTTGATTAAGGGGATTGAGGGGTAGGGTTTAGCGTTGGTCTCCGTTCATCTTGCTCTGCGTCGATGCGGCAAGATGAAAAGAACGGAAACATCACACCCCATACCGTTGACTTCAACAGATCAGTAACACCTACGCAGTATATCCAAATCATCGTTATTGCCCCATTCAGGACAAAATGCTTCTCGCCCTTCTTTTATTAACCTTCATTCTTGTCTCCGTCCCGTTCGCGATGCCCACTTAGCGCACCTTCGTTGCGCTTTGTGCTTTTTATCTCTTGATTCAGATTGGCGTTGTGACTGGCATCGCGGTTTTTGACGCATCGGATGTCCATCCGTCACTCGTGATGCTCGGAAATCTGTGGATCGATGTTTTGATCTACCTTGTCCCAATTCCTGTCATTGCCCGCGCCGTTGTACTTGCACTTCGATCTGGCGGGCTAAGCGGGAGATGGCTTTTGGCGGCAAATATAGTTGGCGTACTTGCGCTACCGGGCACTTACGCAGGAATAGTTCTCTATGAAAAATGGGACCGGCGCGCTGCTCCGGTCTCTTGTACGGACAGGCCGATCTCGTTTACGCTTTCCGATGTGGCGGGTGCCGCTCCGTGGAGTCATGTGGTCAGTCTTTATCTGGGTCAGGATTTGCGCACAGACGCTCGACGTTTGTTCAGCGTACGAGATCGACGGCAGATTTGCCGCGCAACGTCCAATGGAACCAAGGTTCTGAACATTGAAGCCCTTACGATCAACACACGCAATAGGTTCTATGATCTCTGCCGTGAAGGAACGGCCCAGTCTTGGGAAGCCCGCATCTGTCAAGGTTTCAAAAACGGCGATTCATACGGTTACCAGTTCGAGGCAGGTATCTTTACTCCAGATGGAATCCGGATTGGTTACTTCAGCATTCCCGTCGCAGAGACAAACAAAAACTATCCAATCGCGGAGAATGAAATCCTAAAGACAACTTCTAGCCCCGGCGTCGGATTGGTCTCTGCGGTTTGTCGTGAGCCATACTCTCCGAACGGTACCTTTTCCTGCCGGATGCGGCGCCCTCTTACCGCAGATGTCAGCATCTATTGGAAGATGAGCGCCCCGGAAGAACGACTTGAGGAGCGTATGCTGCGTGTTGAAAGCCTGACGCGGGAAATCTGTTCAAGCATTTTGGACGCCGATATCTGTCGTGGTTCGGATTGAGGATTTCTCGGTCTTTCCGCGTTTGACCGATTTGTCGGGTACTCGGATGTAATCGGGAAACGTATTCTAACTACATCAGGGGCTTGGGGCAGACCAAAACCAAAGAGCAAAAGCTCTGTTCGCTTTTGGCTGAAGCAGTGACGAAGTGATCCAATTTAGCACATTTGACACGAGGTCCCGGATCAAGTCCGGGGCGGGCCTAATGCCCGTGGCCACCCGTTGGGTCCATACCATCGATATCGCCGTGGATGGCGAACTGATCGAGGCCTGCATCCTGCGGCTCGATCATGCGGAAGCTTTCTTTGACGCCGGCTTCGGTCAACTCGCGGGCGACGGTTAAAAGCGTGTTAGGATCCTGGTCCTCGCAAAGCTCCATCATGTGGGCGACTTCCTCGCGGGCGGCGGGCATGGCGGCGTCGACGGAAGGGGCTCCATACAGGGCGACGAAGTGGTCGGCGAGCGCGGCGGTGAGGATTTCGACCTCGTTTTCCTCGACCACGGTCACGGCGACGAAGGTGACGCGGCCGAAGGTTTCCAAGCCAAGCCAGCCGTTGGAGAAGGCTTGGCGGGCCTTGCCGGTCAGATCGGCCTCGGACCAGTTGGAGAACTCGAACCCGCCGGAAATGCACCATTCGCCAGTGCGGGCAGGGTTGTGGAAGACCCGCTGATCGCTTTCATCGAAGTGGATGGCGCGGGCGAGTTTCATCTCAGTCTTGGTGTCGAATTTCATGGCTCAAGCGTCCTTCAACTGGGTTGAGAGGGGGATCAGATCGGTGGTGTCACCGGCGCGCAGCAGCAGGCCGAAGCGTTCATCGACGCCAAGGAAGGTGCCTTTTTTGCCCATGATCTCAATCTCTTCGCCGATATTGCGGGCCAGACCGCGCCATTCGGCATGCAAAGGTTGCACACCTTCGTCGGTCCAGCGGTTGACCCAGACGAGCGTGTGACGCGACCAGCTTTCCAGGAGGCGGGCCGGGTCCACCTCGACGCAGCCTTCGTCGAAGAGCGAGGTGCGGTCGGGGGTGAGGCCGGGATCGTCGGTATCGGGGGTCAGCGGGACATCCAGCCCAATCACCAACCATTGCGGATCGGCCTTGGGATCGGTGGTGTCAGCGGCGGCTTTCAGGGTGCCGCAGAACGCACCGTTGACCGTGATCGGGCCGGCCCAATCAAGGTGCACAGCGACCTCGGGCGGGGCGAGCGCGCCCAGCGCGTTCTGGTAGCCGACGCCGCAGACGGGCAGCATCGCCATCGCCTCTTCCAACGGAACTTCAGGGGCAAACACGATGGCGGCGCGCAGGTGGCTGTCGGTGATCTTGTAGAAGACGAGGCCCGGATCGCAGCCCAAGGCCGCTTGCGCGCAGGCTTTGGTGAAGGGGTCGAGCGCGCCATCGACAAGCTCGCCTTTCAGCAGCGGTGGGAAGGTCGGCTCGGTCATGCGTTTCCGTCTGCGATGAGTTGCTTGGCGACAGTGCGGAAGGCCTGCGCCTGCGCGCTTTGCGGCTTGGAGACGACGATGGGCGCGCCGCCATCCGCCGCCATGCGGATGTCGAGGTGCAGCGGGATTTCAGCAAGCAGAGGCGCGCCGATTTTCGCGGCCTCAGCCTTGACGCCACCATGGCCGAAGACGTGTTCTTCGTGACCGCAGCTTGAGCAGATATGCGTGCTCATATTCTCGATCATGCCAAGGATCGGGACGTGCAATTGATTAAACATATCAATGCCTTTGCGCGCGTCGATCAAGGCCACGTCTTGGGGTGTGGAGACGATAACGGCGCCGGTCACTTCGGACTTTTGCGCAAGGGTCATTTGCACGTCGCCGGTGCCGGGGGGCAGGTCGACGAGCAGCACATCGAGGGCGCCCCATTGGACCTGCGTCAGCATCTGCTGGAGCGCGCCCATCAGCATCGGGCCGCGC
The DNA here is from genome assembly GCA_937883775.1 of uncultured Paracoccaceae bacterium. GTDB lineage: Bacteria > Pseudomonadota > Alphaproteobacteria > Rhodobacterales > Rhodobacteraceae > JAHTBL01. Next base: position 3,405 of record CAKZXZ010000097.1, read on the forward strand.
CAGACGACGGCTTGGTCTTCGTTCTGCATCAGGCCCAGCGACATCATGGTGACGCCGTGGTTGCGCATAGGCAAGATCGTTTTGCCATCGGGACTGGCGGGACGGCCGGAGACGCCAAGCATACGGGGCTGCGAGGGACCGTAGACATCGGCGTCCAGCAGGCCGACGCGGCGCCCTTCGGCGGCAAGCGCACAGGCGAGGTTGGCGGAAACGGTGGATTTGCCGACGCCGCCTTTGCCCGATGCGATGGCAACGATGCGGTCGATGCCAGGGATTTTCTGGGGGCCTTTCGGTTCGGCTTTGCGACCCGCTTTGAGGTCCGGCGGGGCCGCGGGTTTGGAATGCGCAGTCATGGCAACGGTGACTGTTTCAACGCCGTCCAGCGCCTTCAGCTTGTCCTCGGCTTCCCTTTGGACGGGTGTCAGCAGTTCGGCCTTGGCAGGGTCAATCTCCATCACGAAGCGGATGGTGCCTGCGTCCACGTTCAGAGCACGCACAAGGCCAGCGGCCACCATGTCATCCCCGCTGATCGGGTCTTTGATGGTTTTCAGCGCCTCAAGAACGGCGTCGCGGGTGACAGTCGTGTCATTTGCCACGTCATTCGGCCCCTTTGATGGTGCCGGTGACGGTGTGTTCGACATCCAACCCGTCGATGGTCAGCACCACTTTGGCTTCAAAGGTCTTGCCAGCGGTGCCATCGGTGCCTCGCATGCCTTCCTCAATCGCTTGTTGCGAGGTGACGCCAACCTGCTTGAGAAACTTGCGCATCGACATGTTGAAATCTTCGTCCATTTTTCTTCCCCTTGTTTTTGTTGACCGGATCGCGGCCTGCCCCCTACCCTAGCGGTTGGGAGCCATAAGGACAGGAGCCGCTATGCGACGGACCTGCGTGTTGATTTTGAGCGTGTTGGCCGGGCCTGTGATGGCCGACGACAAGCAATTTACGCTGGATGTGGACCCTGCTTTGGTTGAAGCGGGGTTGATGCAGCATCTGCTGCCGCGATTTTCGCTGAAAACGGGCGTTAAGGTTAATATCGACGCTGCAGAGGCTGATCTGGTGCTGAGTAATGGCGGCGCACCTGCGGTGGCGCAGGGCGAGGCCGTTTGGGGCCTCTCGGAGGCCACGGACCCTGATGCTATGCGCTTTGCGGAGTGGCTTTTGTCGGATGTGGGGATCCGGACGCTGGACGGTTTCGGCGGCGGGTTCACTGCGCCGCGCGCACAGGCCGAGGTCGTGGAAGAGATCACGATCAGCGGCGATCTGGCGGCGGGTGAAAAGGCCGCGATGACCCATTGCGGGCGCTGTCATGTGGTCAATGCGAGCAATCGGATGAATGCGATTGGCTCGACCCCGTCCTTCGGGTTGATGCGCAATTTCAGCGATTGGGACGTGCGATTTTCCACCTTCTGGGAGCTGAAGCCGCACGCCGCATTTACGCAAATCGACGGTGTGACAGAGCCGTTTCCGCCCGAACGCCCCTCGCCCATCGCGCCGGTCGTGATGACGGCGGATGATGTCGGCGCGATCATGGCCTATGTGGCCTCGATTGAGCCTGCAGATTTGGGCGCGCCGATCCAATCTCAGTGATCCTTGCGGGTGGTGTAATAGTCATCCGTGGTGCGCGGCTTGGGCCGCTCGCCCCCTGCGAAGGGATTGTTTTCGCTGTGATATTGCGCCTGCACGCGGCAGTTGTCGCACATCTGGATCATGCGGGCGGCATCGGGATTGGCGAACATCGTGTGCTTGCCTGCGAGCTTTTCAGTAATCTTGTTGATGGTGGATTTGACGCCGAACAATGCGCCGCATTCGATGCAGGCTGCGGGCTCTTCCTCGTGCAGGGTCGACTGGCTGAGCGCGGCGTCTGAGAGGTCGAAACGGGCCTCGTAGGTGATCGCGTCTTCGGGGCAGACAGTGGCGCAGAGGCCGCATTGCAGGCAGGCGTCTTCCTGGAACCTCAGCTCTGGCCGGTCGGGGTTGTCGGCCAGCGCGCCGGAGGGACAGAGCGACACGCAGGAGAGGCAGAGCGTACAGGCGTCGGTGTTGACCAAAACGGCACCGTAAGGGGCGGTGTCAGGCAGCGGGATCGGGGCGTCTGCGTCGGGGCGCAGGGCCTTCGCGGCGGTGCGCGCGACCTGGCGACGGGTGCCCATGGGCAAGATCGGCTCGGCCAATGGCGCAGGAGCGTCGCCCAGCGCGCCCCACAGCGCTTCGGGGTCGGTGATGTCGATCAGGCGGGCATTGTCCTTGCCGGTGATCGCCAGCGTTAAGGTTAATTCCCGCTCCAGCGCGTCGCGTTCTGTGGTCGGGGCGAGCAGAACTTGGACGTCTGCGAAACCGACCGCGAGGGCGGCGAGCATTTCGGAGTGGCCGAAGCCCGCGATTGTGTCGAGCGACATGGGGATCACATTGGCAGGCAAACCCTTGGCGTAGCGGGCGGAGAGCTGGATCAGCTCGGCCCCGAATTTGGCGTCATGGACGAGAAGGCGCGGGGCTTTGCCGCCTGCGCTCAGATAGGCAGAGGCCAGCGTTTCCATGCGGCGGAAGGTGAAATTGGTCGGCGGGTCCTCGTACGTGATAGCGCCCGACGGGCAAAGCGCAGAACACGCGCCGCAACCCGCGCAGACCATCGGGTCGATGGAGACGTGATCGCCTGCCGAGGTGATGGCCCCTGTCGGGCAAATGTCGAGGCAGTTGGAACAGGCGGTTTGCCCCGCGCGGGAATGGGCGCAGAGCGACGCCTCCAGCCGGACATAGAGGGGCTTTTCAAACGTGCCGATGAGTTGGGATGCGGCAAGGAGGGCGGCTTGCACCGCCTCGGGGCGACCGGGATCGGCGCGCAGGTAGCCTTCGCGCTTTTCAGGGGCCGGAAAAAGCGGGTGATCGCCTGTCAGGTCGAGGATGATATCGCATTGCGACGCAGCACCGTTGCGTGGATCAGACCACGCCAGATCGCGACCACCGGGGTTGAGCTGTTGCAGCGCGTCAATTGTCAGGCTGAAGCCCCCCAAAGCCCCCGCAGCCCGGCGAATGTGGCCTTTGATCGGATCATAACGGCGATCTAGGGGCGGCTCTGCATCTGCGTCTGTGAGCAGAACCGTCACGGAAAGCGTCTCGGAAAGTGTGGCCGCGGCAGGCAGGGCGATATCGGATTTTCCAACGATCAGGCACATCCCTTCGGAGGTGACGTCGACCGCAGGCGTGACCGGCGCCTCCATCATCGCTTCGGCCAGAAAGGCGGCCATCTTTGGGGTCTTTGATGCAGTGTCAGCAGACCATCCGGCGCGGTCGCGCAGGTCGACAAAAGCGGGCGTTTCGACCTCAAGATCAGCGGCGATTTCTTCGAAGGTCGAACGCTCTTGCTGACAGGCGATTAGGGCGTCGCCTGCGGCGATGGCAGTGCTGGCGGCCTCGAGCTGGGACACGCAAAGCCCGGTATGGACCCGCGAACAAGACAGACCTGTTGCTGTCTCAATCGCGTCCTTATCGAGCGATTGCGTTCCCAAACAATCGCATAAAATCAGGTGCTTGGGCATGGCGATCCCTATTGGCTAAGATGCCGCTTCGAGGCGGTTTTTTCTGGCTATATTGCAAAGAGGTAGGACCGAACGCGCCGGACCTCAAGCTGAAACACGACTGCTGCGACGCAGCAAACCCGCATGCGCCTGCAGCAATAAATCCGAGTGATTCCATGGGTTTTTGCGCCAGCCGCGACAACCTGTCCTGTTTGTGGGGCTGGGGCCGCAAAAAGCGCGACAAAACCGCCATTGTGCGCCGGTGTATACCGAAATTGCTTGGCGCTGATCGGGCGCTTTGCGAAAGTTTGCTTATAGCCAGCCGGCTCGCCAACCGCGCTCGCCAACAGGGAGGAGAGCTTGAACACGCTCGCCGAAAAGATCGTCACCATGCCGCTTGGCATCGTGATCCGCAAAAGCCCCGGGGTGACCCGTTGGGCGGCTTGGTCGTTCAAGGCCGTTGCGGTATTGCCCGGTGCAGGACCCGCCCATTGGGCCCAGCTGCGCCGCGACGGTGAGGTGGTCGAATACCATGCCGCGACCTGCCCGCTTGAATTGCACCACACCCAGACCGAGGCGTATCTAACGGGCCTCGCCGATGGCGTCCCTGCGATTTACGTGGTGATGCGCGATGAAGGCGACGGGCTTGAGGTGCTGCTGGTGACGGCCTCTCCCTATGAGGCGCAGGATTATCAGGATAGCGGCGAGGAACTGGTCGAGAAGGTTCCGATGCCCGCCGGTCTGATCGCTTGGATCCGCGATTTCTGCAACGCGCATCACGAAGAGGAAGAATTCGTGAAGCGGCGCCGCGACAAGAAGCGGATTGATCTGGCCGAGGATGGCAAGGGCGATGCGCGTATTCGTCAGGTCGCGGATGTCTATCGCTCGCCTGCCAGCCGTCGGGAGCAGATGCATTGACCCGTGAGCGTAACTTCTGGTCGGCACGCCGCCAAGCGGTGCAAGCTGAAGCGCAGGCCGAAGAGGCTGCGAAGGTTGCAGCTGTTGAGGCCGAGGAAGCCCGCGCACTCGAAGAGAAGTCCGATGACGAGATTTTGGCGGAGCTGGAACTGCCCGCACCAGAGAGCCTGAAAGCGGGCGATGATTTCACCAAGTTCATGGCCAAGGCCGTGCCGGACCGGATCCGGCGGCGGGCGTTGCGGGTGCTGTGGCGCTCGAACCCCGTGTTGGCGAATGTGGATATGCTGGTCGATTACGGTGAGGATTTCACCGACGGCGCGAATGTTATCGAGAATATGCAGACCGCTTATCAGGTCGGCAAAGGCATGATGAAGCATGTTGAGGAAATGGCGCGGCAAGCGGCTGCGAAAGACGCCCCTGCGGTTGAAGTTGATGATGTGTCGACTGAGCTAGAGCCCGATGTGGAGATCTCGGTGGTGGCTGAGGTGGAGTCGGATGCGGACGAGGATGTGTCTGCTCCGGCGTATGAGTTTGAAGACACGGATGAGGATGCGACTGCCCCGGCCAAGCGCCGGATGCGGTTCGCGTTTGAAGAGATTTAAGTCGTTCCCCCACAAGGGGACATAAGCCAAGGCCCGCGCAAGCGGGATGGAAGGGACCATGACGAACACTATGGCAGAGACCAAGATCGCCGAAGAAGACCAGCTGCGCGCTGATCTTTATGACTTTCTGGCCGCCTTGCTGGCACGCCCGGCGGATGAGGGCTTGTTAAAGCAATGTGCGGCCCTGTCTGGCGATGACAGTGATCTGGGTCAGGCGATTGGTGCGCTGTCGCGGGTGGCGCGTGCCGTTAAGCCGCGCGCAGTGGAGAGCGAGTTCAACGCGCTTTTCATCGGCTTGGGACGCGGCGAGTTGCTGCCCTATGCAAGTTTCTATCTAACCGGCTTTTTGAACGAGAAGCCTTTGGCGACCCTGCGCAGCGATATGTCGGCCCAGCGCATCACGCGGGCCGAGAATGTCTATGAGCCGGAAGACAACATCGCCTCGCTGATGGAGATGATGGCCGGGCTGATTACGGGGCGCTTTGGCGAACCTGCCAGCCTTGAGGCGCAAAAGACGTTTTACAACAAGCATATCGGCCCCTGGGCCGCACATTTTTATTCGGATTTGGAAGGCGCGAAGAACTCGGTTCTTTATGCGGCTGTCGGCGCTGTCGGCAAGGCGTTCATGGAGATCGAGCGCGAGGCTTTCCGGATGATTGCGGAGTAATCCGCAGATGAGCGGTTCGCCTCGGCGGGCCAGAACGCAACAAGGGAGGAGACATCCCATGAGCAAGAAGACCGAAGATGGCGCAAGCCGCCGTGACTTCCTGAAGCTCGCAGGCACCGCAGCCCCTGCGGTCGCTGTTGTGGCCGCCACTGGCGCCACGCAAGCCGAAGCAAGCACACCTGATCTGTCGAGCGACAAGATCCAGGACACCGCGCATACCCGCGCCTATCTCGACAGCGCCCGCTTCTAAGGACGCCGTCACAAGGAAGACCCCGGCGACTGGTTGCGTGACGCCCGACTGCCGGTAACGAAACCCCGCGAGCCTGCGTAAAGCGAGCCAGCAAGGGAGAATTGAAATGCTTAGGAAAAAGACCAACGGGGTTGCGCGACGCTCCCAGCGGACAAGTATCCTGTCACAAGCCGCTGAGACATCAGTGGACCGCCGCACATTCCTGCGCGGATCGGGTCTGGCCATTGGTGGCCTTGCCGCGATCAGTGCAACGGGCGGCACAGTGACACAAGCCTCGGCAGCAGGTGCTGTCAACGGGGCGGTGGATTTGGTGAAATCGGTATGCACACACTGCTCGGTCGGTTGTACGGTCGTGGCAGAGGTGTCTAACGGTGTCTGGACAGGGCAAGAGCCCGGCTGGGACAGCCCCTTTAACCTTGGTGCGCACTGCGCCAAAGGGGCCTCGGTTCGTGAGCACGCCCATGGCGAGCGCCGTCTGAAATACCCGATGAAGAAAGAGAACGGCGAGTGGAAGCGCATCTCGTGGGAGCAGGCCATTGATGAGGTCGGCGATCAGATGATGTCGATCCGCGAAGAAAGCGGTCCAGACTCTGTGTATTGGCTGGGTTCAGCTAAGCACAACAACGAGCAGGCGTATCTGTTCCGCAAGTTTGCCGCCTATTGGGGCACAAACAACGTGGATCACCAGGCACGTATCTGCCACTCGACCACCGTTGCGGGTGTTGCGAACACATGGGGCTACGGCGCCATGACCAACAGCTACAACGATATCCATAACTCCAAGGCGATCTTTATCATCGGCGGCAACCCAGCTGAGGCACACCCCGTGTCGCTGCTGCACCTGCTGCGCGCCAAGGAGCAGAACAACGCCCCCGTCATCGTGTGCGACCCGCGCTTTACGCGCACGGCCGCTCATGCGGACGAATATGTGCGCCTGCGCCCCGGTTCGGACGTCGCGTTGGTCTGGGGTATTCTCTGGCATCTTTTCGACAATGGCTGGGAAGACAAAGAGTTCATCCGCACCCGCGTCTGGGGCATGGACCAGATCAAGGAAGAGGTCGCCAAGTGGACCCCTGAGGAAGTTGAGCGCGTCACGGATGTGCCCGGCTCACAGCTCAAGCGCGTTGCACGGACGCTGGCCAACAACCGCCCCGGCACCGTGATCTGGTGCATGGGTGGCACGCAGCACACCACAGGCAACAACAACACCCGTGCCTACTGCATCCTGCAACTGGCCCTTGGCAACATGGGCACCGAAGGCGGCGGCACCAACATCTTCCGCGGCCACGACAACGTGCAAGGGGCCACCGACCTTGGTGTTCTGTCCCACACCCTGCCCGGCTATTACGGCCTGTCCGCAGGTGCTTGGGGTCACTGGTCCCGCGTTTGGGGCGAGGATCTGGATTGGCTGAAAGGTCAGTTCCAGACGGTCAAAGCCGCTGACGGCAAAGACAAGAACCTGATGAACCTGACGGGCATTCCGGTGTCGCGTTGGATCGACGGCATTCTTGAGGATGCCGACAACATGGACCAGCCGAACAATGTTCGCGCGATGGTTCTATGGGGTCACGCTCCGAATTCGCAAACGCGGATGAAAGAGATGAAGACCGCGATGGAAAAGCTGGACATGCTGGTCGTCATCGACCCGTTCCCGACTGTGTCGGCTGTTCTGCATGACCGCGAAGACGGTGTGTATCTGCTTCCCGCGGCCACACAGTTCGAAACGCGTGGCTCTGTCACCGCATCGAACCGGTCGATCCAGTGGCGCGATCAGATCATGGACCCGCTCTTTGAGAGCCTTCCCGATCACGTCATCATCGCCAAGCTGGCCAACAAGTTCGGCTTTGGGGATCGTCTGTTCCGCAATATCGAGATGGATGATGCCGAGACACCCAACATCGAAAGCGTGACGCGTGAATTCAACGCAGGCATGTGGACGGTGGGTTACACCGGTCAAAGCCCAGAGCGGATCAAGCTGCACATGGCCAACCAGCACACGTTCGACAGAACGACGCTGCAAGCCATTGGTGGCCCTGCTGACGGGGATTACTACGGGATGCCGTGGCCCTGCTGGGGCACGCCTGAGATGAACCACCCGGGCACGCCGAACCTCTATGATATGTCGAAGCCTGTGTCTGAGGGTGGTCTCACCTTCCGCGCGCGTTTCGGTGTGGAGCGGGACGGCGACAACCTGTTGGCCGAAGGCGTTTACAGCAAGAACTCGGAAATCCAGGACGGTTATCCCGAATTCACGATGCAGATGCTGATGGATCTGGGTTGGGACAGCGACCTGACGGCTGAGGAGCGCGCCGCGATTGATGCGGTGGCCGGTCCGAAGACCAACTGGAAGACCGACCTCTCGGGCGGTATCCAGCGGGTGGCGATCAAGCACGAATGTGCACCTTTCGGGAACGCGAAAGCCCGCGCAGTTGTGTGGACCTTCCCCGATCCGGTGCCTGTGCACCGCGAGCCGCTTTATTCGAACCGCCGCGATCTGGTGGCAGATTATCCGACCTACGAGGATCGGCAATTCTATCGTCTGCCCACCATGTATGCGTCGATCCAGAAGAACGACTTCTCCAAGGACTATCCCATGGTCCTGACGTCGGGTCGTCTGGTCGAATATGAAGGCGGCGGGGATGAAACCCGTTCCAACCCATGGCTCGCTGAGCTTCAGCAGGACATGTTCGTCGAGATCAACCCGCGTGACGCCAATAACCTCGGTGTGCGGGACGGCGCACAGGTTTGGGTGGAAGGCCCCGAAGGCGGCAAGGTCAAAGTGATGGCCATGGTCACCGAACGGGTGGGCGCAGGTGTTGCGTTCATGCCCTTCCACTTTGGCGGCCACTTCGAGGGCGAGGACCAGCGGAGCAAGTATCCCGATGGTGCAGACCCGTATGTGTTGGGCGAGAGCACGAACACCGCTCAGACCTATGGCTACGACTCAGTGACCCAGATGCAGGAGACGAAAGCCACTCTCTGCAAAATCTGGTCAGCATAAGGAGACCTGAAACATGGCAAGAGCTAAGTTTCTCTGCGACGCCGAACGCTGCATTGAGTGTAATGCCTGCGTGACGGCCTGTAAGAACGAGCACGAGGTGCCTTGGGGCATCAATCGTCGGCGGGTGGTGACCATCAATGATGGTAAGCCCGGCGAGCGCTCGATCTCGGTGGCGTGCATGCACTGTTCAGACGCGCCCTGCATGGCCGTCTGCCCGGTGGATTGCTTCTACCAGAACGAAGAAGGCGTGGTTCTGCACAGCAAAGACCTGTGCATCGGCTGCGGCTACTGCTTCTACGCGTGCCCCTTCGGTGCGCCGCAGTATCCGCAGGCTGGCAACTTCGGCTCGCGCGGCAAGATGGACAAATGTACCTTCTGCGCCGGTGGCCCTGAAGAGAACCACTCGGAAGCTGAATTCAGCAAATACGGCCGCAACCGTATCGCTGAAGGCAAGCTGCCGCTGTGTGCCGAGATGTGCTCCACCAAGGCGCTGCTGGCGGGTGACGGGGACGTTGTCTCTGGCATCTACCGCGAACGCGTCGTGGCCCGTGGCTTCGGCTCGGGCGCGTGGGGCTGGGGCACAGCCTACGACCAGAAAGACGGCTAACGTCTTCTGAAATAACAAGAAATGAGGGGCGGCCTATGATGGGCCGCCCTTCCGACCTTCCCCCAACAGGATCAGGTGACCCAAAATGCTTCGCAATTTTATCGCCCTACTGCTGACGATAACTCTTGCTTCCGCTGCATTCGCTCAAGATGCCGCGACACCCCCCGAAGACACCCGCGCGGCCACTGGCGGCGCCCCCACACTGGCCGATATCATGGCCCGCCAGAACGGCGAACAGGTCCCCAATGCGACCCGCGAGTTGCTGACCGGTGATCCGCTGAACGCGGCCAATGTGGCCAACCAGTTGGGCACGCTGGGCGGCGCATCCGACAGCGAGGTCTATCGCGCTTTGCGTTTCGGCACGGCGGATGTGACCGTGTCCACGCAGCAACCCGCTGCGGGCGTCCTGATTCAGGATCGCGGCATGGCGTGGTTGCAGTTTCGCCAAGGCCCGCTGCTGACATGGGGCGGCTATGGCATGCTGGGCATGTTGGGCCTGCTGGTGCTGTTCTATGCGCTACGCGGACGCATCCGCATTGACGGCGAGAAGACGGGCAACAAGATCCTGCGCTTCACAAATGTCGAACGCTTTGGCCATTGGCTGTTTGCCGGCTCGTTCCTGCTGCTGGGTGCCACCGGCCTGATTTCGCTGTTCGGGCGGGTCGCGCTGATCCCGCTTTTCGGCAAGGAAAGCTTTGCTTGGCTCGCGATGGTCAGCAAATGGGTCCATAACAATGTGGCCTGGGCCTTCATGGTCGGCCTTATCATGATTACCGTGATGTGGCTGGTGCATAACATCCCGAACCGGCACGATCTGAAATGGCTGGCGGTTGGTGGGGGTCTTTTCTCGAAAGACGTGCACCCGCCTGCGCGCAAGTTCAACGCGGGTCAAAAAATGATCTTTTGGTCCTGCGTGATCTTGGGCGTGTCGATCTCGGCCTCGGGCCTGTCGCTGCTCTTTCCGTTCGAGCTGCCGATGTTCGCCAAGACCTTTGCCATCATGAACGACACAGGCATCCCTGCCCTTCTGGGCCTCGGCACCCTGCCCGAGGTGATGGCGCCGCATGAAGAAATGCAGTTCGCCCAGGCGTGGCACGCGATCGTGGCGTTTGTGTTCATGATTATCATCATCGCCCATATCTATCTGGGCTCGGTCGGTATGGAAGACGCCTATGACGCCATGGGCACCGGCGAGGTCGAAGAGCAATGGGCGCGTGAGCACCACGGTCTTTGGGTCGAAGAGATGGAGGCGAAGGAACGCGCCTCCGGTGCGGCGACGCCTGCTGAATAGTGCGGCTTCTTGCCTTTGCGATTGCCTGTCTGCCGTCCTTCGGGATGGCGGACGGGTTCTTCACCCTCAAGGGCCATGGCGGCCCGGTGATGGGGGTCGCGGTCTCGCCCACGGGCCAGATCGCAACGGCCAGTTTTGATAATACGGTTGGATTATGGACCGGCGCGCAGCCTGTGTGGCTGGAGGGCCATGAGGCGGCTGTGAAAGCCGTGCGCTTCGTGGACGACACGCGGCTGGTGTCGGCGGGCGACGATTTCCGCTTGTTGCTGTGGGAAGACGGCGCGGCGCGCGAATTGGGCACGCATCAGGGCAAGGTGATGGCGCTGGCCGTTTCTGGCGACCGCGTTGCCTCGGCCAGTTGGGACGGAACGATCGGGCTTTGGTCGCTGGATGGCGGCGATCCGGTTTTCCTTGAAGGGCATACGGCGGGCGTCAACGATGTGGCGTTCAGCGCGGATGGGGGGGTGCTCTATTCGGCGTCTACCGACGGGACCTTGCGCGTTTGGGACGTGGAGACAGGCGAGGCGAAACGGCTGCTGCTGCGTCACGGCTTTGGCATCAACCAACTGGTTCTGAACGAGGCTGCAGGCTGGATGGCGTACGGCGCCGTTGATGGCGTGACCCGTGTGCTGGATCTGGCCACGGACGCGCAGATTGCAGACTTCACTTTAGAGCGTCGCCCCGTGCTCGCCATGGCTGCCAACCCCGATATGAGCCGCATCGCCGTGGGCGATGGCGAAGGATTTATCATGGTGATTGATAGTCTCGATTGGCGCATCGCCCGCGATTATCGTGCCACCGCCCAAGGCCCTGTCTGGGCTTTGGCGTTCTCACCCGATGGTGCGAACATCCACGCAGGCGGGTTGGATGATACGATGTATAGCTGGCCGCTGGAGGCGCTGACCGAGCATGGTCAGATGACGACCGCCGCGCGCGAGTTTCTGAAAGACCCCGCCGAGATGAGCAATGGCGAGCGGCAGTTCGCGCGCAAATGCTCGATCTGTCATACACTGACACCGGGGAGTGCGCGCCGCGCAGGGCCGACGCTTTATCAGGTGTTCGGGCGGCCTGCGGGAACGGTGGCCGATTACAGCTACTCCGATATCCTGACCGGCTCCGACATCATTTGGGATGCGGACAGCATTGACGCTCTTTTCGATCTGGGGCCGGATCATTATATACCGGGCAGCAAGATGCCGATGCAGCGCATCACCGGCGAACAGGATCGCAAAGACCTGATAACATATCTCCGCGGAGCGACCGTGGGAGGGGAGGACCGACCATGAAAACCATGTTACTTGCTTTTGTTGCGATGGCTGTGATCTCGGCCGGGGCGTATTTCACGTTGGGCGAGTTGGGCTTTACGGCCGAACAGGCAAATACCGGCACAAACAGCAATGTCCGCCTCGACTAAGGCGGACGTCTTGGGGCGCTGCCCCAAACCCCGGAATATTTGAGCAAAGGTGAAAGGGGCCGGATTTTTGGCCCCTTTGCTATACGCAGCTCAGAGCGCCATTTGTGCTTTGCCGAGATCGGTCAGATCGTCGAGCGTGGCACGGCCTTTGAAATCAACCTCGTAATCTTCTGCGGCGAAATCGGGGGCCGAGCGGCCTTGCAGGAACTTGGCGGCTTGCTTGCGGGCATAGGCCTCATTCTTGGGGCATTTCGGGGACGCGCCGATATAGATGACGTTCGCATAGTCGGACCCGTTATGTTCATTGGCCACGGCGTGGATGACATCGGGGTGCCACCAGACCGTGTCGCCCGCGTGAACGGTGGGGATGCTGACCAGACCTTCCAGGATATCGCTGTGCCATTGTTTCGTGGCCCCCAAGGCGCGGCCGGGTTTGGCGCCACAAAGGTCATCATCGGCAACGTCGTCTTGCAGCGCGCGCAGCAGGAAATAAGCGACAGAATTGGCGATGGGCAGCAGCGAAAGCGTGCCGTCCTCGGGCCCTTGGCTGGTCAGGCCCGTCCAGCCCTGGAACGTGCGAAACATCGAACAGACAGCGGGCGATTGGTATTCACGGGTCTGGGTGCGGAAGGTGGCTTTCCAAGGGTCGTAATCCTGCCAGCGGCCTTCAAAAATCGGTGCATAGATTTTCTGGTATGCGGGATCGACCCAGCGCTCGTAGCTGCCTGAATCCATATGTGGCGAGAGGCCTAGCGTCGTATCGCCCGGTTCGCGGCGGCGGGTACGGTCGGCATAGGCGTAGTCGTGATCCGGGTCGAACTCATCGCCCATGGGGCCACTGACATCATAGAGCCGATTGAGGAAGCGCTTGGTGAGGGCCATGCTTTCAGCCTGGCGCGCCTCGACCTGCGGTTTGGACCAGTAGAGCCCGTAAATCTGCGGCGCGCCGTCCTTCAGATCGGCGAAGTAGGTGTCCATCCCGGCCTTTTCCTTGGCGCGGGTGAGATAGTCATTCGCCTCGATATACTCACCGATTTGGCGGTTCCATGCCTCGGCCTGATCGCGGGCGAAGACGCCGCGCACGATGGCGCAGCCGCGGTGTTTCAGGGCCGCGATCTGGTCTTCGTTGACCGCGCCGCTCTCGATATCCGCATACTGGATCTCTGGGATCACGCTGCCGCCCTTGTCTTGGGTTTCGCGGATGATGGCGACCTCTTTGGCCATGGCTTTGGCGACGTCCTCAAAGGCCGCTTTGACGTCGGTCAGGCCTTTCAGATACGCCTTGGTCGCGCGGATGTAGTCCTTGAGTTCTTGGTCCATTTTGGTTCCTCCCTTCCCTCACCTTGGAAAGCGTTGCGTTTGGCGTCAAGTGCGCGATGATACCGCTAACGAAAATCGACCGGGAGGACAGGATATGGCCGTCAAAGCAGGGATCATCGGGTACGGATTGGCGGGGCGTGTGTTTCATGCGCCGTTGTTGCCCGCAGCGGGGATCACCTTCCATGGGGTGGCGTCGTCCAAGCCGGAGGCGGTGAAGGCGGATCACCCTGAGGCGCTGGTTTACGCAACGCCGGAGGAGATGTTTGCGGATGATGCGATTGATCTGGTGATCGTGGCGTCGCCCACGCCGACGCATACGCCGCTGGCCATTGCCGCGCTGGAGGCGGGCAAGCATGTGATCGTGGACAAGCCGTTCGCAGCGACGGTGGCGGATGCGGATGCGATGATTGCGGCGGCGGAGAACGCGGGGCGGATTTTGACTTGCTTTCAGAACCGGCGCTGGGACGGGGATTTTCTGACCTTGCGCAAGTTGCGGGATGAAGGGGCGCTGGGACATATCCAGTCTTTTCAATCGCATTTCGAGTTTTTCAAAGGCGATGGCAGCGGGGATCGCTGGCAAGAGAAGGCGGCCCCCGGGGTGGGTGTGCAGTTCGATCTGGGGGCGCATCAGGTGGATCAGGCTTTGGTGCTGTTCGGGCGTCCGAAATGGGTTGAGGGCGAGGCGATTGTCCAACGCGCGGGCGGCGAAGTGGCGGATCGGTTTTGTTTGACGATGGGGTATGACGGGGCACTGCGGGTGCAGATCTATTGCAGCTATGTGAGCCCGGATTTCCGCACGAAATACGTCGTGCAAGGGGATCAGGGGGCGTATCGCAAGTACCACATGGACATTCAGGAGCCGCAACTGCGCGAGGGGATGACGCCGCTGGATCCAGGCTTCGGCGTGGAGCCGAAAGAGCGGTTCGGGACATTGAGCCGCGTCAGGAATGGTAAGGTTATCAATGAGGTATACCCTACGGAGCCGGGGACTCAGCATGAGATTTATCTGCGCCTGAGGAAGGCGATTGAGGATGGGGGTGACCCACCGGTTCTGCCGTCCGAGGCCCGCATGACGATTGAAGTGATCGAGGCGGGGGTGAAGGCTGGGGAAACCGGGCAGCGGATGATGTTATAGCGGCACTTTGTGCTCAAGACGCCTGATCGAAGGACGCCTCAGACAGGGTCGGCCAAAAGCGTTAGGGATGGATCGCAATAGCTCCCCTCCCCCGCGCAGCCAACTATATGTCGGAAATCTGTGGATAACACCAACTAGATATTGATCGCCCAGAGGAACTTTGCGATATTTTCGCGGTAACGAAGGACTCGGCACATGAATCTGTCTCGATTGGTATATTACAGTCAACGAAACCCGTCTGAACGGCTTGATACGAACGATCTTATTGCGACCTGTAAACGCAATAACGCGCGTGCGGGCATCACAGGCATGCTGCACTATAATGGCGATCATTTCCTGCAGGTTCTGGAAGGAGGCCGCGCCGAGGTTAGCGCGATTTACCACCGGATCGCGCGGGATACGCGGCATTCCAACATCATCCTGATCTCGTGCAATGATGTGCGCGAACGGATGTTTCCAACATGGGCCATGGGGCTGCATGAAGGCATGGACGGTCGCACCGAAGGCATTTTCCTGCGCTACTTCGCAACCGCCGAAGTGAACCCTGAAACAATCAGCAGCGACAGCCTGTTGGACGTGCTGCAGGATATCTCGGCCGAGATGGGCTAGCACCGCTGGTGGTGGGGTGGCGGTTTGACCGCTGATCGCCCTGCCCAATCTCTACGTTTGCAACTGGTTCAGCGGCGGCTGGCGCGTCTATACCGCTCGACCTCGGTGCGCATACGCTGGGTCGTTTGCTCTGCAGACGCCGCACGACGTCTGAGGCGCGCCATCTCAGAAGTGATGATGCCCGATTGCCGTTTCAGCATCTCGCGGTATTGCTGGCGGGCCAAAAGATAGCCGATCAAACCCGCGATCATCACCGTCACAAAGACGATGGCCAAAGAGCGTCCGGGAAAGTCTATGCCGAGGGCTTCAAACATGCCGGTCTCTCCTTATTCGGCGGCCACGACGCGGAATTCCACGCGGCGGCTGGGATCGTTTTCCGGCGATGTTGCGTCATCCGAAAGACTGAACCGCGCCCCGAACCCCATCGGCTCATAGGCAGCGACATCAAAGCCGCGAGCCTGCAACGCCCGGATCACCGCATCGGCCCGGCGCCAGCTAAGCATCAGGTTGACGGCCTCGGGCCCACTGCTGTCGGAATGGCCTTCGACGATGATCCGCGCGGCGGGGCAGTCTTTGGCGAGGGTGGCAAAATTGATGACCGTCTGCATCGCGTCTTCGTCGGGGGTGGCTTGCGCAAGGTCAAAGTTGATGGTGCTGAACCGGCCCAGCGCAGTAAGTTCCGAGACACATGACAGCGCTGCCGCGTCGGCCGGCGCAGGGGCCGCAACAACATCAAAAGGTGACCCGGTTGCGCCGGGCCCCGCGCGGGTGACAAGCTCAGGCGTTGCAGTGCCATCGCGGATCGCGGCGAGACGTTCTGCCGTTGGTGCGAACGCGCCAGCACTTGGCGCTTGCGGTGCGACGGTGGTGGGGGACGTCGGACGGATCTCAGCCGCTGTGATCGTGTTGTCGCTCTGGCCCGCCGTATCCTGAGCCGTGCTGTTGGGAATTGCCTTCGATGTCTCAGTCGGGGTGGCGGGCGGGTCTGATGCCTTTGCCTGAAGCGCGGGCACTGCAGGTCCGTCATTGTCGACCGTTGCCAGCCCCACGATGGCAATAACCGCGAGCAAGCTGAGCACCCCACCCATCAACGTCGCGCGCGCCCACAAAGGCAGGCCCCAACCGCTGTTTCCGTATCGGTGCGCGCGCGCCAGTGGAAGGCCGGCATCGCGCAGCGCGGCGACTTGTTCGTTTTTCTGTGACCCCATCGAAACCCCTTACTTATAGAACATGGCCACGACGCTATCGCCGTTTTGCAAGATCTCGCATTTCACCCCAACGAGCCTTGCAGTTTCCTGGATCATCGCCTCGTTCTCACGGATCGAGATATCGGCCCCGTGATCGTCAAGCGTGATGCGCACACCCAACTCGACCACGGTCTGTTTCAAAACCGTCTTCAAGCGATGTGAATAAAAGATCCCAGCCATCATTACCCCGAAATGCTGTGGCCCCCGAAGGCCACGCCCCTACATTTAGTCTTTTACGGGAGTCGTTTCGTCAATCAACCCTTGAGTAAGCGTTGCGGTGAATTATCGACATTTCTTTTGCGGCTGGGGGGTGGAGGCGTCAGGTTTATGGAGGTTCAGGAAGGCGATTGAGGATGGTGGGAGCCTTCGGTAATGCCGTCCGAGGCCCGCATGACGATTGAGGGATCGAGGCGGGGGCGCAGTCTGGGGAGCGGGTGGTTTCGTAGGGAAATGGCATGCAGGCCGGATGCAGGGCGCATATGCATCGGATATGTATTTGATATGCATGTCGTGCGGATGGGGTGGGAGGTGTGCAGTTGGAGCGGGTGGTGGTTTTTTGGGAGTGAGGTTGGACGGGTGTGTGGTTTTGGGGGTGGCTTCGGTTTGGGCGATGGTTGGGGCTATGAGGATCATTGGGATCTGCCCGGCTGCCTGAAGAGGCCCGCATGACGATTGAAGTGATCGAGGCGGGGGTGAAGGCCGGGGAGATTGGGCAGCGGGTGATTTTGTAGGGATTTGGGCCGGACAGGGCGTATGGTTTGGGTATGGCTGGCGTATGGCACCTGTATGTACAACGGTCAGGAGGAGGATGATCCGCCTGTCCTGCCTCAGAGACCCAAATGATGGTTGAAGGGGTCGAGGCGGGCGTGCGCTCGGGCAAGACGGGTCAGCGGGTGATTTTGTAGGGGCGGCGTGTACATACCGCGCACACCTCCTGTACATATCTCGTACATACACTGTGTGTAAAGGTTTAGGGGATGGGTGTTTGGATTCTGTGCCGGCTAGAAAGGCCAGATTCCGGTCATTCTCTGTACAGGTGCGAGCACTGAAGACCGTCACCGAAAACATACCTCTTCTCGGGGTCTTACGAAAGGATACTGGGTCTGTATAGCATGGTGACCGGAGAGCAGTCGCAGCTGCGAACTTGGCATTGAGCGCAGCCGAGCCCCATGGTTAGTTGAGTTTTGGAATAAGCTCCAAATCCCAGCTGGATTTTCTGCTGATAGAACTGAATGGAAGAATGAAAAAAGCGCTTATAACAGATTTGGACAACACCCTCTTCGACTGGGTTGATGTTTGGTACAACTCGTTCTCCGTCATGTTGAGCAAGGTTGTAGAAATTAGCGGAGTTGACGAGGAGACACTAAAAGACGAAATCCGGCAGGTGCACCAAAAGCACGGCACTAGCGAATATGCTTTCTTACTGGAAGAACTGCCGTCTCTTCAGACTTTTTGCAGAGGTGACGATATCAGGAAGGTATTTGAGCCAGCCATAGATGATTTTAGGATGGCGAGGAGAGAAAGTCTTATCCTCTACCCATCAGTTTCAACTACCTTGAACACCTTGGTATCCAGAAATATTAAGATCGTAGCTTTTACTGAATCTATGGCATTCTATACCAATTATCGCATGCGAAAACTGGGTCTGGATGACCAGATTGACGTCTTATTTTCACCTGAAGATCATGACTTGCCGAAGGGCTTAACTGCCGAGAATATTCGGAAATATCCGGCCGCAAACTATGAACTAAAGCGAACTGTTCATAAACATACACCCAAGGGACAATTCAAACCAAACACTGAAATTTTAGAGGCAATTTTGGCTGACTTGAAGCTCAACGCTGAAGACTGCGTATATATAGGTGATAGCCTACACAAAGATATTGCGATGGCTGAGGATATCGGGATCGATCATGCTTGGGCCAAGTACGGTGTCGCACAGAAGCGACCAGAGTACGAACTACTACGCGAAGTTACTCACTGGAGCCCCGAGGATGTTGAACGAGAACGGGAAGCAGCCAATCGAAATATTGAGCCAGCAGTCGTTTTGGAGACAAATTTTGGAGAACTATTAGACAAGTTCGATTTTGGAGTCTCAAAAAATGGATAAGGATCAGAGCATCGCATTATCCGTGGAAGCTTGGAAAAAGACAATCGATGTACAGCAACACTTCAATGAAATTTGCATGAAAATTCGCAACGTTTACGCTACGCTATTAGCGGGGTTGTTTGCTCTGATCGGTATCCTCGAAACTAGGACAGAGGACGTAATGATGTCAGCCTTTGGTTTGGAGATACACGGCATCCTACTTATTTTGCTTGGAATTTTTGGAATGTCGATGCTGTTCTACTTTATTGATCGCCATTGGTATCATCGCCTCCTAGTTGGATCGGTTATGAATGGACTTGAGGTTGAGAAGTACCTGAATGAAACAGTAGTTGGATTCAAACTGACAAGTTTCATAGGCGAAAACAGCGCGCTGGATATATCAGAAAGAACTCCCGGCAATTGGATGCTGTACTTTCTGGCCAAAACACTTCGTGCGGAAATCACATTACTTGATGGGAAGTATCTCTTACGCTCAGATGCCAAGATCACAATCTTTTATAAGTCGATGGCATATGTATCTCTAATTGCTCTTACCTTTATAGCAGCTTCAGGTGGAATTGTTGCCATTGAAAATGGCTGATGGAATGAGCTGACCGAAGTAAGCCCGAACCGAGGGGTGGGCGAGAAGCGCCCGCCCCGTGGGGGGCGGTTCGGGCGCTGCCATTTGCGGAGCAAATGGCATAGGGTGAGTTAGGCAGGCAGGTCAGAGATAAGCATCATAATCCGACACCAGCAAATGCACCGGAGCCTCGTCTTCCTCAACCGTCGCAAACCGTCCGATATTCATCTCGAAGATGTTGTCGGTCTTGTCGTCGTTGACGGTGGAGACCTCTCCGATCAGCACGTCGGCGCCCTCGCCCCAGAAGGCGTGCCAGATACCCGGCATGAGGGTGACGCTTTCTCCGGGGTCGAGTTTGAGGAGGCCTCCGGCGTTTAGGGTGCGGAGGTCTCCGTCGACGGGCACGGTCACGTCGGACGTGCGGTCGATGGAGCCGTCTTCAGCGGGGGCGAAGAGCTCCATCACCAGTTTGCCGCCGCCTCGGTTGATGATGTCCTCGGCCTTGATGGTGTGGCGGTGCATGGGGGAGAGCTGGTCGCGGCGGGAGATCATGATCTTTTCGGCGTAGAGCATGCCTCGGTCGGCGCCCAGATCGGCGGCGTCTCCGTTGCGGGTGGTGAAGAGGAAAAGGCCCATTTCATCAAAGCGTTCCTGACCGTAATCAGTGATGTCCCAGCCCATGCCGCGGTCTTTGATGAGGCCTGCGCCGCGTTTGGCCATTTCATCGGGGGACCAGTAGGCGAAGGGGGGGAGCCGATAGCCGTGGGAGCGGATGAAGGCGTCGCCCTCGCGGAGGATTTCGTTGATGCGGGAGCGTTTCATCGGATGCGGGCCGTGGTTTGGGGATCGAAGAAGACCGCTTTGGTCATGTTGAAGGCAAGGGGTGCGGTCTGGCCCGGTTCGATGGCGGCGTCGGCGCGCAGGCGGGCGATGGCCTCGACCCCGCCAAGGTGCGTGACGGCGAAGGTGTCGGAGCCTGCGGGTTCGACGACCTCGATCAGGCAGTCCTGCTGGATGATATCGCTGCCGGTGCGGTCTGCGCCTTCGGGGTCGGTGAGGGCTTCGGGACGGATGCCGAACATGACTTTGTTGCCGAGGTGGTTGCGCAGGCCGTCGAGGGTGACGGGGAGCGTGACCCCTGCCCCGTCGCCTGCGATGTGGATGGCGAGTTTGCCGTTTTGTTCAACCACGGTGGCTTCGATCAGGTTCATGGAGGGGGAGCCCATGAAATCGGCGACGAACATGTTTTCGGGGTCGTTATAGACCTGCGCGGGGGTGCCGAATTGCTGGAGGTGGCCGTCTTTGAGGACGGCGATTTTGGTGGCGAGGGTGAGGGCTTCGATCTGGTCGTGGGTGACGTAGACGATGGTGGTGCCCATGCGCTGATGCAGGCGCTTGATCTCGGTGCGCATGTCGACGCGGAGCTTGGCGTCGAGGTTGGAGAGCGGCTCATCAAAGAGGAAGACCTGCGGGTCGCGGACAAGGGCGCGGCCCATGGCGACGCGCTGGCGTTGGCCGCCTGAGAGTTGGGAGGGCTTGCGGTTCAGAAGCTCGCCGATCTGGAGCATGTCGGCGACCTTTTGGATCGCGGCTTCGCGTTCGGATTTGTCGATGCCGCGGATTTCCATCCCGAAGGAGATATTCTGGGCGACGGTCATGTTCGGGTAGAGCGCGTAGCTTTGGAAGACCATCGCGATGTCGCGCTTGGAGGGGTGCAGGCCTGCGACGGATTTTGGGCCTATCTTGATGTCGCCGGAGGTGATTTCCTCGAGCCCCGCGATGGTGTTCAGAAGGGTGGACTTGCCGCAGCCGGAGGGGCCGACGAGGACGAGGAAACCGCCATCGTCGATTTCGATGTCGATGCCTTTGAGGACCTCGACCGCGCCGTAGTTCTTGCGGAGGTTTTCGATGGTGAGCGAGGCCATAAGTTATCCTTTGACGGCACCGGCCATGAGGCCGCGCACGAAGTAGCGCCCGGAGACGATGTAGACGATGAGGGTGGGCAAGGCGGCGAGGATCGCGCCTG
>CAKZXZ010000098.1 GCA_937883775.1 uncultured Paracoccaceae bacterium
CGGGTGAAGGTCGCGCGACCGGTCTTGCGGTCGATGGACACGCGGATGTCCATTTCGCTGCCGTAGCGCGACTTCGCCGCACGGGCGAGGCTTTCTTCCATCGCTTCGACCACCAGTGCGGGGTCGATCATCTTTTCACGGGCCACGGCCTCGGCAGTTTGGAGCAGCTCCAGCTGGTTTGCGGAAGTGATCGCCATTGTCAGTCCTCCTTGGACCCTTGGGTCTGGGTTTCTTCTTCGATTGCGTCGAAGTCGTCTTCGTTCACAATGCCAGCCGCTTTGCGCTGCTTGAGCATCTCTTTAATCAGATCATCGGTCAGCACCAGCTTGGCGTCCGACAGCCAGTCAAACTGCAAACCAATCGTGCCTTCGTCGATATTAATCAGGACCTCATCGCCCTCAATCCCCGCCAATTCGCCTTTAAAGCGGCGGCGGCCATCAATCAGCTCGGTCGTTTCGATCTTCGCCTCATAGCCTTCCCATTGGTCAAAATCCTTGAGCCGGGTCAGGGGGCGGTCGATGCCGGGGCTGGACACCTCAAGCGTGTAGGCGTCCAAAATAGGGTCTTCGACGTCCAGCACAGCCGACACCGCCGTGCTGACCTGCGCACATTCATCGACCTCAATCGCGCCATCAGGGCGCTGCACCATCAGTTGCAGCGTGCTTTCTTTGCCGCTCATCAAACGCACGCGCACAAGCTCAAACCCCAGACCCTCAATCACAGGGGTCAGGATTTCAGCCATACGTTTGTCGATGGCAGCTTTGGCGATCAGATCAGACATTCAAGGCTTTCGCATAAGCACAAAAAAACGGGCGCGCGGCCCGTTACGATTTCCGGTGGAGCGTTAGGTTTGGACCCCAGCGCGCCGCTGTTGATCTGCATATACGGAGCCGCGACCGAGTCTGCAAGCCCTTAGGCGAACCACCACCGTTCGGCGATGCGGCTGCTGTCCAGTGACGCCAATGCGCCAATCGTTTCAGGGTGTATCAGCGTTTTGCGATGCGCATCCACATAATCAGCAAAAGCGGGAATTACCTCAATGCCTTCCTCGGCCGTGATCTTTTGCATCTCTGCATAAATCTCACCACGGCGCTTACTGTCGGTCGTCGCACGCGCTTCTTTCAACAGTGCTTTGAATCGAGGCGTGTCCGGGTGCTTGAGGGTGGAGAACATCCAGTCTTCAGTCATCCTTCCATCGCGGAACGACACACGAGAGAGATCCTTTAGCAAAAGCTTCGGACCTTCCGACACGGGAACCTCAACCTCGGTGTAATAGGTGTTTCCAGGACCGATGGGATGATCTTGCGCGACCGATCCATAGCCGTGCAACAATTCGGTCACGATCCCTTCACGGTCAATCTCTTGACGCAGCACATCCCGCGGCGCCCCCATCTCTTCGGGGTCCAGCACCATGTGACGGGTGCCACGCGCGACGGCAAGATCAATATCTGCGCGCCCTTTTAGATAGGGAATGGCATCAAACGGCACATCCCCAACCGCATCAACCTGATTGCTCAGCAATGCCGTCATACGCGCCGTACTGTCCGAAATCGGGTGCAGCTCAACCGCGTCAAACCAGCCAGCTTTGCCGTCTTTGTAATGACCGGCAACACGCTCGAGCTTTAAAATACCGTCTTCTTCCTGCGCGACACGATAGAGGCCCGTTCCGATTCCACGTGTGATCGCCTCGCCCATTTGACGGGCGGGATAAATCACCAGCTGCGGATCGGCGAGAAGGAAAGGAAAATCAGCATTAGGCTCTTCCAATGTGATCCGAACTTTGCGGTCACCAAGCTTCTGAATATCCTTCATTTGGCAAGCAAACGGGATCGCAGCACTTTCCTTGCTCCGCTGATAAAATGTCAGACTTTCGACAACATCATCCGCCCCAAAAGGGCGGCCATTATGGAAAGTTACGTCAGAGCGCAGTGTAAAGGTCCAGACGGTCGCATCAACAGAGCCTTCCCAGCTTTCAGCCAATTCACCGACGAGCTGACCTTGCGCTGTCACTTCGGTCAGGCAATCAAACACGCAGCCTTGGGCGGCAACTCGCATCAGTGGATCAAAGACCTGACGGGCATCCCAGCTGATGCCATTGCTTTCCAACCCCAAACGCAATGTCCCCCCGCGTTTGGGTTGCGCCTGCAAAGGCACACCGGTCGCGGCAAGCACACCTGCCAGCGCACCAGAGGTCAAAAGACCCCGCCGTGAGATATGTCTTTGTTTAAAACTCAAAAGAAATTCCCTTGATTCGGGCCTGTAGAGTAACGGGCGAAAACATGCCGACCAAGCAAAACTGATTACAGACCAAGACGTTCTGGCTTATCCCGCAAACTATCCATCGTGCGGACCAATTCGGCACTGATCCCAGGTTCTGATAAGGCGTGTCCCGCTTTGGGAACCATCTTCATCTCGCATTTCGGCCAGGCTGTGGACAAAGCGTATGCCGACCGGGGTGGACAGATCATATCATATCGTCCCTGCACAATCTTGCCGGGTATGTCTTTCAAAAGCGATGCGTTCTTTAGGATTTGCCCATCTTCTTCCAAAAACGCCTTGTTTGCGAAGTAATGGTTTTCAAGCCGCGCAAAGGCCCGGGCGTAGTCTGCAGGGCTTTCGCCCGTCGCGCCTGTATTCTCAATCGATGCCAGCGCGTTTTCCCACGCGGCCCAGGCACGACCGTAACGTGTCTCCATCACCAGATCGCCGGAAAAGAGCCTGCGATTATAAGCGGTTATCATGTCGAAACGCTCGTCTTCGGGGATCGGGTCGACAAACCGCTGCCATAAGTCAGGCCAAAAACCACCCGCACCACCCTGATAGAACCAGTCCAGTTCTGCCTGCGTGGCCAGAAAAACGCCGCGCAACGCCAGATAGGCCGCACGCTCGGGATGGGTCTGCGCATAGACAAGCGCCAAGGTCGCGCCCCAGCTACCGCCAAAGACGATCCATCGGTCGATCTGCAACGTCTCGCGGATCAGCTCGATATCGCGCACCAAATGCCATGTTGTGTTGTCTTTGATACTTGCGTGGGGTTTCGAACGCCCGCATCCACGCTGATCGAATAGAACGATACGATAGGCAGCGGGATCAAAGTAACGCCGCATTGCGGGGCTGCAGCCTCCGCCCGGACCACCATGAAGAACGATTACGGGGATGCCATCAGGGTTGCCGCATTGCTCCATGTAAATGCGATGGCCATCACCCACATCAAACATCCGTTGATCGAAGGGATCAATCGGAGGATAGAGGAATTGAGCTGCGCTCTTTTGGCCAGAGAATTTGTCCATACTGTCCCTATATAACGCAGCAAAGGGTTCTGCCATCCAGCACAGGAAAAAGAAACGTGACGCAGATGCAAAATACGGTCGATACGTCGGAAGTGGCCAAATTTGAAGCCATGGCGGCGGAATGGTGGGACCCGAACGGGAAATTCAAACCGCTGCATATGCTTAATCCCTGCCGATTAGATTATATTACGTCGCAAATCGCAGCCGAGTTTGATCGCGATCTGAATGAAACCACCCCGTTTGCTGGATTGCGCCTGCTTGATATCGGTTGCGGCGGCGGCTTGCTCTCCGAGCCAATGGCGCGGCTGGGTGCAACGGTTGTCGGCGCTGACGCAGCCGAAGGGAATATTCCTGTCGCACAGGTGCATGCCACCAGGTCGGGGCTAGAGATCGACTATCGCCACACAACCGCAGAGGCACTTGCAGACGCGGGAGAGCAGTTCGATATCGTGCTGAATATGGAAGTGGTCGAGCATGTCGCCGACCCGCTTGCCTATCTGACGGCTTGCCAGATGCTGCTCAAAAAAGGCGGATTGCACCTGTGTTCGACACTGAATCGAAACCCCAAAAGCTATCTTGCGGCGATTATTGGGGCTGAACATGTGATGCGTTGGTTGCCCAAAGGCACACATGATTGGTCAAAGTTCATCACGCCCGATGAATTGTTTGATCTGCTGACCAAAGCGGGCCTCGATCCAGTGGATCGCAAGGGCTTTGTCTTTAATCCGGTGACGTGGACCTGGTCATTGTCGGACCGTGATCTCAGCGTGAACTACGTCACGACCAGTTTGAAAAACTAGTCATCACTCGACAGGTTTTTACGCAGTGTCCTAAGCACCGGCACCGCAGCGCGAACATTCTCGGGGCCAAGATCGCGAACCGTTTCGCCTATCAGCGGCGAGATGACAGCAATGGCAGCATCGCGTGCCGCGCGGCCTGCCGGGCTGATGGCCACCATCTTGCGCCGTGCGTCATCCCAATCAGGACGGATATGCACATAGCCCGCCCATTCAAGCTTGCTTAACGTGTTGGTCATGGCACCCCGCGTCAGATGAAACGCCTTGGCCAATTGCGCCGGAGAGCGTTCATCCCCGACATGTGCCAGATGATTCAAGACCGAGAAATGCGACAGCTCCATCCCTTTCGGCAAAAGCCGAGAGATCCGATTACGCGTCAGTTGCTCTGTCATCAGAATCTCACTGAACAGCGCAACCGCAAGAGGGTCGTTTTTATCAGTCATTCCGGGCCTGTGAAACTACGCGTATGGGTTAAAGACGGGATGCTGTCTCTTACCGTTTCAGCTTGAGAAAGGTCCAGAGATATCAGCGATATACCAGGCTCTTGGCCTGCATCATACAGGATTTCACCCCAAGGCGAAATGGCCATCGAGTGACCATATGTTTTGCGTGGTTTTCCATTTTGTGCAGCATGGGTTCCGGTCTGCGCCGGAGCCAAAACAAAACTGCCTGTTTCAATCGCGCGCGCTTTCAAAAGCGGTTCCCAATGTGACGGCCCGGTCCCGGTCGAAAACGCCGACGGTGCCGTCAGAATAGTTGCGCCAGCTTGTGCCAAAGCGCGATAAAGATACGGAAAGCGGATGTCATAACAGATCGAGAGGCCAAGTCGCGCGCGATCGATATCGGCGACAACGGCCCGCTCTCCAGGGCGATACCCTTTCGATTCGTGATAGCTTTCGGTCAGGGACACAGTCACATCAAACATGTGCATCTTGTCGTAACGTGCCACAATACGTCCGTCTGGCCCGATCAGGAAAGAGCGGTTGGCAAAGCGCCCATCTGTATCTTCGGTCTTGAGCGCAAGCGATCCGATCAACAGCCAAATGCCCAGCGCCTGTGCCTGGGCTCTAAGCGCAGCGAGCGTTTGATCCTCGGCCTCTGTCTGAAGCGCATCCATCTGATGCGCGCGGGACGACGACACACAATTGGTCACTTCCGGGGTCAGGACAAAACGCGCGCCGGCTGCCGCTGCCTCGGCAATGAAAGCCTGGGTCACTGGCAGGTTCTCTGCGGGCATATCGCCCGAATTCAGCTGGATCAGAGCCGTTTTAAGCATCTACGCTGCGAGCAGGGCATCCAGCTTGCCGGCCTTCTCCAACGCAAAAAGATCATCACATCCGCCGACATGGATATCCCCAATGAAAATCTGCGGGACCGTGCGGCCACCATTTGCCCGCTTAATCATCTCGGGCTTTTTCGATGGATCGCGCAAGACGTCAATCTCGGAAAAGCTGGCGCCTTTCTGCGTCAGTAGCCGTTTGGCTGCATGACAAAAGCCGCATAGGGGGGAGGTATAAATCTCAATCGGTTGCATCGACATGTCCTTTTTCGCACCGCGACCCGTAACGAGCGCGACCGTAGACATTTAGGTCTCTTTTGCAACGCGTGCCAGCACTGCGACATTTACGTTGGCCGCACCTGCTGCATTCAGCGCCTCTGCGCAGGCCGCGAGCGTCGCCCCCGAAGTCATCACATCATCTACCAACAACACATCCTGACCCGTCACCGTACCTTCATGCACTTTCGGCACATCAATCATCCCGGCCAAAGCCTCAAACCGCGCCTCACGGGACAAACCGTCAAGTGAACGTGTCGGCAACCGGCGTTCAAGAACCTCCGGGCGATAGGCCAAACCGCTAAGCCGCCCCAACGCACGACCAAGTTCAGCCGATTGGTTATATCGCCGCTGCACACGCCTGCGCCAATGGAGCGGAACCGGAACGATCAGCGTTTTTTCGGTCAAAAGGCCCTTTGTTGCATTAAGCAGCCAACGCGCCGCCGGTCGTGCCAGATCCGTGCGATCACCATGTTTCAAGGCAAGCACCAGCTTGCGTCCTGTTTCGGAATAGACAAACGCCGCGCGGCCACGGGTCCAGGGACGTGCAATCACCATACAATCATCGCAAAGGACGATATCGCTGTCTTCGCCAGGCAACGGCACACCGCAGCAATCACACACAAGACCCGAGATGAAATGGACACCATGCCAGCACGTTCCACACAACGCGTCATCCTGTTCGACCAAGGCATCGCAGGTCAGGCACTGCGCCGGATATAACAGGCGCAAGACGCTTTGCATCATGATCGCTCCCTTCTACATAGCGGTGCATGAACAACGCACCGATCCTGACAGACCGCACAGCCCTGCTGCATCACCGCGCCCGTGTGGGCGATGGTGACGATCTGTTCCTGCATGCGCAGGCGGCCAATGAACTGCATGAAAGACTGCAAGAGGTTAACAGGACGTTTACCAATATTGCGATCGTGACAGGTTTTCCGCGATTTTGGGAAGATCAGTTTCCGGGCGCGCACATGATCGAGGACACAGACACACTTGATCTAACTGTCGATACCTACGATCTGGTGATCCACGCAATGGCTTTGCATTGGGCCAATGATCCCGTCGGCCAATTGATCCAGTGCCATCGCGCGCTCAAAAGCGATGGGCTTTTTCTGTGCGTATGCCTTGGAGGTCAGACGTTGAACGAATTGCGCAGCGTTCTGGCGCAGGCCGAGACAACCTTGCGCGGCGGCCTGTCACCCCGCGTCGCCCCGATGGGAGAGGTGCGCGATTTTGGGGGATTGCTGCAACGAGCTGGCTTTGCGCTGCCTGTTGCAGACACCACGGCTGTTCAGGTCGCGTATCAAAGCATGCTGCACCTGATGCGTGACTTGCGGCGTATGGGCGAAACCAGTGCTCTTGCGATGCGCAGCAAACAGCCTTTGCACCGCGACCTCCTGCAGGAGGCAGAGCGTATCTACAGGGATCATTTTTCGGCACAAGACGACCGTATCATGGCCACGTTTGAGCTAATTTTTCTGTCGGGCTGGGTACCAGATGACAGCCAACAAAAGCCTTTACGCCCAGGCTCGGCAAAACAACGCTTGGCCGACGCGCTTGGAACACCTGAATTGCGGCTAGACGATCCCGCAGACTCATCCAAATGATTGACGTAGCCGTATAAGTCATTAACTGCACATCACGCACCTTATCTGATATCGGAACTTCATGATGCTCGATGCGAAATCCGGCGCGGCTTTGACCGACCTAGCTCCAATGGAAGCGACCTGCCCCATCCACGCTGATGAAGATCACCCAAAGGTGCCTCCTGCGCGCACTGGGATCTTGCTCGCCAATCTCGGGACACCGGATAATTACGACTACTGGTCCATGCGCCGCTATCTGAACGAGTTCCTGTCAGACCGCCGCGTGATCGACTATTCGCCCTGGATTTGGCAGCCGTTGTTGCAGCTTATCATTTTGACAAAACGTCCGTTTTCATCTGGTGCTGCCTATAAATCGATCTGGAATGAAGAGGCGGGCGAAAGCCCGTTGATGACCATTACCAAAGATCAAACGGCAAAGATAAAAGCAGCTATGAAAGCGCGCTATGGCGATCAGGTTATGGTCGATTTTTGCATGCGCTATGGCAATCCATCGACCAAATCAAAGGTGCGTGCAATGCGCGAAGCCGGGTGCCAGCGCATCCTCTTCTTTCCGCTTTATCCGCATTATGCCGGGGCCACATCAGCCACCGCGAATGATGAATTTTTCCGGTCATTGACCCATGAGAAGTGGCAACCTGCAGTTCGCACAGTCCCCGCTTACTTCGACAATCCGAAATATATCGACGCGCTGGCGCAATCCATTGACCGGACCTATGCGGGGATGGAAAGCAAGCCGGATATCCTTGTTTGTTCGTATCACGGGGTGCCAAAGCGGTATCTTCTGGAGGGTGATCCTTACCATTGCCAGTGTCAGAAAACGACACGACTGCTGAAAGAGCGGTTGGGTTGGGCGGACACCGAGATCAAGACAACATTCCAAAGCCGCTTCGGCCCAGAGGAATGGCTCAAGCCATATACAGTTGAAGAGGTTGCGCGCCTTGCCGAAGAGGGCAAGAAAAAGATTGCTGTCTGCGCACCCGCATTTTCGGCCGATTGCATCGAGACGCTGGAAGAGATCAACGAAGAGATCAAGGAAAGCTTTGAAGAGGCTGGCGGTGAAGAGTTCACCTACATCCCTTGCCTCAATGATGACGAAGCCCACATCGAAGCATTGTCTTGCGTCATTGACGACAACCTTGCCGGTTGGCTGGATCGGATTTGAGCGTAAAGTCTTTCAAACAAGCATGAAAAAAGGCGGTGGAGCGATCCACCGCCTTTTTAAATGTATCGTTTCTGAACTTAGTGGGATGCAGCAGCAGCTACGATCGCCAGAAGCAGAAGCGGGATGATGATGCCACCAGCGGAAGTGCCGGACTGCTCTTCAACGATAACTTCGGGCTCCACGATGGGATCCGACATTGCACCAGCAAAAGCAG
The DNA here is from genome assembly GCA_937883775.1 of uncultured Paracoccaceae bacterium. GTDB lineage: Bacteria > Pseudomonadota > Alphaproteobacteria > Rhodobacterales > Rhodobacteraceae > JAHTBL01. The sequence continues at coordinate 8,632 of CAKZXZ010000098.1, forward strand.
TGGAAGCAGCAGCAGTAAACGCAGCAGCAAGAACGATTTTCTTCATGTTAACCTCCAGATATTGCCTGAACACGTATTTGATTGAGGACGTGCAGACACCCAAGACTGTACCTCGTATCAACTTCTAAGCAGGAAGCTTTGCGAATTGCAAACGCATCTTCGACATGTTTCCGCCCAGAACGCGAGGATGTCGTCAAATAAGCAACACTTGTGTGCCGACGCCGGTTAACGCGTAAAGCTCCTGAATATGCTCATTATAAAGACCGATACAGCCATTGGACGACCGGCGGCCGATCTTGCGCGTGTCGTGGGTTCCGTGGATCCGGTAATAGGTCCAGGACAGATACAGCGCATGCGTGCCCAGCGGATTGTCGGGGCCGGGGCCCACAAAATCGGGCCACTCGGGGTTCCGCTTTTTCATCGAAGGTGTCGGACGCCAGCTGGGGCCTTCAACTTTGCGCACAACACTGGTGCGCCCGGTCCGTGTCAGGTCATCTGTCAACGGCACAGAAGTTGGGTATAGCTTATAAATCGACTGATCCGCAGACCAGTAATGCAGCGCGCGGGAGGTCGTATCCACAAGACAGGCGCCACCCTTCAGGTTACTGAAATAGGGACGCCAATCCAAAGACCGGAACGACGAGATGTTGCGGCGCACAATCTCGACCGGTTCTTCCATTTGCGTGGTATTTTCGGTTTGCGCTGTTGCCGGAACGGCCCCTGCACCCAGAGCGGCAGCACTGGTGGCAAGAAAAGCGCGTCTGTCGAATGACTTGGCCATCTGGTAACTCCATCTTCACGACTAAGTGATCCAGACATATGGCCTGAAAGCCGCAGTCGCAAATCAAAGAAGCGTTAGATTGCCTATTTCAAATGAAACCGGGTTTGATCTGCAACGACCTTGCGATAGGGGTTTTTCGAAACTTCGATCAGGTGGGCATATGTTGCGTCTAACACTTCTTTTCGTCTCGTCTTTGTTCGTACTATCCGCATGTACGGCACCGACAGGCACGGGCACAGGCGCGCAAGAACGGCGCGGCAACTTCAAGATCACGGCGCGCGAAAGCAACCGCATCCAGTTCCGCGTGCTCGATTCGATCAACGTGATCCGCCAGAACGCAAATGTGGGCCCTGTTGAGCTGAACTCACAACTCAACGCGGCCGCCGCAACCCATTCCCGCGACATGTCGGTGCAAAATCGCCCATGGCACTTTGGGTCAGACGGCTCTTCACCGTTAGATCGGGTGCGGCGTGTCGGCTACACAGGTGCGTTGATCGGCGAGAACATCTCGGAAACGTATGAGAGCGATCTCGATACGCTGGCGGCTTGGATGCAACAGCCTGATACGCGCCGCACCATTGTGGATCCTGACGCGCGTGACCTTGGTTTTGCCTGGTTTCAAGAACCCAATGGCAAGATCTGGTGGACACTTGTGATGGGCAACCCGGCCACAGCGGCCCCTGTCGTCACACCCAATCCACCCGCAAACCAAGGTCCGCCCGCACGCGGCTAGGGCAAAATGGTGATTGGTGTTCCGTTTGGCACCATTGCGTAAATCTCCTCCATCTCTCGGTCGGTAACCGCGATACAGCCCCAGGTCCAATCCGCTTCTGGACTTTTGAAGTTGGGGCCGCGCCCATGGATAAAGATATCGCCACCAGGCTTTTCGCCCAGCTTGAACGCTTCCAGGCGATCTTCGGCATTCGGATAGTTGATCCCGATGGACAGATGAAATCGACTGTTCGGGTTGCGACGATCGATTAGATAGTTCCCCTCAGGAGTTTTACCGTCACCTTCGATTTTCTTATCGCCGACCGGCGCAAAGCCAAGATCGAAGTCATATTTCTTCAAGATCGTATCGTTATGCATGAGAAACATCTCGCGCCGCTCTTTATAAACCCAGATCCGGGTCACTTCCGGTCCGTCATAGGTCCTGAACTTTGAGGGAGGCGAACACGCTGCAATCGTGGCCAAAAGAGCCATCATAAAGATGAGTTTGAAAAACCGCATTGTCTGCCCGTGCCCAAGTCTTCTTTGTTTTGCAATTCGCATACAGCAAAACGGGACATCGCACTAGGATTTATCGATCCGCTTTTCGATTGCCTCAAGCCGTGCAAGCACCTGATCGCGATACGCATCGGTACGCTCGTTTTCTTCGGCGGAATGCGCATCTTGCATCGAGTTCACGATCAAACCAACCAGCAGGTTCACCACCGCAAAAGTTGTGACCATGATAAACGGCACAAAGAATAGCCAGGCAAAGGGATACACTTCCATCACAGGGCGCACGATGCCCATCGACCAGCTTTCCAGCGTCATGATCTGGAACAGCGAATAGGCCGACGCCCCAAGGCTGCCAAACCATTCCGGGAACTGTGTACCGAAAAGCTTGGTAGCCATGACAGCGCCAATGTAGAAAATGATGCCCATCAAAAGAAAGACAGACCCCATCCCAGGCAAGGCGGTTACGAAACCCTCGACCACACGGCGCAGGCGCGGCGCTGCTGAAATAACGCGAAGCACCCGCAAGATACGAAGCGCCCGCAGAACAGAAAAGCCTTGCGTGGCCGGGATCAGCGACACGGCCACAATCGCAAAATCGAACAGGTTCCATCCTGATCGGAAAAAGCGGCCGCCATATGCAATCAGCTTCAAAGCCAACTCAACCACGAAAACTGCCAGACACAGCCTATCAAGTGACAGGATCAGCGGCCCAAATGACGCCATGAGCGTATCTGACGTCTCCATTCCAAGGAGGATGGCGTTGAAAAGGATCACTCCGATAATGCCATTGCGCACAATGGATCTTTCCAAAAAATTTTCCAGCTGTGCGCGCATAGTCGGCGTCCCTCAGTCTCGCGTTAGACGCTCATATCGGTGCGTGTGAAGCTGGCTGCAAGCTCCACATGCGGGGACCAGCGGAATTGGTCGATAACTGTGACCCAATTCAGCCGATATCCCCCATCGGTCAACACTTTTGCATCGCGCGCGAAAGTGACCGGATTACAGGATACAAACGCAATTTGCGCCACGTTAGAGCCGATAAAATGCTGCACCTGCGCCTCCGCTCCAGCACGTGGCGGATCGATAACAACCGCATCAAACGGCGCAAGTTCGTCGGCATCAAGTGGCCTGCGATAAAGATCGCGCGTTTCCGTCGTAACTTTTTTCAAACCCTGAGACATGCGCCAACCTGCATCCAACGCTTCCATCATGTCCGGTACCGCCTCGATGGCATGAACCGGCGCACGGCGCGCAAGGGGCAACGCAAAAGTCCCGCAGCCTGCAAACAGATCGAGGATAGCCTTGGCTCCTTTCGTGGCCTCTTCCACAGCGGAAAGCAGCCTCACCTCACCATGCTTGGTGGCTTGAAGAAACGCACCGGCTGGTGGGGTGACATTGACGTCACCGAACTGCTGTGTCGGCGGTGTCAGCGTCAGCAACAACTCGCCATTCCAGCTGAGGCGCGCCAGCTTGGCGTCTTGTGCGAACTGGGCCATTTCAAAACGCAAGGTGTCGGTCATCTCTTTGGCGCCATCAACAGCCAGATCGAGGCCTGCATCAGCGGCCGTCACCGTAAAAGACACCTCACTTTTTCGGGATGCTATTTGTACGGTAAGCGTCTCTAACAAAGGCAATATCGCGATAATCGCAGGCGTAAGCACTGCGCAATCGGGGACTGGCGTCAACGTATCGGACCCGCGTCCGTGAAAACCGACAATCGCGCCTTTCTTCGTGCGGCGCCCCGAAAGCTTTGCACGCCGTCGCGCATGAGACGGAGAGGTTTCGATGGCTCTGATATCGGCATTGATGCCCTGCGCAGCCAACGCCATTTGCACAACACCGGCCTTCCAACTTGCGACAAAACCTTCATCCGCGTGCTGCAAGGAACAGCCACCGCATGAATTATAATGCCGGCACGGCGCTTTTACCCGATGCTCGGACGGCGTGATGATCCGGGGCGCGGCCAGCACTCCATCGCGCACCTCACCATCGACAATCTCATTGGGTAAGGTGCGCGGCACAAAAACGGGGCCCTCGGCGATCCCATCGCCCAGATGACCAAGCCGCAAAATTTCAAAACTCATTCCGCTGCCTCTTTCGCAGTGATGAAGCCGCCTGATTGCCGTTGCCAATACCGCGCGTAAAGCCCTTCTTGGGCAAGCAGCGTTTCATGTGTGCCTTCTTCGACAATGCGGCCTTCATCCAGCACGATGATACGGTCCATCTGGCTTAACGTGGACAGCCGATGCGCAATCGCCAGGACGGTTTTGCCATCCATCACCCGCTCCAATGCGGTCTGGATTGCAGCCTCAACCTCACTATCCAGCGCGCTTGTCGCCTCGTCCAACACAAGCACTGGCGCATCTTTCAGGATCGCACGCGCCAGCGCAATCCGCTGACGTTGCCCACCAGACAGCTTCACGCCACGCTCGCCCAGATGGGCGTCGTATCCTGAGCGCCCCATATGGTCCTTCAGCTTTTCGATAAAATCATGCGCTTCCGCGCTTTTCGCTGCCGAAACCACAGCGTCGGTATCCGCATCTGGCCGCCCATACAGAATGTTGTCACGCGCCGAGCGATTGAACATCGCAGTCTCTTGCGTGACCATCCCGATATTGTGCCGCAGATCATGCTGAGACACATCGCGCACATTATGCCCGTCCAGAAAAACAGCACCTTTTTCGGTGTCATAGAGCCTTAAAAGCAACGCCACCAAGGTTGATTTACCTGCGCCAGAAGCACCGACAATGCCTAGCTTTTCACCCGGTGCAATCTTGAGCGAGACGCCCGAAAGCCCCCCCGCATCACCTCCATACGCAAAATCGACATTGCGAAATTCAATGGCGCCTTCCGCATTTTCAAGCAAGCGCGGCTGATCCGGATCGGTCAGTTCGTGCGGTGGCGTCAGGGTGCGCATGCCATCTTCGACTTCGCCCACATTCGCGTAGATGCCGAGCAGCGTAAAGCTGACCCAACCCGTCATCTGCGCCAATCGAATAGAGATCGCACCCGCAGCGGCGATGTCACCCGCGCTTGCCTGACCGATGGACCAGAAATGCAACGACGTACCGACAAGAAGTACAGGCAGCGTGCCGGCAAGCGCAATCAGCGACAGACGGAACTTGGCTGAGAAGATACCTTGCGCAATAGACTTCTCGCGGAAATGGGCCATCGCGCCCAGCGCCGCTTTGTCTTCGTGATCGTCATGAGCAAAAAGCTTTACAGTTTTGATGTTCGTGACCGTATCCACGATCTGCCCCGTGACAACAGCCCGCGCCCCTGCGCGCGCAGCCGATAGCACGCGAATACGCGGCATAAACCAGGCGATCAGACCAATATAAAGAACCATCCAGACAACAAGGATCAGCGACACGGTCGAGTTGACAGCTGTCAACAAGACGGCAGACCCGACAAGTGACGCCAAAGCGAAGGCGACCACGTTGATACATTCGGCAGCCACATCCGCCATCGCCCGCGCACATTGCATTTGTTTTTGGGCGATACGGCCTGCGAAATCGTTGTCAAAAAAGCCAACGGACTGGCCAAGCGTCCAACGGTGCAGCCGCGAATTGACGAGGGGTATCAGGTTTGAAGTGACAACAACGTTGCTCATCAAAGCACCGATGCCCGCCCAAATCGGCCTGAACAGCAAAAAGAAGACAAGCGCCCAGATGAAAAGCGCGCGATTATCAGCAAAAACAGTTTCCGGTTGCGCGCTGAGAGCTGCATCGACAACCCAACCCAGAAACAGCGCGCTGACGACCTCCAAAACACCTGTTATCGCCGACACAAGCGCAGCAAGGCCCATAACTGGCCACGCACCCGACAAGCCCCACCGGAAAAAGCGCAAAAGCGTGCGGGGGGGCGCGCCTTCAGATGGCTGAAACGCATCAATCCAATCGTAGATTTTCATTCGGCGGCCTGCGTGTTGATGAATCCACCGGACTGACGCTGCCAAAACGCGTGGTAAAGCCCGCCCTTGGCCAAAAGCGCCTCGTGGTTGCCCTCTTCAACGATTTTGCCACCGTCGAGAACCAGAATGCGGTCCATTTGCGAGATAGTAGAAAGCCGGTGCGCAATGGCGATCACGGTTTTACCTTCCATCATACCATACAGCGTTTTCTGAATCTCGGCCTCGACCTCGCTATCAAGCGCACTGGTCGCCTCATCCAAAAGCAAGATCGGTGCATCTTTGAGAATTGCGCGGGCCAGCGTAATCCGTTGGCGCTGACCCCCCGAAAGCTTCACGCCGCGTTCGCCAACTTGCGCATCATAGCCCGTGCGGCCCTGCTGGTCCTCGAGATCAAGGATGAACTCATGCGCCTCGGCCTGTCGTGCTGCCTCTAGCATCTCTTCCTCGGTTGCATCGGGCCGACCGTAAAGAATGTTCTCACGGACAGATCGGTGCAAAAGAGCACTGTCTTGCTGGACGGTGCCAATCACGGTGCGCAAGCTGTCTTGCTGAACCTGCGTGATATCCTGGTCGTCAATTAAAACGCGCCCGCTATCGGGGTCATAAAACCGCAAAAGCAGCTTGATTAGGGTCGATTTTCCTGCACCGGACCGTCCGATCAACCCGACCTTTTCGCCTGGTTGGATGGTGAGTGTAAGACGATCAAGCCCGCCGGTCCCGCGCCCATAATGGTGCGAGAGATCAACCAAATCGATTTGCCCCTTGGTAAATTCCAGAGGTTTCGCATCAGGCCCATCAACAAGGCTGATCGGCTGGGCAATCGTTTCCATGCCTTCTGCAACAATGCCGAGATTGCGGAAGAAAGACGACAGTGCCCACATGATCCATCCTGTCATGGCATTCAGGCGCAACGTGAGCGCGGTGGCCGCCGCGATGACACCAACAGTGGCGTTTCCCAAAGTCCAAAGCGCAATAGCCCAGCCAACGACACCAACGATCAACAAACCGTTCAGCGTGACCAACGCAACATCCATGATGGTGTAAATCCGCATCTCTTTCTGGAAGGTGATGCGAGTGTCTTCGATCGCCTCATAGGCATATTCGAGCTCTCGGTCATGATGAGCAAACATTTTGACCGCATGGATATTCGTGTAGCTGTCAACAACGCGTCCTGTCACCTCAGAACGCGCTTCCGATGCCGCCTTGGACGCAGGTTCTATCCGGCTGATTGTCCACCGAACCAACAGAGCATAAAGGCCAAACCAGATCACAAGCGGCACAGCGAGACGCGGATCGGCATTCATCAACAGAACCGCAGCACCGATAAGATACGCCAGGGCGAATGAAATCGCGTCGAAGATCTGAAAGACGGCTTCGCCGGCAGCAGGGGGCGTCTGCATGATGCGGTTGGCGATACGGCCAGCGAAATCATTTTCGAACCAACCCACAGACTGGCGCAAAACATGCCGATGAGCCCGCCATCGAACCAAAGTCCCAAAGTTTGGCAGGATCGCATTGTTCAGCAAAAGCACATCAAGAGCTTGCAACGCGGGCCGCAACAGCAAGATCGCTGCCGCGACCAGAATCAACTCAAACCCGTTTTCCGCCCAAAAGTCGGCTGGGGTGGTTTCACCTAACAAGTCGACGATGCGCCCCATGTAGAAAATCAGCGCCACCTCGACGGCGGCAACTACAACTGACATCAAACCCGCACAAACAAAGACTTTTTTGAACGGCTTTGAATACTCGCGCAGGAACGGCCACAGCCGGGTTGGCGGCGTGTTGGTCTCCTCATACGGGGTATAAGGATCGACAAGCTGTTCAAAAAAGCGAAGCACGGGGGAGCGGCCTTCCGATTACCCCCGTCATATAGGCCTATTGCGGCGACAAGAAAACCAGCGGCGCAAAAGCAGCAAGCAAAAGCGCCATGCCGCGCATGAAAAAGCGCCAAGCGGTCGGATTTCTAAGAAGGTAGGCCAGCAAAGCACCCATTGTGCTCCAGAAAAGGCATACAAAAAGGTTGATACCGGAAAATGCACTTGCGAGACGCGCGGCGGCAACCAAAGGATCACTGGTGGTGACATAAGCCATCGCACTTAGCGCAACGGCCCAAACCTTGGGGTTAACCCACTGAAAAAGAACAGCCTCGACAAAGGTGAATGGCCTATCTTGCGCTGTATCAGCCTTGGACGCCTGTGCGTTCCAAAGTTTCCATGCCATGTAGAGGATCCACAAGCTGGCAAGGATCTTTAGCGCGATTGTCAGTGCTGGCTGCGCAAGAAGCAGCGCACCGATTCCGTATCCCGTTAGCCCCGATGTGACGCCAACGCCAAAAGCGACGCCCAAGACATGCGGAAGTGTTCTTTGAAAGCCAAACCGCGCAGCGGAGGCCGTAATCAGAATGACATTTGGACCGGGGGAAAAAAGGCCAAAAAAGACAAACAGGAGAAGCGGATCAAAGTTCATATCAATCGTACAAGGCGTGCTAGAGCCGCATAAGTCTGGATTTCGTCAGCGTAAAGTCCGACGCGATCCAGGCATTTTCAAGTTTTCTAAGACGCTCTCCCAAGGCGGCACCTTGATAAGCTGGCATGAGATCGGCAGCCCGGATCGGAAAGGTTTGGCCAGCACCCCCTTTGGCTTTGGCAAGATCAATCGGGTCAACGGGTTGCTCAAAAAAGGCAGCACGCAGATGCAAGGCTGCGGCTGCATCCATTGCACCAAGGGCGTAACCAAGGCCGGCAGGCGATTGAGTAGAGGCGGCGGCGTCGCGCAAGAGACGCACGCGCTGCGCATCAGCATTCGAGAGCCGCAGATGTTCCGCAGGGTCCTCACCGCCCAGCGCAGCAAGACGCAGGATCGGATCGATTGCATGGGACGCGATCAGCACAAAGACCGCTTTCGGATCACCGCCCGGCAGGACCTTCTGAAGCACACCACTTTGCTGCATTGCTCCAAGGCTTGGCCCAGGGTCAGGCGCACCTAGCAATTTGAGCATTTCTGCGCCAATCCGCTCTTTCGAAATACCATTCAGGCCTTCCGATAAAGCGGCACAGGCTGCAAGACCCTCTGGATCAAGCCCAGCAGCCGGGTCGGCATACCAGGCATGAAACCGGAAAAACCGCAGGATACGCAGATAATCCTCGCGAATACGCTGCTCGGCTTCGTCAATAAACCGAAGCCGGCCTGCTTTTAGGTCCGCCAACCCACCCAGCGGATCAATTACGGTACCTTCGAAATCTGCATAAAGCGCGTTCATCGTGAAATCACGGCGGCGGGCGTCTTCGATTATGTCGCCCGTAAAAGCGACCGTGGCATGACGACCATCCGTGGCGATATCCTGCCGGAATGTCGTGACTTCAAGCGGGACATCATGAGCAATAATAGTGACGGTTCCGTGTTTCAGACCGGTCGGAATGGCCTTGAGGCCAGCATGATCGGCAAGCGACAAAACGGTTTTGGGCAACGCATCGCTCGCGATATCCAAATCGGTCGCCGGTGCATTCAAAAGCGCGTTTCGCACGCAACCGCCAACAAACAACGCCTGATGACCTGCATCACGCAACAGTCTCATCACCTCCTGCGCCCCAGGATTATGCAGCCAGTCAGCGGTCAGGCGGGTCATGACGCCATCGGACCGGCAAGTGATCGCAAGATCCGCGCTGTCGCCCCCCAGATGTAATAGGGGCCATACGGCACCGCGAAGTACCGGCGGCGCATGCCACGCCAACGACGGCCTTCGATCAGATAATTCGCCGGATCAAGAACATGGATTAGCGGGACTGTGAATACCTCTGCCACTTCTCCAGGTTCGGCGATCGCTGCAAAATCGTCTCTAATCAAGCCCAATACAGGCTGAACCTTGAAGCTGGTCACGGTTTCATGGATCGGCAAGTCACCAAAGATCTCGACATGGGAAGGCGGTAAGCCAATTTCCTCGCGCGCTTCACGTAGAGCGGTTGCATGCAGCGTTTCATCACTTGCGTCACGTTTGCCACCGGGAAAAGCGATCTGCCCGGGATGGTGTTTCATACCGGACGCGCGCTTGGTCAGGATCAGATGCACCCCATCGGGACGCTGCCAAATCGGGATCAACACTGCGGCCTCTCGCAGCTTTCGCCCCTTTGGAAGGATAACGTCCGGATTAAGATCATAGTCGGACGACCGCACCAAAGCGTTGGCAGCGGTCGCCCTTAGCCGCGCGATAAGATCAGGCGCTTGCACCTGATGTCCCGGCTTCAAACCCCAATGTGTCAGGTTCAAATTCATAATGCGCTCCGCAGAACTGACAGTCTGCAGTGACCTTGCCCTCATCCGTTGTCATATGGGCAATGTCCTTGGCCGAATAAATCGACAGGCTTTGGCGCACGCGATCTGGCGAACACGTGCACCCAAACTCAACAGGCTGCTCGGGGTAAATACGCGGTTGCTCTTCATGAAAGAGGCGCAAAAGCAGATCATTAGGGTGAACAGTCGGACCAATCAGCTCAAGCTCTTCGACAGTATCGAGCAGAATATTCGCACGGCCCCAGTTTTCCTGATCGTCGTCATCAAGAATATCCTGCGCGTTCAGTAGGCCACCTTCGCCGCTGCCGCCCTCACCAGTTGCAAATGGTGAAGCTTTGGGCATGTGCTGCAACATCACGCCACCGGCGCGCCAGCTGACATCACCTCCGGGCGTCTGGGACTGGCCAAAGGTCAGCTCAAACCGGGTTGGCAATTGCTCGGACTGGGCAAAATACGTCTCGGCGCATGCCTTTATCGACTCTCCGGCGATTGGCGTAATCCCTTGGTAAGGTGTCATGCCTTTGCCCTGATCGATGAGTATCGCGAAGTACCCCTTGCCGATCTGCGGGAAAGCGTCCCCGTCAGGATCCAGCCGCGTTTCATCGAAACTGGCATAGGCACGAAGCTGCGCGGGCTTCCCCTCCGCCGAAGGCCCATAATAATCTGTTGCAATCAGACGGGCAGGCCCATCGCCCCGCACTTGCAAAGACAGCTTCCAGCGCAGGTCAATCGTTTGACCGATGAGGGCGGTGAGCAATGTCATTTCAGCCACCAGCGCTTCGATTGCTGATGGATAATCATGCTGTGACAACACGGCATCCAGCACACCATCAAGGCGCGCGACGCGGCCGCGGATATCGGCTCCATCAAGCTGAAAAGGTAGGACGGTATCGTCCATGTTAAGCGGGCTTGTCTGTGACATGGGGGTTTCCTAATGCGCCACCAATTGGCATACCGCGTCCATATAGGCGCGGCAAGGCTGCGTCCAAGTGGAGACGGCTATGATGAGACGGCATGGCGAGCAGATTGTCAGAGGCCAGCACTATAAAACGCGGCCAGGCGTCTACGCGATCTTGCCGCTTGCAACGCGCATTTTACTCACCCACCAAGCCGCGCCCACCCCAGAATTTCAGCTGCCAGGTGGCGGTATTGATCCAGGGGAGGGGCCTCTTCAAGCGCTACACCGCGAGGTCATTGAAGAGACCGGTTGGCGTATTGCGCGACCCCGCAAGTTGGGGGCGTATCGGCGCTTTACCTTTCTGCCAGACTATCAGCTTTGGGCCGAAAAGATCTGTCATATCTATGTCGCACATCCTGTCCATCCGCATGGTCCCCCCAAGGAGGACGGCCATAGCGCTGTCCAAGTCGACGCCGCGTTAGCGCAGGAACTTGTCGCAAGCGATGGAGACCGTGCTTTTCTGACCCAGTTCTTACAGGTCTAGCTTTTTCTTGAACTCAAAAAGAATGCCCGACACGTCGTCAGCCATGTCCTGACCACCGGCAAACTCACTCAAATCCCACATAAGAGCTTCCATAAAGGATTGCCCTTTCAGCTGATGATTACGTTTCAAAAGATCAGCGACTCCATCGTCATCAAGGCCGTGACCAGACGGATCGGCACATTCGATCACGCCATCCGACAAAATGACAAGCCGGTCCCCCGGCACCATGGAAAATGTGACATCCTCAAACTCTGCCGTCGGCAAGAGGCCAACTGGCATCCCGCCTTCACCCAGTTCGATCACGCTCCCGTCTGTGTTCTGTAAAAGCGGATGCGGATGACCTGCCTGGCACAGAACCCCATCACCTGTCGCCAGATCGAAATTCACAAGCGCAATAGTGAAGTAATGCTCTGTCTCGACTTCCCGTTGGATCATCGTGTTGAGATCAGACACGGCATCAGCAGGAGAACGCGGCGCATATTGATGCTTGCCAATCCTTTGCAAAGCGACGTTTTGCTCTGGTGCGGCTGCAGACAATTGCCCGGCAAGACGCGCTGTCAACAATGCAGATGAAACACCGTGACCGGACACATCAATCGAGTAAAATCCAACAAAACGATCATTGATCGGAAAGAAGCCAACCAGATCGCCCCCCACATGACCACTGGGTTTTAACAGAAGCGAAACATCTGCACTGGCAAGCGAGAAAAAGCGCTGTGGCACCAGCGATTGCTGCAATTTGCGCGCTTCGAGCAGGTCATTATCGAGGACAGAGTAAAGTTCTTTCAATTCATCAAGCGAAGCTGCCAGAAGCGCATTCTTTTCAGTTAACCTGCGCTGCATGTCGACAATGCGGTCGCCGGCCCTGATACGCGCCAGAATTTCGGCCGGGATAAAGGGTTTCGTCAGAAAATCATCAGCGCCGGCATCAAGACCAACCGCGATATCCGCCTTTTCAGCCTTGGACGTCAGCAAGATAAAATAGCCATATCCCTCTTTCTCGACTTGGCGAAAGGCGCGGCAAAACGCAATGCCATCCATGCCTGGCATCATCCAATCGCTTATGACCAGATCAACACTGTGCTGTTCACAAAGTGCCAAAGCATCCTGACCAGAGGCCGCTTCGATGACATCAAATCCATTTCTTTGAAGGGATTTGGATAGCAATCTGCGCTGTCCTGCGCTGTCATCCACCACAAGGATCGTCCGCACCGCCCGGTTATCGGGCGCCGATGCTTCAGCGATCTCAAAGTTGGTTTCACGTAATGACGTCACATCAAGATATCCTGTAAAAACAGCGCGAATGTGGTTCGATGCGACTTAACAAACGGTAAAACTTCAAATTGGAGCTTCTAAAATCCAATCTTAAACATCTTGTTCACGACTCCGGACGACACTGTGCGCAGCGGCTGGAGGTAATCATGATCGATTGGACCCGCATCGACGATTTGAAACACGAACTTGGTGAGGACGATTTCGAAGAGGTGTTCGAAATTTTCCTGGATGAGGTTCAAGACAGCGTTGATAGTCTTAAGAACGCCCCCAAGGGCACAGCGCTCGAGGCGATCCTTCATTCGGTAAAAGGCAATGCGATAACGGTCGGCTTTTCAAAGCTTGCTGAACTTGCCGGAGCGGGCGAGCTTAAGGCAGGGCAGGGCAGCGATGTAAACCTGCAAGAAATTGCAGCAGCCCATTCTGAGAGCAAAACGGCGTATGCCTGTGGGCCGCCTTAGGTTCAGATAACAAACTCGGCCAACGTCTCGTCATTGGTAATGTCGCGATAGGTAAAGCCCGCCTCAACAAGCTTTGTGGTCAACGCATCGAAGTTACCAGCGTCAGACGTCTCGATCCCGATGAGAACCGAACCGAAGTTGCGCGCTGACTTCTTTAGATACTCAAACCGGGCAATATCATCGTCAGGGCCGAGCATATTCAGAAAGTCCTTCAACGCACCCGGACGCTGCGGCATCCGCAAAATGAAATACTTTTTCACACCGGAGTATCGCTGCGCGCGCTCTTTGACTTCAGGGAGACGCTCAAAATCGAAATTTCCACCTGACGTGATGCAAACCACGGTCTTGCCTTTAATCTGATCTGCCAGCGTTGGCAGAACATCGATCGTCAAGGCGCCAGCTGGCTCTAGAACGATGCCTTCGACGTTCAGCATCTCAAGAATAGTCGTGCAAATTCTGTCCTCTGGCGCGACCAGAATGTTAGGGGCTGGCACTGTCTTAAGAACCGAAAACGTGGCCTCACCAATCCGGGCAACCGCAGCGCCATCTACAAACGTGTCGACGGAATTTAACGAAGTCGGATGGCCTGCCTCAATCGCAGCAGTCAGATTGGCACCACCAGCCGGTTCAACAAATCGCGTCTGGGTGTCCGGCGCTTCGGCTTGAAGATAACTCAACACACCGGATGAGACCCCACCGCCACCAACCGGCAAAACCACCATGTCAGGAGCTGTCGGCAAATCGCGCAACATCTCCACCGCGACAGTCGCCTGGCCTTCAATCACATCTTCATCGTCAAACGGCGATAGGAAATGTGCGCCAACCTCGTCGCTATAGGCTTGCGCTTCGGCAAGCGTAACATCGAAGTAATCCCCGATCAGACGAATTTCGACTGCGTCCCCACCAAAGATCCGGGTCTTATCAATTTTTTGCTGCGGCGTTGTCACGGGCATGAAAATCACACCGCGTTTTCCAAAATGCCGACAGTTGAACGCAACGCCCTGCGCATGATTTCCCGCACTTGCACAGACGAACAACTCTTGATCGGGCGTGTGGGCCAAAACCTTACGCATTGCATTGAATGCGCCACGGATTTTGTAGGACCGCACAGGTGTTAAATCCTCGCGCTTGAGCCAGATATCCGCGCCGAATTTCGCGGAAAGATGGTCGTTGCGCTGAAGCGGTGTCGCGGGGAAAACCTCGCGCATTGCGATCTCGGCCTTGCGGGCGTTTTCGGAAAAGGTACTCATGGCGCTGCAATGCCGAAAAAACCGTGTCAAAGCAAGCGCGCGCGCACCTTGCCCTGATGCGCAAAACCCGGTATCGCCCGCGTGGTTTGACCTGACGAAGAACGGAGCCCTCCCATGTCTGCGCCCAAGAAAGTCGTACTGGCCTATTCCGGCGGCCTTGATACCTCGATCATTCTGAAGTGGTTGCAGACGGAATATGGCTGTGAAGTCGTGACGTTCACTGCTGATCTGGGGCAGGGCGAAGAGCTGGAACCCGCGCGCAAGAAGGCCGAGATGATGGGTGCCTCCGACATCTATATCGAGGACCTGCGCGAGGAGTTTGTCCGCGATTTTGTCTTCCCGATGTTCCGGGCGAACGCGCTTTATGAAGGGCTTTATTTGCTTGGGACCTCCATCGCGCGGCCCCTAATTTCGAAGCGTTTGATCGAGATCGCAGAAGAAACCGGCGCAGATGCCGTCGCTCATGGCGCAACCGGCAAAGGCAACGATCAGGTCCGTTTTGAGCTGGCGGCCTATGCGCTGAACCCCGACATCAAGGTGATCGCACCTTGGCGGGAATGGGATTTATCGAGCCGCACCAAGCTGATCGACTTTGCCGAAAAGAACCAAATCCCGATCGCAAAAGACAAGCGCGGCGAGGCGCCGTTTAGCGTAGACGCGAACCTTCTGCACACATCATCTGAAGGCAAAGTGCTGGAAGATCCTGCTGTTGAAGCACCTGATTACGTTTATCAGCGCACTGTGGCCCCCGAGGACGCCCCGAACGAGGCGGAGTTCGTCGAGGTCGGGTTTGAAAAAGGCGATGCCGTTTCGATCAATGGCGAGACGATGAGCCCCGCAACGATTCTCACCAAGCTAAACGAGCTGGGCGGCAAGCACGGCGTGGGCCGTCTTGATCTGGTCGAAGGTCGGTTCGTTGGCATGAAATCCCGTGGGATCTACGAGACACCCGGCGGCACCATCCTGCTAGAAGCTCATCGCGGCATCGAGCAGATCACGCTGGATCGCGGCGCCGCCCATCTGAAAGACGAGCTGATGCCGCGCTACGCAGAGCTTGTCTATAATGGTTTCTGGTTCTCACCTGAGCGGGATATGCTGCAAGCGGCCATCGACAAAAGTCAGGAGCATGTCTCTGGCACGGTCCGGTTGAAGCTTTACAAAGGGTCTGTGCGCACGGTGGGGCGTTGGTCGGATATGTCGCTTTACAGCGAAGAGCATGTGACGTTTGAGGATGATGCCGGTGCCTATGACCAAAAGGACGCGGCAGGCTTTATCCAGCTGAACGCGCTGCGTCTGCGTCTGATTGCAATGCGGAACCGTCGGCTGAAAGACTGAAAGCCTTGAGGCGCTCGTAATAGGGCAGCGCCTCTTCTACTATCTCGGCATAGCGCCCTGACAACTTGGGAAGTGGCCCTTCCGCACCTGCAAATCCTGTAGACCGATGCACCGCCCCGTACCAATGTGCCGCCCAAACACCATCATTGGGGTGACCACCTGCGGGCCAGCCCAGCATCTTTTCCGTCCAAACGATGCCCAGCGCCAGACAAAGCGTTTGCAACATTTCACGCGGGCTTTGTCGGATATCATAGCTATCAATCACGGGTGGAGGCGCGCCCAGATCATCGGCGACCTGTTCAAACAGATCTGTCTGTTGTGCAAAGCCAAGATCAGCCAAGACAGGCTCTTCGTATTTCTTCGCAAAACTCGCTAGAACGCGCGCTGGATGACGGATCAGAAAGACGTTCTGTACCTGTCGCATCCAGTCACGCGGCATGCCTTGGATCATATGTTGACACATATGTTTTTGGTAAAACAGTTTCTGTTTCTGCGGAATTACACCCAAACAACGATCTGCGACAGCCTGACCGTCCACCTCGCCGGCCGCGAGGATATCACCGCGCATCGGGTGCTCTAACCCGGTTCGCGATAGATAAGCTGCATAAAAAGGCTCGTCCCAAACCGCACAATCACCACGTGCAGCAAAGGCATACATCATGGCAGTCGATAGATTTCTAGGCCCAGACCACATCGCGATATGACTTGTCAGCACTCGAGCAATCCTCGCAATGATTGTCACGCCTGCGTGACGTCACGCGGAGGTGAGTTGGTTAGATCGCGATCATTATCCACTCTGCGCACAAAGGAGAACACAGATGACGATCACTTTAAGTCAATTTAAGCCACTTATTCTGGGCGTTGCCATCACATTCGGTTCGGTATTGCACTGCTCCGAGGCAAAGGCCGCAGACACCGATGTTGTAACCGTTGCTGGCGGTTGTTTTTGGTGTGTCGAGTCTGACTTTGAAAGCGTGCCTGGCGTGATCGAGGTTGTGTCTGGCTATACTGGTGGGACTGTCAAAAACCCCACCTACAAAGATGTCACAAGCGGCAAGAGCGGCCATTATGAAGCCGTACAGATTGAGTTTGACACCGCTACGATCAGCGCTGAAACACTTCTGTCCATGTTCTTCAGATCGATTGATCCTACAGATGCGGGCGGTCAATTTTGTGATCGTGGCGAAAGCTATAGTACCGCAATTTTCGTCTCTAATTCCGCGGAACAGGCGGCTGCAAAGGAGGTCCGCGCTGAAGCAGAAGCTGCTTTGGGGCAGGAAATCGTGACACCTATCCTGCAAGAGGCAGAGTTCTATCCCGCTGAAGAATACCATCAGGATTACTACAAAAGCTCGGACGTGATCCTGACGCGTTTTGGGCCAAAGACCAAGAAAGAGGCCTACAAGCGGTATCGGAATGCGTGCGGGCGCGATGATCGCGTGAAACAATTATGGGGCAGCACGGCACCCTTCGTCGGCGGCTAAAGCTGCATGAACTCCTGGACCTCAAGCAGGTCCGGGATCACATCGGCGGTACCGTGACGCGTAACCATAAGCGCCGCGGCGATGCTTGCCTGGCCAATGGCCTGCTCCATCGGCATCCCGCGATCAAGACCGGCAAGCCAAAACCCGGTGAACGTGTCACCCGCGCCTGTCGTATCGACGGCTTCGACCAAGATAGCGTCAAACACCCTGGTGTTCCCGGAATGCAGCCATCGACAGCCGTTTGCACCCAGCGTTACGATAATGTCTGTCACTGGCAATTCAGCGAGTGAGATGCCAAGCCCGACTTCTAACTGTTGTGCCTCAATCTCATTCAGGATCAAAAGATCGATGTAATCGAGGACGTTTTGCACCGCTGAAACTTCAAAAGGGGCGGCCGCATAACAAACGGAAAGACCCATCTCCTTTGCGGTTCGTGCGGCATGTTGTTGAGCATTCGTTTCATTCTGAATGACACAGATATCGCCAGTTCGGGCCTCGGCCAAAGCTGCAGAGATCGCATCCTCAGCAATCTTGGCGTTTGCGCCTGCATTCAGCAGAATCTGATTTTCTCCTGATGGGTCTACGGCAATGATGGCTGTGCCAGTCATCGCTTCGATCATCATAATATGCCGCGTATCAACGCCGTATTCGAGAAGACGATCCTTTGGCCAAGAACGATCCCGGCCTACAGCGCCGATATGACAAACACGCGCTGCAGCACGGGCGGCAGCAACCGACATATTGGCACCCTTGCCACCTAACCCTTCGGTCACTTTCTGCGCGGCCAGTGTCTCTCCCGCCGCAGGCAGATGTGGGACCTGATAGAACAGATCGACGTTGATCGAGCCAAGATTATAGATCGTCATTTGACGTTACAGGCGGCGATGACGGCCATATTCATAATATCGTTCACAGTCGATCCCGTCGAACAGATCTGAATGGGACGATCAACACCGGTTAGGATCGGCCCAATCACAGTGGCACCTGCCATCTCTTGCATCAGCTTGACCGAAATCGAGGCTGAGTGCCGCGCCGGCACAACAAGGACGTTCGCGGGGCCGGTCAAACGTGAAAACGGATAGGCTTCACGGGCTTTGGTGTTCAGCGCAACATCGACCGTCATCTCGCCTTCATACTCAAAATCAACACCACGTTGATCGAGCACTTTTGGCGCCATATGCATTTTTTCGGCTCGCTCGGAAATCGGATAGCCGAAGGTCGAAAAACTCACAAAAGCGACACGCGGATCAAGGCCAAAGGTGCGCGCCACTTCAGCGCCGCGCTCGGCGATGTTTGCCAGATCAGTTTCATCCGGCCATTCGTAGACAAGCGTATCGGTTATCAGAACGATGCGCCCGCGATGCAGAATAGCGGTTACACCAACGACATCGTCACCCGCGCTTACATCAAAGACGTGGTTCATCAACCCAAGTACATGCGCAGATTTACGCGTGGCCCCCGTGACCAGCCCGTCAGCATGACCATGTGCCAGCATGAGAGCCGAGAAAACATGTCGATCACGAGCAGCCAGCCTGTGGATGTCCGTGCTGTCAAATCCTTTCCGGTTCAGGCGTTCATACAGAAAGTCTTTATATGCATCGAGATGCGGTGTGTTTGCCGCGTTAACGACAGTTAGCTCGCGGACAGCATCACCTAGGCCAGCCCCATCAAGGCGCATTTTAACATCATCTTCGCGCCCCACGACCAACGCCTTACCCATTCCGGACCGCTGATAGGTAACGGCCGCACGCAGTACACGTTCGTCATCACCTTCGGCGAAAACCATGGTCGCTTGCTTGGACCTTGCGCGCGCATTAAGCCCGCGCAAAATCGAGGCTGTCGGATCCATACGGGACTTGAGCGTCAGCTCATAATTGTCGATATCGACGATGGGACGGCGTGCGGCGCCCGTCTCCATCCCTGCCTTCGCAACCGCGGGCGGGATCGTGTAGATCAGGCGCGGATCAAATGGCGTCGGGATAATGTAATCGCGTCCGAACGTCAGCTTGCGACCATAGGCCATTGCGACCTCATCAGGCACATCTTCACGCGCCAACTCCGCAAGCGCCTGCGCACACGCAATCTTCATCTCGTCATTGATAGCGCGCGCATGAATGTCCAAAGCACCTCGAAACAGATATGGAAATCCCAGGACGTTATTGACTTGATTAGGGTAATCTGATCGTCCGGTGGCAACGATCGCATCAACGCGAACCTCATGGGCCTCTTCAGGCGTAGTTTCAGGGTCCGGGTTTGCCATTGCAAAAATCACCGGATTATCCGCCATACTCGCCACCATTTCCTTGGTGACAGCCCCTTTGGCAGAAACACCAAGGAACACGTCTGCATCGCGCATCGCATCTTCCAAAGATCGGGCATCCGTTCGGGCTGCATGACCTGATTTCCACTGGTTCATCCCTTCGGTGCGGCCCTGGAAAATGACGCCTTTGGTATCACAAACGATGCAATTGTCGTGCTTGGCACCCATCACCTTCAGCAATTCGATACAAGCAATCCCGGCAGCTCCAGCGCCATTGAGAACAATTTTACAATCCTCGATTTTCTTACCGGTCAAATGCAGCGCGTTAATCAGGCCAGCGGCGCAAATCACGGCCGTTCCATGCTGGTCGTCATGGAACACCGGGATGTCCATCTCTTCCTTGAGGCGCTGCTCGATTATGAAGCATTCAGGCGCTTTGATATCTTCAAGGTTAATGCCGCCAAAGGTCGGGCCCATCAGCTTGACCGCTTGAATGAAGGCTTCGGGATCTTCGGTGTCCAGCTCGATATCGATAGAGTTCACATCGGCAAACCGTTTGAACAAAACCGACTTGCCTTCCATCACCGGCTTGGACGCCAAAGCGCCTAAATTGCCCAAGCCCAGCACTGCCGTACCGTTGGAAATGACCGCGACCAAATTCCCTTTGTTGGTATAATCATAAGCGGTCTCAGGCGCCTGTGCGATTTCTTCGCAAGGCACCGCGACACCCGGCGAATAGGCCAATGACAAGTCACGTTGCGTCGTCATCGGGACGGTCGCTGTTACCTCAAATTTGCCCGGCGTTGGCTCTAGATGAAAGGCCAGCGCATCCTCACGCGTGTATTTGGTATTCGACATCGGCAAACGCGTCCTCTCTTCAAAAGTGAGGGGCACTATTCCCCATTTGTCAGCCGAACGGAACCGAAGAATTGGCACAGGCCAGGCCCTTCCATCCCTGACATCGCTTGAGTAGTCTGGCGCAACAAAATACCGAAGGGGGCAATCGGGTGAACGCGGCGATCACGCCCATGATGGCGCAATTTCTTGAGATCAAGGCCGAGTATCCGGATGCGTTGCTCTTCTATCGGATGGGCGACTTTTACGAGTTGTTCTTCGAAGATGCTGTTATAGCAGCCGAAGCGCTGGATATCGCATTGACCAAGCGCGGCAAACATCTGGGCGAAGATATTCCGATGTGCGGCGTCCCGGTGCACGCAGCCGAAAGTTATTTGCTCACGCTGATCCGCAAGCAATTTCGTGTCGCAGTTTGCGAACAGCTGGAAAGCCCGGCAGAGGCGAAGAAGCGCGGCTCGAAATCAGTGGTGAAACGAGGCGTCGTTCGGCTGGTAACGCCAGGCACCTTGACCGAAGAAAGCTTGCTGGAGGCGCGGCGGCACAACTTCCTTGCCAGCTTCGCCGAGGTTCGGGAAAAAGGGGCTGTTGCTTGGGTCGATATCTCGACCGGGGCTCTGCATGTCATTCCATGCCCAAGACCAAAGCTGGGTTTTGAGCTGGCGCGGATCGCTCCGCGTGAGGTTCTTGTTTCAGAGACGCTTGAAGCGGATTTGGCCGAAATAGTCTCTGAATCCGGCGCGCATCTGACAGGTCTTGCGCGGGGGTCTTTCGACAGCACTGCAGCCGAAGGGCGCTTGTCACAGGTATTTGGTGTCGCTGGCCTGGACGGGTTCGGTCAATTTGATCGCGCTGAGATGGCTGCGCTTCTCGCTTTGGTCGATTACCTTGATCTGACCCAAAAGGGGAATATTCCCCTGCTGCGCCCTCCGGTGAAAGAGGCGCTGGGCGGGACCATGCAGATTGATCCGGCCACGCGTCGCAATCTGGAACTGACGGCCAGCCTGTCTGGTGGGCGCGATGGATCGCTGATTGCAGCGATTGACCGAACTGTGACTGCCGCTGGCGGACGGCTTTTGGAGCAACGCCTGTCCGCGCCATCCTGTGACCTGGGAGTGATCGCCGAGCGGCACAAAGCGGTACAATATGCAGCAGAGCAAACACGGTTTCGGACCGATATTCGTGACGCTTTGCGCAATGTGCCTGATCTTGACCGGGCGCTTTCCCGGCTGGCACTTGATCGCGGCGGGCCACGTGATCTGGCTGCAATCCGTAATGGGCTCGCCGCTGCGAGCGCATTGGTGCCACCAAAGGACCTCCCGGCCTCCCTCTCCGAAGCTTATGGCGCGTTTGAAGGCCATAAGACATTGATTGATCTACTGGACGATGCGCTGATTGCTGAGCCGCCACTGCTTGCGCGCGATGGTGGCTTCATTGCATCCGACTATGACGCCGATCTTGACGAAGCCCGCATACTTCGTGACGAGGGGCGTGGTGTCGTGGCTGGGTTACAGAAAACCTATGCCGAAATGACCAACATCTCGTCACTCAAGATCAAGCATAACAATGTGCTTGGCTATTTCATCGAGACAACGGCGACCCATGCCGAAAAAATGCTCTCGGACCCGTTGAGCGAGACCTTCATCCATCGGCAAACGACAGCAAATCAAGTGCGCTTCACAACGGTCGAATTGTCCGAACTCGAAACAAAGATTTTGAACGCTGGCAGTCGCGCGCTTGAGATCGAAAAGCGGCTCTATAACAGCCTGAAAGACGCAGTTCTTGAAAAATCAGCCGAGATTGGCTCCGCCTCCAAAGCACTTGCGGAAATCGATGTTACGACCGCACTAGCCGACCTTGCTATCGGTGAAGATTGGACGTGCCCCAAGATGGACGATTCTCGTCGCTTTGTCGTGACAGGTGGACGCCATCCCGTGGTTGAGCACGCCCTGCGCAAACAAAGCGGGGCACCGTTTGTCGCCAATAATTGCACCTTGGGTGAGGATGATCCACGAATTTGGCTCCTGACCGGCCCCAATATGGCAGGTAAGTCGACCTTCCTTCGACAGAACGCGCTTATTGCGCTTTTGGCGCAGATGGGATCATTTGTGCCAGCCTCGGCCGCGCATATTGGGTTGGTGTCGCAACTATTTTCACGGGTTGGCGCATCGGATGACCTCGCACGCGGGCGTTCGACCTTCATGGTCGAAATGGTCGAAACAGCCGCAATCCTGAACCAAGCCGACAGGCGCGCATTGGTGATTTTAGACGAAATTGGGCGTGGCACTGCCACGTATGACGGCCTCTCGATCGCTTGGGCGACGCTGGAACACCTGCATGATGAGAATAAATGTCGCGCACTTTTTGCAACGCATTATCATGAACTTACGGCGCTTTCGTCACGAATGGATGGTGTCGACAATGCAACCGTCACCGTCAAGGAATGGGACGGAGAAGTTATCTTCCTGCATGAAGTAAAACGTGGCGCAGCAGATCGGTCTTACGGTGTGCAGGTCGCACGACTGGCAGGGCTACCCGGAAAGGTCGTAAACCGCGCAAAGACAATTTTGGCAGAACTGGAAAGCGGTGAAGGCAGTGGCGGCGCAAAAGTCGCGACCTTGATCGACGACTTGCCTTTATTTGCAACGACACAAGACACGCCTGTGCCTGTGCCTCAATCCTCGGATGTTGAAGCGCGGCTTGATGATGTCGTGCCAGATGAATTAACGCCCAAGGATGCGCTTGGGCTTATCTATGAATTGAAAGCGCTGTCGAAGAAGCCTTAGCCAGGCGTTGACGACACACCAACCTGTGCAGGGCGCAGCAGCCGATCGTAAAGCATGAACCCTTCCGCAGCGACCTGAATGATATCGCCAGCTTTTGTGTCGGGCACAGGTGCTTCGAACATCGCCTGATGCAGCTGCGGATCAAACTTATCACCGACTTTCGGTGAAATAGGCTCGATCCCGTGCTTTTTGAACGTGTTCAGAAGCTCACGCATCGTCAGTTCGACACCTTCGATCAATGCGGCAGACACCTCTTTCTGTTCGTCAGTCGCAGCCTCAACCGCGCGCTTCATGTTGTCATAGACAGGCAGCAGATCGCGCGCCAATTTCGAACCGCCATACTGCTCTGCTTCGCGGCGATCCCGGTCCGAGCGTTTGCGCGAGTTTTCAGCATCAGCCAAGGCGCGCATGAAGCGGTCTTTATACTCATCCCGTTCTGCCTTCAGCGCATCAAGCTCAAGCGCTTCGTCGTCATACTCCATGGCATCCTCGGCAAATTCCTCTGCCTCAGCCATTTCCACATCGTCCAGAAACTCGTCTTCTTTCTTCGCGTCTGCCATCTACTTTTCTTTCTAGCCCCGGTCCGAGATCAATTTCCCGACCAACTGCGCGGTGTAATCGACGATGGGCACAATCCGTCCGTAATTGAGACGGGTCGGCCCAATGACGCCAACGGCACCAATGATCTTACGGTCCGCGTTCATATAGGGAGAGACCACCAAAGAGGAACCCGAAAGTGAAAAAAGCTTGTTCTCGGAACCGATAAAAATGCGCACACCATCGCCTTCATCGGTGAGTTCAAGGAATTCAGCGATATCACGCTTGCGCTCCAGATCATCAAAGAGCGTTTTTATAAGATCAAGATCCGCCGTCTCGGCCTCTGAATTCAACAGATTCGCCCGCCCCCGCACGATCAGGCGTTCATGCAAATCCCCCTCATTCTCCCAAACAGCAAGACCGCTTTCGACAAGTTCATGTGCTAATTTGTCTATCTCTTGCCGCCTGGTAGAAATATCTTTCGACATCGTGCGTCGTAGCTCTGTGAGCGTTTTTCCCTCAGCAAGCGCGTTCAGGAAATTTGCAGCCTCGCGCATCGAGGATGGGGTTTGCCCCAGAGGCGGCGTGAACACGCGGTTCTCAACGTGGCCATCCGCAAAGACCAGAACAACCAACGCACGATCCGGGCCTAGCGAAACAAATTCAATATGCTTGATCGGGGCCTCATGCTTGGGGGTAAGAACAAGGCTTGCCCCTTGCGTAATACCTGACAACGCAGAACCGACGCGATCCAGCATGCCCGAGACGTCAGACTCGTTTGATGTCAAAGTCCGCTCGATACGGTCACGGTCTTCAGTTTGCAGATCAGCGACTTCGAGAATACCGTCGACAAACATCCTTAAACCAAGCTGCGTCGGAACCCGCCCAGCCGAGATATGTGGACTGTCGAGCAAACCCAAATATTCCAGATCCTGCATCACATTTCGGATTGTTGCCGCGCTCACTCGTTCGGACATTGTGCGGGTCAGCGTCCGCGAACCAACCGGGTCACCGCTGTCCAGATATCCTTCGACGACGCGGCGAAAAACTTCGCGCGACCGTTCGTTCATCTGATCGAGGATTTTCGGTTCGTCCGACATCGCCGTTCCCATTGGAGCCCCACTCATTAAATCTGTCTGGCTGACATCGTCAATCGGGGTTGCGCTCTAGCTTAAGAGATAGGTATCCCACAGTTAAACATCAAAGGATGAGCTATGAGACCTTCGGGCAGAGCGCTGGATGACATGCGCACAATTTCGATTGAGACGGACGTGACCCGCCATGCGGAAGGGTCATGTCTCATCAAATGCGGCGATACCCATGTTTTGTGCACCGCGTCGGTCGACGAGCGTGTGCCACCTTTCCTGAAGAACAGTGGTTTGGGGTGGGTGACGGCCGAATACGGCATGCTACCGCGGGCGACCCACACACGAATGCGGCGAGAAGCAAAAAACGGTCAGTCCGGGCGTACACAGGAGATCCAGCGCCTGATCGGTCGGAGCCTGCGCGCAGGTGTTGATCGCGTTGCCATGGGTGAACGCCAGATCGTTGTGGATTGCGACGTCATTCAAGCAGATGGCGGAACGCGCTGTGCCTCTATCACCGGCGGCTGGGTTGCGCTGCGAATGGCTGTGAACAAACTGATAAAGGCGGGCGATATTGTGACCGATCCGCTTGTCGATCATATCGCTGCAGTGAGCTGCGGAATATATGCAGGCCAAGCCGTTCTTGATCTGGACTACCCCGAGGACAGTGAAGCCGGTGTAGACGGGAACTTCATCATCACGGGCTCTGGTCAGTTGGTCGAAGTGCAAATGTCAGCCGAAGGCGCAACATTTAGCCGGGCGCAGATGGATCAGCTTGTCGATCTGGCCGAAAAAGGCGTTACCGAATTGGTTGCTGCGCAGAAGGCAGCAGTAGGTGCGTAAATTCGTCGAAAATAAATTGGTGATCGCCTCGCATAACACAGGCAAGGTCCGCGAAATCGGTGATCTTCTGAAACCTTTCGGTGTCGAGGTCATTTCAGCCGGTGCGCTTGGACTCGAAGAACCCGATGAGACAGAAGACAACTTCATCGGTAACGCCCAGATCAAAGCGCATTTCGCAGCGAAAGAAAGCGGCATGCCTGCGCTCTCGGACGATAGCGGCATTTCTGTTGATGCTCTGGGCGGCGCGCCAGGCGTTTACACCGCTGATTGGGCTGAAACACCTGATGGTCGTGACTTTCCAATGGCGATGGAAAAGGTCTGGGCCGAACTTGAAAAAGTAAACGCGCCCACACCGCGAGACGCCCAATTCAATTGCACGCTTTGCCTCGCCTGGCCCGATGGTCATGACGAGGTATTCGAGGGCATCGTACGTGGGCAGGTCGTCTGGCCAATGCGTGGCGAGCATGGGTTTGGCTTTGATCCAGTGTTCCTTCCGGATGGTGAAACCGAAACATTCGGTGAAATGGATCCCGCCAAAAAACACGCGATGAGTCATCGCGCAGATGCGTTTGCAAAGCTCGTCGCAGGCTGTTTTGACGACTGAAGACTGGCAGAATTCGGGCTTTGGCCTGTATCTGCACTGGCCATTTTGTCAGGCCAAATGTCCGTACTGTGACTTCAACTCTCATGTATCCGACAAAGTCGATCAGCGCAGGTGGCTCTCGGCTTTTCGCTCGGAAATTGCGCGTTATGGGGCTTTGACCAAAGGCCGCGTTTTGAACACGATATTCTTTGGCGGTGGTACACCAAGCCTGATGCAGCCAGACACCGTCGCAGGAATTCTTGAGGCTGCACGCAAAACCTGGACGTTTGCCAACGATATCGAGATTTCGCTTGAGGCTAATCCAACCTCAATTGAAGCCGCAAAATTTGCAGCATTCCGCGACGCAGGCGTTAACCGTGTTTCGATGGGGATGCAGGCACTTAATGATAATGATCTCAAACGGCTTGGCCGTCTTCATTCAGTCGCTGACGGCAAGCGCGCGTTTGAAATCGCACGGCATAGCTTTGATCGAGTTAGCTTTGATCTGATCTATGCGAGGCAAGATCAAACCCTTGCGCAATGGGAAGCCGAGTTGCGTGAAGCACTCTCGATGGCGGTCGATCATCTGTCACTATATCAACTGACGATCGAAGAAGGCACTGCATTCGGCGCCAGGTATGATCGCGGTTTGTTACGGGGTTTGCCAGATGATGATGTTTCGGCGGACATGTATGAGCTTACTCAAGAGCTTTGTGTTGAGCATGGATTTGCCGGCTATGAAGTCTCTAACCATGCCAAAGGCGGTGCTTTCTCGAAGCACAATATGATCTACTGGACCTATGGCGACTATGTGGGAATTGGCCCAGGTGCGCATGGCCGTGTCACGATTAAGGGTGAAAAACGGGCAACAACAACCTCATTGATGCCGGACGCCTGGTTGAACCAGGTCGAGCTGACAGGAAGTGGAGATGCAACCTCTGAAGTAGTCAGCCCCGCAGATCAAACTGTTGAAATGTTAATGATGGGTCTTCGTGTTGAACAAGGCGTTGATCTAAAAAGGCTTGAACCTCTACAAAGAAATCGACATTTCTTAAATAATATCAATAGCTTAAAAGATATGGGGCTTATCGATGTTGAAGGCGGATTTCTGAAGGTGCTCAGCAAAGGTAAGCCATTGCTTAATGCGATCCTTCGTGAATTGCTGGTTGATTAACGATCGATCAAAGAAAGAACGCGGCAAATCTCGTCAAGCTGTTCAAGTGATGAATAGGTGACGCTCACCTTACCGCGATTGGTGATCGCATCGTGCGCGATATCCACCTTCATACCTGTTGCTGCTTTTAGATCTCCCTCCAGAGCTTTCGTATCTGCATCTTTAGGGGGCGCCGTTGATATCGATTTGCCCTTATTCGTGTCTGTTTTTGGCGCTTTTACAAGTCTTTCGGTTTCCCGAACAGATAAGCCATCCTTCACAATCAGCTTTGCCAGCTCAGACGCGTTATCACTTGTGACAAGGGCACGCGCGTGACCTGAGGACAGCTGGCCTGATCGTACAAAGGCTTGAACATCCTCAGGCAGTTGAAGCAATCGCATAAGGTTCGCGATATGGCTGCGACTCTTACCCATAGCTTCAGCGAGCTTTTCCTGCGTGTGGCCGAAGGTTTCCATGAGCTGCTGATAGCCGGCGCCTTCCTCAAGGGGGTTCAGATCTTCGCGTTGAATATTCTCAATGATCGCAAATTCAAGAACTTGGGTATCGTCTAATTCGCGAATAACGACAGGAACATCATGTAGTTGCGCAAGTTGAGCTGCGCGCCAGCGACGTTCGCCCGCAACGATCTGGAATTCAGCATCAGCTAGGCGCCGAACGATCAACGGCTGAATAATCCCGTTTTCCCGAATTGATGCCGCAAGCTCCTGTAACTCAGGCTCGGAAAAACTCCGGCGTGGCTGATCCGGATTCGGTTTAATCTGCTCTACCGGGATCGCTGTTTCGGCACGGCGAGTTTGCGTTGCAGTTTCTCGTGC
>CAKZXZ010000099.1 GCA_937883775.1 uncultured Paracoccaceae bacterium
CGCAAGCACCCCCAGCAGGAATTCCTGCAGGTCGACACGACGAATATCCTATTCATCTGCGGCGGTGCGTTTGCCGGTCTTGAAAAGATCATCGCACAGCGCGGCAAGGGCTCTGCCATGGGTTTTGGCGCTGACGTGCGTAACAACGACGACCGCGGCGTCGGTGAGATGTTCACCGAGCTTGAGCCGGAAGATCTACTGAAATTTGGCTTGATCCCCGAATTTGTGGGCCGTTTGCCGGTTATCGCGACCCTGCAAGACCTTGATGAAGACGCGCTGGTCACGATCCTGACGCAGCCCAAGAACGCATTGGTCCGCCAATATCAGCGCCTGTTCGAGTTGGAAGATACCAAGCTGACCTTTACCGAAGACGCCCTGTCTGCCATCGCCAAACGTGCGATTGAACGCAAGACAGGTGCGCGTGGTTTGCGTTCGATCCTTGAGGATATCCTGCTGAACACGATGTTTGATTTGCCCGGTATGGACAGCGTCACCGAAGTTGTGGTGAACGAAGAAGCGGTCGGCCCGGATGCGCAACCGCTGATGATCCACGCCGAAGGTGAGAAAGAAAGCGCAAGCGCGAGCTGATCGGTCCACTGGACGGGAACCGGTGGATCGGGCATAGCTGGCGCATCGAAAGCCGGAGGCCCCGATGGGTATCTTGAGAACAGTTTTGCGTGCCGTGACATGGTGGGACAGCCAAACGCTGGGGACCCAGTTGTGGACATGGCGTAAGGGCGTCCGTGTTGGCGAAGATGCCCAAGGCAATGTGTTCTACAAAAACCGCGATGACACGCGCCGTTGGGTGATTTTCAATGGCGAGGCAGAGGCGTCGCGCGTGGCGCCTGAATGGCATGGCTGGTTGCACCGCACATGGGACACGCCGCCGACCGAGGCGCCTTTGGCCCATAAGCCATGGGAAAAACCGCATCAGGAAAACCTGACTGGAACGGCGCTGGCCTATGCGCCTGCTGGCTCAATCCGCCGCAAAACGCCTGAGGCGAAAACCGATTACGAGGCCTGGAGCCCCGAATAATAACGATGCAAGGCTTGGGTGGGTCATGTCTGAAAATACAACCGAAGTGATCGTCGGCACCGCCGTTTTGGCTGCTGCTATCGGGTTTCTGGTCTACGCAGGTCAGGCCACGGGCTATAGCGCTGAAACAGGCGAATACGATCTGACGGCCAGCTTCCGCTCGGTCGAGGGGATCGCGGTCGGAACGGATGTGCGCATGGCAGGCGTGACAGTCGGCAGTGTCAAAGCTCTTGATCTGAATGCAGAAACCTTTCGTGCGGATACGACGCTTGCGATTGCGGACGGTATTGCTGTGCCCGATGACACATCGGTCGCCATCGCCTCTGAAGGGCTGCTGGGCGGCAATTTCGTCGAGCTGGTGCCAGGTGGATCGCCCTTCAATCTTGAACCGGGGGACGAGATTGTGGACACGCAAAGCTCGGTCAGCCTGATTTCGCTTCTGCTGCGTTTCGTGTCGGGCAATGGCGAATGAAGGCGCTTTGGGCCGCTCTGTTTGTGGCCTGTGCGGGGGTCGCCTCGGCCCAGCAAGTCAGCACTGCACCGGGCGCCACGATCCGCGGTCTTGATAAGGTCAGTGGCGAATTGGTCGACATGACGCTCCTGGCTGGTGAGGCCAAGATGGTGGGCCGTTTGCAAGTGTCGCTTGGTCAATGCCGCTATCCTACAGACAACCCGGCGGGCAACGCCTATGCGTGGCTTGAAATTTACGACGCGGTCGAGCGGCAGATGGTCTTTTCGGGCTGGATGGTCGCGTCGGCGCCTGCGCTGAACCCGCTCGATCATCCGCGCTATGACGTCTGGGTATTGCGCTGTAGTACCGAATAGCCGTCCGGCACCTCTTCTTGCGCATAGAAATTGCCATCCGCGTCAATCGCTTCGTCAAGCATCTCGCGATAGGCGGCACGCGGTATCTCCTGCGCACCGAGGCTGACCAGATGCGGGGTGACAAACTGCGTGTCAAAAAGCTGAAAGCCGCCAACCCGGAGCCGATCTACCAGATAGGCCAGCGCGATCTTTGACGCATCGCGCCGCGTGCTGAACATGCTTTCCCCGAAAAACGCGGCCCCGATGGTGACACCGTAGACGCCGCCGACCAGTTCGGGGCCGTCCCACACCTCTTGGCTATGGGCAAATCCAGCGCGGTGCAGGGTCGCGTAAAGATTTTGAATCGTTGGATTGATCCAGGTTTCATCGCGATCTGCGCAGGCTGCAACGACGCGGTCAAAGGCTTCATTCACCGTCAGTAGAAACGGCTCTTGCCGTATCCGTCGCGCCAGCGAGCGCGAGATGTGAAAGCCGTTCAAAGGCAGAATGCCGCGCCGCTTTGGATCAACCCAAAACACCTCGGGGTCGTCGCGCCCTTCAGACATCGGAAAAATGCCCATCGTGTAGGCACGCAACATCAGTTCAGGGGTCAGGACGGCGTCCATGTCTTCTCCAACAGAGACGCCCGCGCTATGGCCTTAGGCGAGGTTCGTCTCCAGCCATTTCTCAAGCCAGTGGATATTATAATCACCGGTTTGCACAGCCTCTTCCGCCAAAAGCGCATGGAAAAGGGGGAGGGTCGTGTCGATCCCGTCGACAATCAGCTCTCCCAAGGCGCGGTTCAGGCGGGCCAAGGCTTCGGGCCGATCGCGGCCATGCACGATCAGCTTGCCGATCAGGCTGTCGTAATAAGGCGGGATCGAATAGCCGTCATAAAGCGCGCTATCCATGCGCACGCCAAGGCCGCCGGGGGCATGATATGCTGTGACCTTGCCGGGGCAGGGCGAGAAATTGGGCAACTTTTCCGCGTTGATGCGCACTTCGATGGCGTGGCCGTTCAGCTCCAGATCATCCTGGGTGAACGACATCGGCAGACCTTCGGCCACGCGGATCTGTTCGCGAACCAGATCGACACCAAAGATGGCCTCGGTCACCGGGTGTTCGACCTGCAGACGGGTGTTCATCTCGATGAAGTAGAATTCACCGTTTTCATAAAGAAACTCGATCGTGCCTGCACCGATATAGTTGATGCCAGCCACCGCATCGGCACAGATTTTACCGATCTTGGCGCGGGTTTCAGCGTCAATCGCGGGGCCGGGGGCCTCTTCGAACACCTTTTGGTGGCGCCGTTGCAGGGAGCAATCGCGCTCGCCCAAATGAACCGCATTGCCCTTGCCGTCGCCAAACACCTGAATTTCGATGTGGCGCGGTGTGGTCAGATATTTCTCGATATAGACCTCGTCATTGCCGAAAGCTGATTTGCCTTCCGCGCGCGCGGTTTGAAACGCTTCGTCCAGATCATCCGCCGTTTTGGCCAGCTTCATACCACGCCCGCCGCCCCCTGCGGTGGCTTTGATGATGACCGGATAACCGATATCTGCGGCAACTTTGCGGGCGGTGTCCAGATCAGGCACGCCACCATCTGAGCCAGGCACGCAAGGCACACCCAGCTTCTTCATGGTGTCCTTTGCGGTGATCTTGTCGCCCATAATGCGGATATGTTCGGCCGTGGGGCCGATGAACGTAATGTCGTGATCCTCGACGATCTGCACGAAATTGGCGTTTTCGGACAGGAACCCATAGCCGGGGTGGATCGCCTGTGCGCCCGTGATTTCGCAGGCCGAGATGATGCCAGGGATCGACAGATAGCTGTCGGTGCCCGGCGGCGGACCGATGCACACACTTTCATCGGCCATGCGCACATGCATCGCATCCGCATCAGCGGTGGAATGCACAGCCACCGATTGGATGCCCATTTCGCGCGCGGCGCGGATCACCCGCAGCGCAATCTCGCCCCGGTTCGCAATAAGGATTTTATCAAACATATCCGCGCCTTATTCGATGATAACCAGCGGAGCGCCGAACTCGACCGGGGCGCCGTCTTCGACCAAGATACGCGTGACCGTGCCGGATTTCGGCGCGGGGATCTGGTTCATCGTTTTCATGGCTTCGATAATCAGCAACGTCTCACCTTCGCTGACCTGTTGGCCGGTCGAGATGAACGAGGGCGCGCCGGGTTCGGCCTGCATGTAAACCGTGCCGACCATGGGCGAGGTGACAGCGCCGGGGTGGCTGGCCGGATCATCGCCAGCAGGCGCGGCTGTTGCCGCTGCGGCGGGGGCAGGTGCTGCGGCAGCGGGTGCTGCAGGTGCAGCCAGAGCCGCAGGCGCGGCAACCTGCTGAACCACTTGCGGGGTACGGGCCACGCGGACATCCAGCGAGTTGTCGTCGCCATATTCGCGGCGGACTTCAAGTTCGGTCAGATCATTGGCACGCAGCAATTCAGCCAGCGCCTGAATGAACTCTACATCGCCTTCGTGGGATTTTGTCTTTGTCATTTTTTGTCTTGCCCTCGTGGTCCCCAACAGGCGCTTCGGCCCTGATTTCGCACAGGTATAGTGCAAGGTTGACGTAGTGAAAAGCGCCAAGCCTTGTCAATATGTGGGGGAGCGGGAGGGAATTGCGAGGGGAAAGACCTGAAGGGCTTCCCCGGCATTCGCAAGGCCCCGGGGCAGGCCCGGGGTGCACTGTTTTAGATGGCCAGGTATTCGGCCCGCAGTTCGGCGTTCTCAAGCACTTCGGCAGCCGTGCCGTCAAAGACGATCCCGCCGGTATCGAGGATCACAGCCCGGTCCGCCAACTCCAAGGCACGCACGGCGTTTTGCTCAACAATCACCGTTGTCATGCCTTGTTCCTTGATGTGGATGAGCGTCTTTTCGATCTCGTCCACGATCACGGGGGCAAGGCC
>CAKZXZ010000100.1 GCA_937883775.1 uncultured Paracoccaceae bacterium
TGATCCGGACCCTCAACGATCTGGACGTGAAGACCAAGCATCCGATTGTCGTGACGAACTGGACGAATGAGGAAGGCACGCGGTTTGCACCGGCGATGCTGTCGTCGGGCGTTTTTGCTGGGAAACACACGCAGGACTGGGCGTATGAGCGCGTTGATGCGGAGGGCAAAAGCTTTGGCGATGAGCTGAAGCGTATTGGCTGGGTTGGTGACGAGGCTGTTGGTGCGCGCGACATGCACGCAATGTTCGAGCTGCATATCGAGCAGGGGCCGATCCTGGAGGCCGAGGGCAAGGAGATTGGTGTTGTCACCCATGGCCAAGGGCTCCGCTGGATCGAATGCACGGTGACCGGCAAGGAGAGCCACACGGGCTCCACCCCGATGTCGATGCGCAAGAATGCGGGGCGCGGTTTGGCGCTGGTGACAGAGCTGGTGCATGAGATCGCGATGAAGAACCAGCCCAATGCGGTGGGCGCGATCGGGCATATCGACGTCTATCCGAACTCGCGCAACATCATTCCGGGGAAGGTCGTTTTCACCGTCGATATGCGCACCCATTTGCTGGACAAACTGAACGCGATGGTAGCCGAGTTCGAAGAACGCGCGCCGAAGATTTGTGAAGAAATCGGTGTGGAGTTTGAATGCCATATCGTGGGCCAGTTCGACCCGCCCGCGTTTGATCAGACCTGCGTGGCCGCCGTGCGCGATGCGGCGGAAGAGCTGGGTTACAGCCATATGGATATCGTCTCGGGCGCAGGGCATGATGCGTGCTGGATCAATGATGTGGCACCCACGGCGATGATTATGTGCCCCTGCGTTGACGGGCTTTCGCATAACGAGGCCGAGGAGATCAGCAAAGAGTGGGCGCAAGCGGGCACGGATGTGTTGCTGCACGCGGTGCTGAATACGGCGGAGATTGTGGAGTGAGTTCGCTCCGAAGAAAGGACCTGACATGACCAAAGTCATCAAGAACGGCACCGTCGTCACCCATGATCTGACGTACAAGGCGGATGTGCTGATCGACGGCGGCAAGATCACTGAGATTGGGCCGGACCTAAAGGGCGATGAGGAACTCGACGCAACCGGCTGCTATGTCATGCCCGGTGGAATTGACCCGCACACGCATCTAGAGATGCCGTTCATGGGCACCTATTCCTCGGATGATTTTGAAAGCGGGACGCGGGCGGCTTTGACAGGGGGCACCACGATGGTCGTGGATTTCGCGCTGCCGAACCCCGGGGAAAGCCTGCTGGATGCGCTCAAGCGGTGGGATAACAAGTCGACCTGTGCGAATTGTGATTACTCCTTCCACATGGCGGTGACCTGGTGGGGGGAGCAGGTCTTTGACGAAATGAAGACCGTCATCGAAGAGCGCGGGATCACCACGTTCAAGCATTTCCTCGCCTATAAGGGCGCGTTGATGGTCAATGATGACGAGCTTTATTCGTCTTTCCTACGCCTGTCGGAGCTGGGCGGCGTGGCGATGGTGCATGCGGAGAATGGCGATGTGATCGCGGAACTCAGCGCCAAGCTGCTGGCCGAGGGCAATACCGGACCTGAGGCGCATGCCTATTCGCGTCCCTCGCAGGTTGAAGGGGAGGCCACGAACCGCGCGATCATGATCGCGGATATGGCGGGCGTGCCTTTGTATGTCGTGCACACGTCTTGCGAGGAAGCCCATGAGGCGATCCGGCGGGCGCGCCAGCAGGGCAAGCGCGTGTGGGGGGAGCCACTTATTCAGCACCTGACGCTGGATGAAAGCGAGTATTTCCACGACGATTGGGACCATGCCGCGCGGCGCGTGATGTCGCCGCCCTTCCGCAACAAGCAGCATCAGGACAGCTTGTGGGCGGGCTTGCAGGCGGGGTCCTTGTCGGTTGTGGCCACGGATCACTGTGCGTTCACGACCGAGCAGAAGCGCTATGGCGTGGGCGATTTCACCAAGATCCCCAACGGCACGGGCGGACTTGAAGACCGGATGCCGATGCTGTGGACGCACGGCGTCAAGACGGGGCGGCTAACGCTGAATGAGTTCGTCGCCGTGACCTCGACCAACATCGCGAAGATCCTGAATTGCTACCCGCAGAAGGGCGCTATTCTGGTCGGTGCGGATGCGGACCTGGTTGTCTGGGATCCGGAGAAGTCCAAAACCATCACTGCAGATACGCAGCAATCTGCCATTGATTACAACGTCTTCGAGGGCAAAGAGGTGACCGGTCTGCCGCGCTTCACGCTGACCAAAGGCCATGTCGCCGTCCATGACGGTGACATCCGCACGCAGGAAGGCCACGGCAAGTTTGTCGCCCGCGAAGGCAATGCGCCGGTGAACCGCGCGCTATCCAGCTGGAAAGACCTGACCGCGCCGCGCCCAGTGGAGCGCACGGGCATTCCTGCCACCGGCGTTTAAAATACCAAGAGAAATGAGCACGCATTGAGCCAGCAACCGAAGATTTCTGCGCAAGGTTTGAACCTGACGTTTCAGACCAATGATGGTCCTGTGCATGCGCTCAAGGATGTTGATCTGAACATTGAAGAGGGCGAATTTGTCAGCTTCATCGGCCCGTCGGGTTGCGGGAAGACGACGTTCCTGCGCTGTATCGCAGGGTTGGAGACGCCAACGGCGGGGGCGCTCTCTGTCAACGGGATGACTGCGGATGAGGCCCGCCGGTCACGCGCTTATGGCTATGTCTTCCAGCATGCTGGGCTTTACCCGTGGCGCACGATTGGCGGGAATATCCGGCTGCCGTTGGAGATCATGGGCTATTCGAAAGCTGACCAGTCAGAGCGGGTCGCAAAGACGCTTGAGATGGTGGATCTTGCGGGGTTCGAAAAGAAGTATCCGTGGCAATTGTCGGGCGGGATGCAGCAGCGTGCCTCCATCGCGCGGGCGCTTGCGTTTGATGCAGAGATCCTGCTGATGGACGAGCCGTTCGGCGCGCTGGACGAGATCGTCCGCGATCACCTGAACGAGCAGCTTTTGCAGCTTTGGGCGCAGACGAAAAAGACGATTGCCTTCGTGACCCACTCGATCCCCGAGGCGGTGTATCTGTCGACCAAGATTGTCGTGATGAGCCCGCGTCCGGGCCGGATCACCGATATCATAGACAGCCCGCTGCCTGCGGAACGGCCTCTGGATCTGCGCGAAACGCCCGAGTTTCTAGACATCGCGCATCGGGTGCGGGAAGGCCTGCGTGCGGGGCATTCTTATGATTGAAGCCGTGCCCGTTTCGACAACGATCCGGCTGGGTCTGGCGTCGGATGCGGTGATTTGTGCCGACATCCTGGACAATTGGATCGACGCCCAAGACTGGATGCCGCGTATTCACAGCAAAGAGGATGTGCGCGAGTTTTACCGCGACTTCGTCTTTAGCGACCGCGAGGTTTGGGTCATTGGCACGCCAGTCACTGGTTTTAT